>DXBV01000005.1 GCA_019116345.1 Candidatus Allofournierella merdipullorum | reverse complement strand
TGGTGCGGACCATCTGGCTGGTGTAGCTGTTCTCGTTGTCGTACCAGGACACGACCTGCACCTGGTAGGTGTCGTCGTCGATCTTGGTGACCATGGTCTGGGTGGCGTCGAACAGGCTGCCGTAGGTCATGCCGATGACGTCGCTGGACACGATGGGATCCTCGTTGTAGCCGTAGCTGTCGGAAGCGGCGGCCTTCATGGCGGCGTTGATGCTCTCCTTGGTCACGTCCTTGCCCTTAACGACGGCCACCAGGATGGTGGTGGAGCCGGTGGGAACAGGCACGCGCTGGGCAGAGCCGATCAGCTTGCCGTTCAGCTCGGGGATGACCAGGCCGATGGCCTTGGCAGCGCCGGTGCTGTTGGGAACGATGTTGGCGGCGCCGGCACGGGCACGACGCAGGTCGCCCTTGCGGTGGGGGCCGTCCAGGATCATCTGGTCGCCGGTGTAGGCGTGGACGGTGGTCATGATGCCGCTCTGGATGGGATAGGTGTCGTTCAGGACCTTCGCCATGGGAGCCAGGCAGTTGGTGGTGCAGGAAGCGGCGCTGATGATCTGGTCATCGGCGGTCAGGGTGTTCTCGTTCACGCTGTAAACGATGGTCTTCAGGTCGTTGCCGGCGGGGGCAGAGATGACGACCTTCTTGGCGCCGGCTTCGATGTGAGCCATGGCCTTGTCCTTCTTGGTGAAGAAACCGGTGCACTCCAGCACCACGTCCACACCCAGCTCGCCCCAGGGCAGCTCGGCGGGGTTGGGGTTCTTGTAGATGGTGATCTTCTTGCCGTCCACGGTGATGGAGTC
Source organism: Candidatus Allofournierella merdipullorum (assembly GCA_019116345.1). Classification (GTDB taxonomy): domain Bacteria; phylum Bacillota; class Clostridia; order Oscillospirales; family Ruminococcaceae; genus Allofournierella_A; species Allofournierella_A merdipullorum. Next base: position 30,352 of record DXBV01000005.1, on the reverse strand, counting down.
CTCACCGGCCACCACGGTGTGACCGTCGTAACGGCCCTGGGCGGTATCGTACTTCAGCAGATGGGCCAGCATCTCGGGGCTGGTCAGATCGTTGATGGCCACCACTTCGTAGCCCTCCGCGCCAAACATCTGACGGAAGGCCAGACGGCCGATGCGGCCGAAACCATTGATTGCAACTTTCACTGCCATTGTAAAATCCTCCTTATGATTCGCGTCACGCCCTTGCGGGCGGAACATCTCACGGCTGGTCTTATTGTATCGCAATTTTTTTCAAAGCACAAGGGGTTGTGAAGAATTTAACGCGAAAATGCAAAAGAAAACTTTGGAAGGTACAACCTGCGCATGAACGGGCCGCGCGCCGTCACACTAAAGGGAGAACACTGCCAAAGGGAGGAATGCACATGAGCCTGCAGGCGGAGTGCGCCCGCCGCACGGCGGCGCTGCTGCGCGCGGAGTGCGCCGAGGTGCTCACGGCCGAAGGGGCGGCGCAGCGGGCCGCCGCCTACCGCATCCTGCGGGCGGCGCAGAATCTGGAGACCTGGGCCTACCTCACCGCGGGCGGACGGCCGCCGCGGGTGATGGACCTTGCGGCCAGCGCCCGCGCGCTGATGGAGGCGGCGCGGGAGGTGTGCCCCACCTCCCCTTCCCTGCTGCGGTTTTCCGGCTGCTGCCAGCCGCTGCCGGTGGCCGCCGCCGAGCCGGCCTTCGCGGCGGCGCTTTTGAATCTTTTGTGCAACAGCCTTTTGTACGGCGGGGCGAAGCCGGCGGTGAGCGTGCGCTGCCTGCGCCAGGGCAGCCGGGCGGTGCTGCTTTTGCGGGACTGGGGGCCGGGCATCCCGCCCCACCGCCAGCGGCTGGCCCTGACCCCCTTCGCCGGGGCGGGCAGCCTGCCGGGTCTCGGGCTGGGGCTGCCGCTGGCCGCTGCCTTCGCGGCCCGGTACGGCGGGGCCTTCACGCTGGAGAGCCGCCCGGGCAAAGGGGTGGCGGCGGCGCTGTCGCTGCCGCTGTGCCCGGTGGCAAAGCTGCCCCGCCCGCCCCATGCCGCCGCCCTGCTGGCCGACCGGTACAGCCCGGTGTATGTGCAGCTTTCCCCCCGGTGCATCCTGCCCGATTGACCCGCAAAAAAGGGTGTATTATAATGGACGTACACGATTTTTCGGGAGGCAGGGCATGAAAAAGCGAATTTGTATCCTCTACACCGGCGGCACCATCGGCATGGTGCCCACCCCCAAGGGCTACGCCCCCCGGCCGGGGTATCTGGGGCCTGTTCTGGCGGCCATGCCGGAGCTCACCGGCCCCGAAGCGCCGGACTGGGAGCTGGTGGAGATGGACCCGCTGCTGGACTCCTCCAACATCGCGGTGGACGAATGGAACGCCGTGGGCCGGGCCATTTTTGAGCGCTACAACGACTACGACGGCTTTGTGGTGCTGCACGGCACCGACACCATGGCCTACACCGCCGGGGCGCTGAGCTTCATGCTGGAGAACCTGCAAAAGCCGGTGGTGCTCACCGGCAGCCAGATCCCCCTGTGCCGCCTGCGCAGCGACGGGCGGGAGAACCTCATCACCAGCCTCATCATCGCGGCCCAGGGCAAGGCCGCCGAGGTGTGCCTTTACTTTGGCGGCAAGCTGCTGCGGGGCTGCCGGGCGGTGAAGCGCTCGGCGGACGGCCTGCGGGCCTTCTCCAGCCCCAACTACCCGCCGCTGGCCATCGCGGGGGTGAACATCCGCTACGACGAGGCGGCCCTGTGCCGCCCGGAACCGGAAGGCCCGCCGGCGCTGGTGCCCTTCGACAACGTGCCCATCGGGGTGCTGAAGGTGTTCCCGGGCATCCAGTTCGACCTGTTCGAGCCCATCATGACCAGCCGCCTGCGGGGCATCGTTCTGGAGACCTTCGGCGCGGGCAACATCCCGGACACCCGGGGCGCATTGCCGCCCCTCATCCGCAAGGCCGGGCAGAACGGCGCGGTGCTGACGGTGTGCAGCCAGTGCTTTGAGGGCGGGGTGCTGCTGGGCAAATACGCCGCCAGCGCGGCGCTGACGGCGGCGGGCGCGGTGAGCGGCTGCGACATGACCACCGAGGCCGCCGTTGCCAAGCTCTACTACCTGTTCAGCAAGGGGCTGACCGCCGCCGAGGTGAAGGGCCTGATGTGCCGCAGCCTGCGGGGCGAGCTGACCGCCGAGGATACATAAGAACGCAAACGAGCGGCCCTGGGCCGGGAAGTTCCCGGCACAGGGCCGCTTTTTGTTTTTTCAGCGTTTGATGATCTTGTAGAACTGGATGACCACGGTGGGCGCCACGGCCAGCAGGGCGATCTGCCCCAGCTGGGCGGCGGAGAGGGCGCTCACGGCGAAGAGGCCGGAGAGGCCGGGCACGAAGAGCACCGTGGCCAGCAGGGCCACGCCCAGGACGAAGGCGCCCAGGGAGTACCAGTTGCCGGCAAAGCCCAGCTTGAAGATGGACGCCCGGCCGCGGCAGTTGAAGCCGTGGAACAGGCGGGCCAGCGTCAGGGTGGCGAAGGCCATGGTGCTGGCCATGGCCGCGCCGCCGGCGGAAAGGCCCAGATAGAAGGCGGTCATGGTGGCCGCGCCGATCAGCAGCCCTTGTGCGCCGATGGCGCCCAGCAGGCCCTTATCCAGCAGGGGCTGTTTGGGGTCGCGGGGAGGCTGGTCCAGCAGGTCGTCGCCCGCGGGCTCCATGCCGATGGCGATGGCGGGCAGGCTGTCGGTGAGCAGGTTGATGAACAGCAGGTGCACCGCCTGGAAGGGCACCGGCAGCGCCGCCAGCGAGGCCCACAGCACGCACAGGATGCCCGCCGTGTTGCCGGAAAGCAGGAACTGGATGGCGTTTTTGATGTTGGCGTAGACGCCGCGGCCGTTCACCACCGCGCGCACGATGGTGGCGAAGTTGTCGTCGGTGAGGATCATGGAGGCGGCGTCCTTGCTGACCTCGGTGCCGGTGATGCCCATGGCCACGCCGATGTCCGCCCGCTTGAGGGCGGGGGCGTCGTTCACGCCGTCGCCGGTCATGGATACGATGCTGCCCCGGCGCTGCCAGGCCTCCACGATGCGAATTTTATGCTCCGGCGACACCCGGGCGTAGACCGACACCTTGGGCAGCACTTCGTCCAGCTGCTCGTCGGTCATGCTTTGCAGCGTCGCGCCGTCCAGCGCCTGGTCCCCCGGCTGCATGATACCGATCTGGGCGGCGATGGCGCTGGCGGTCACCTTGTGGTCGCCGGTGATCATGATGGTGCGGATGCCGGCGCGGCGGGCGTCCGCCACCGCCTGGATGGACTCGGGCCGGGGCGGGTCCACCATGGCCACCAGGCCCACAAAGGTGAAGTCTCGCTCGCTGGCCATGGTCAGCGGCTCGTTCTCCTCCAGCGTGCGGCGGGCAAAGCCCAGCACACGCAGCCCCTGGCCGGACCAGCTCTCGTTCACCCCGGTCAGCAGGGCTTTGTCCTCGGCGGTGATGGGCCGCTCGCCCTCGGCGGTGAGGATACGGGTGGAGCGGGCCAGCAGCTCGTCCATGGCGCCCTTGGTGTAGAGGGTGCGCGCCCCGTCCAGCCGGTGGAGGGTGCTCATCAGCTTGCGGTCGGAGTCAAAGGCCAGCTCGCCCTGGCGGGGATAACTCGCCCGCAGGGACTGCTCGCTCATGCCCATGCCGCGGCCCAGCTGCACCAGGGCGATCTCGGTGGGGTCGCCCACCGCGCCCTCTTCGCTCATGCTGGCGTCGCTGGCCAGCATGCCCATCTCGGCCAGCAGGGTCTGGGCCGGGTCGTTGGCGGCCATATCCGCCGCGTCCAGCTCCTCGCCGGCCACCCAGGCTTTCTGCACCTGCATGCGGTTCTGGGTAAGGGTGCCGGTCTTGTCGGAGCAGATGACCGACACAGCGCCCAGGCTTTCCACCGCCTTCAGGTCCTTGATGACCGCGTTCTGGCGGGCCATCTTCTGGGTGCCCATGGCCAGCACGATGGTGACGATGGAGCTGAGGGCCTCGGGGATGGCGGCCACCGCCAGCGCCACGGCGAACATCAAAGAGTCCAGCACAGGCATGCCGCTGCGGAAGATGGAAAGAAGGAACACCACGCCGCAGATGGCCATGATGACCGCCGCCAGCTTGCCGCTGAAGGCGTCCAGGCTCTGCTGCAGGGGGGTCTTGCGCTGCTGGGTGCGGTTCATCAGCGCGGCGATGTGGCCGATCTCGGTGTTCATGCCGGTGCCGGTGACCACCATCAGGCCGCGGCCGTAGGTGACGAGGGAGCCGGAGAAGGCCATATTCTTGCGGTCGCCCAGGGGGATGTTCTCCCCTTCCAGCGCGCCGTCGGTCTTTTCCACCGGCTCGCTCTCGCCGGTGAGGCTGCTCTCGTTGATCTTCAGCGACCAGCTGTTGAGCAGCCGGCCGTCGGCCACCACCATGTCGCCGGCCTCCAGCAGCACCACGTCGCCGGGCACCACCTGGGCCGAGGGCAGGGCCACCGTCTCACCGTTCCGAAGCACCTTGGCGGTGGGGGCGGACATGGCCTTCAGGCTCTCAAGGCTCTTTTCCGCCTTGAGGTACTGCACGGTGCCCAGCACCGCGTTGAGCAGCAGCACCGCGAAGATGACCAGCGTGCTCTCGCTCTGGCCGCTGGCCAGGGAGATGAGGGCCGCCGCCACCAGGATGATGACCAGCAGGTCCTTGAACTGCTCGGCAAACACCTGCAGGGCGCTTTTTTTCTTGCCCTCCGACAGCTTGTTCTCGCCGTACTGTTCCAGCCGGCGGGCCGCCTCCGCCGCGGACAGGCCCCCGTCGGTGACGTTCAGCTCGTCCAGCGTCTGCTGCGTCGTTTTTTCGTACCAGTTTTCCATTTGCGTTCCTCCGTTCTCCGGGCAGCAAAAAAGCCCGGCAGTCTGCAGCCGGGCAAAAAAACGGCCCGGCGCTTATGTAGGCCGGGCAAGTTAAGAAAAAAGACTTCCCGGCAGCCGCTTTTCGCGGCTGCTGAAAAGTCTTGTGACCACCGGTGGGGGTCCGCGCCGCCAGGCACAAAGGCCGGGAATGTTGGCGATGCGGCAGGGCGGCCAGAGAAGGCCGCCTACACTACTCCCTTTTCAACATCTTCATTATACTCCCGCGGCCCGTCGAAAGCAATCGAAGGCCGCGGATTTAACACAATTTTTACATGTCGCCGGTTTTGGGGGCCTCATCGCCCACAGAACCGAAAGCGTACACCGCGCCGCTCACGCCCACCAGCGCCAGCGCCGCGCCCTCGGCCAGGTCGGCCGCGCCGGCAAGGCCCACCAGGAAGCGGGCCAGCACGCCGGGCAGCGCCAGGCAGGTGCAGAACAGGAACGCCGCGCCGCCGGTGAAGAACACCCAGCCGCCGCTGCGCCCGCCGGGCACGTAGGCCACCTTGGCCTGAGCGGTGCAGAACAGCAGCGCCGCCAGCGCCGCCAGGGCGGCAAAGTTGGCGTCCACCCGGGCCATGCCGGTGGGGGCAAGGCCGAAGCGGGAGATGGTGAGCAGATAGAGCGAGAGGGTGCCCGCCACGCCCACCAGGGCGCTGCGGGTGGGAGCCTCAAACTCGGGGGTGAACCGGCTGCGGCCCAGCAGCAGCATCCACACGGCGCTGATGAGATACAGCACCGCGCCCGCTTTGCCGAGGGCGTCCAGCTGCGCCCAGCCGGCCAGTTCCGCCCCCGCCAGCGCGGCGAAGCCAAAGCCCGTCAGAAAGCACAGCACGCCCTGGGCCGTGCTCTGGCCGCAGAGGGCGGCGGGCCGGCGGGCCGCCAGCAGCGCGCCCAGCGCCAGCAGAAGCAGCACGCCCCCGGCCACGGCATAGCGCGCCCAGGCGGGGCCCCAGGTGACGAAGCCGGTGTCAAGGTCGGTATAGTTCACCACGTCCAGCCAGCGGGCGACGCCCGCCGCGGCCGAGACCAGCAAAAGCAAAAAGGCAGCAAAGCGTTTCATCAGCGTTCCTCAAGGGTCTTGTATTTCTGCCGCACGCCCAGATATTTGTAGGCCGGGCGGATGATGCGGTTGGCAAACATTACCTCTTCGATGCGGTGGGCGCACCAGCCGGGGATGCGGCTGATGGCGAACAGCGGGGTGTACAGATCCGGCTCGATGCCCAGCATCTTGTAGATCAGGCCGCTGTAAAGGTCCACGTTGGCGCAGACGGTCTTGTTGCCCTTCTCCTCGGCGAACACCTGCGGGCCCAGCTTTTCCACCAGGCACAGCAGGTTGAACTCGTCCTCAAAGCCCTTTTCAAAGGCCAGGTCCTTGGCGTGCTGGCGCAGGATGATGGCACGGGGGTCGCTGAGGGTGTAGACCGCGTGGCCCATGCCGTAGATCAGGCCGCTGCCGTCGCCCTCCTGCCGGCGGATGATCTTGCGCAAAAACTCCCGCACTTCGTCCTCGTCGGTGTGGTTCTCCACCCCGGCGCGGATGTGCTCCAGCTGCTCCATCACCTTCAGGTTGGCGCCGCCGTGCTTGGGGCCTTTCAGGCTGCCGATGGCCGCCGCGATGGCGGAGTAGGTGTCGGTGCCCGAAGAGGACAGCACCCGGCAGGTGAAGGCGGAGTTGTTGCCGCCGCCGTGGTCCGCGTGAAGCATGAGGCACAGGTCCAGAAGCTTGGCCTCCTCATGGGTGAACTTCTGGTCCGCCCGGTAGGTGGCCAGGATGTGCTCGGCGGTGCTCTGGCCGGGGATGGGCATGTGGAAGAACATGCTCTGGTGGTCGTAGATGCGCCGCTTGATCTGCCAGGCGTTCACCATGACGGTGGGCAGGCCGGCGATGAGGCTGATGGACTGCTCCAGCAGGTTCTCCAGGCTCAGGTCCTCGGGGTTCTCGTCGTAGCTGTACATGGCCAGCACGCCACGGGCCAGCTTGTTCATGATGTTGGGGCTGGGGGCCTTCATGATCATGTCCTCGGCAAAGCCGTCGGGCAGGGCGCGGTGGCTGTCCAGGATCTGGCCGAACTCCTTCAGTTCCGCCGAGGTGGGCAGGGTGCCGAAGAGCAGCAGCCAGATGACCCCTTCGAACACGAAGCGGTCCTTCTGATAGGCTTCCTCCGCCAGCTGCTCCACGTTGATGCCCCGGTAGATGAGCTTGCCGGGAATGGGCACCACCTTGCCGTCCTCGGTCTTGTCGTAGCCCACAACGTCGCAGACGTTGGTCAGTCCCGCCAGCACACCGGTGCCGTCGGGGTTGCGCAGGCCCCGCTTGACTCCCAGCCGCTCGCTGGTCTCGGGGTCGATGTAGTTATTTTCCAGATACTCTCTGCATAGATATTTCATGGTTTCCGGCGCGAGCCGGGTCTTTTCCACCGCCATGGCGTTTTCCCCTTTCTCTGTTTGATACTTTCCCTTTTCTTGCGCCGCGTCCCGCGGCCGTTCATCCCTATTTATATATGTTCTTCATATTACACGCTTTGCCCTTAAATTGCAAGGGCGGCAAAAAAGGAGGATGTTATGAAACGCGCCCTGCTTCCCATTGCCCTGTTCGCCCTGCTCACCTACTGTCTGCCGCTGGTGAGCCTGTTCGTTCCGGCGCTGGCCTCCGGCGACGAGGCCGGCGCATCTTCCGCCCCGGAGTCCGCCCGGACGAACCAAAGCCCCGCCGCCCAGTTCCTGGCGCCCGAGGCGGAACAGGAGCCGGAGGCCACCGGCAGCGCCGACAGCGAGGTGATCCGCCTGTGGGACGCGGGCAGCCAGCAGGTGCTGGAAGTGCCGCTGCTGGAATACCTCATCGGGGCGGCGGCCAGCGAGATGCCCGTCACCTGGCCGGACGAGGCGCTGAAGGCCCAGGCCATCGCCAGCCACAGCTATGCTTTGTATCAGCGGGACCGGGCCTCGGCGGACAAGCTGGAGGGGGCGTGGTTTTCCGCCGACCCGGCCCGACGGCAGGGCTACATGACCCGGGAAGTCTTGCAGAGCTACTGGGGCGAGGCCTTTGAGGCGAACTGGGCCCGGCTGGAGGCGCTGTTCACCCCCATCCTGCACCAGGTGCTCACCTACGAGGGCGCGCCCGCCGCCGCCTGTTACCACGCCATCAGCAACGGGCAGACCGAGGCCAGCGAGAACGTGTGGAGCGAGGCGCTGTCCTATCTGGCCGGGGTGGACTCCACGCTGGATCTGACCGCCGAGGGCTACGAGCAAACGGTGACCTACACCACCCAGCAGATGTACGACGCCATCGTGCTGGCGGTGCCGGGCGCCGAGCCGGAGCAGGGCAAGCCGGAGAGCTGGTTCGGCGAGGCCAGCTACACCGCTGCCGGTTATGTGGACGAGATCCGGTGCGCCGGGGTGTTCATCCGGGGCACCGACCTGCGCACGGCGCTGGGGCTGCGCAGCGCCTGCTTTTCCATCCAGTATGCCGACGGGGTGTTCTCGGTGACCACCAAGGGCTATGGCCACGGGGTGGGCCTGAGCCAGTACGGCGCCAGCGCCATGGCCCTCACCGGCAAGTCCTGCGCCGAAATTCTGGCCCATTATTATCCCGGCACGGCGCTGGAGACACTGGCCGAATGAACACAATAAAAAGGCCGCCCCCCGGGCGGCCTTTTGTCTTTTTACAGCAAATTTCGCAGCACACTGTCCGGCGCAAGCTGCCCCAGCCGCTCCCCTACCGCCGAAAGAAAATGAGCGTCGGAGGAAGAAAGCACCTCCAGCCCCGGCGGCAGCAGGCCCCGCCGCTGATATTCGGCGGCCAGTTCCGGCCGCCGCAGCTCCACCGCCCGAAAGCCCGCCTCGGCGGGCAGCATACCCAGCATGGCAAAGACGGAGTAGCTCTCGGCGTCGGCGTGGGCGGGCACCGGCTCGCCCCCCAAAGCCCGGCAGCGGGCCGCCGCTTCTTCCAGCGGCCAGGCGCAGGCGGCGGTGAGCAGTTTGTCCACCTTCGCCAGCACCTTGTCCTCCTCGTCCATCACCCACTGTTCGCCCCAGATGACCGGGTCACAGGGCAAGGCGGGCAGCGCGGCGTAAAGGTCACGCCCGTATTCCAGCGCCGCTTCCACCGTTTTGAAGTAGCACAAAAGGTGCACCTCCTCGGCGGTGGTGACTTCAAGGCCCGGCAGAAGGCGCAGGCCGTATTCCCGGCAGGCCCGCTGGGCGGCGGGCAGATTGAGGGCGCTGTTGTGGTCGGTGACGGCGATGAGCCGGGCCCCCGCCAGCTTTGCCAGCCCCGCCACGGTGGCGGGAGTCATGTCCCGGTCGGCGCAGGGGGAAAGGCAGGTGTGCAGGTGCAGGTCGTACCGCATCGCCTTTCTCCCCCCCTTTCGTTTTTAAAGGCCCATGGCTTTTGCCAAAGCGAGGCTGGCCTCAAATTCCGGCAGGTCGGTGGCCAGCACCTGCACCCCGTTCTCTTCCGCCCGCTGGCGGGCCACCTCGTCCAGCCGGGCCCCGTGGCAGAGCACGATGCAGGCGCAGTCCGCCAGGGAGGCCACCGCCACCGCGTTCACGTTGCCCATCACGGTGAACCAGGCGTCTCCCTCCTTGGCCCGGCCCATGGCCCAGCTGAGCAGGTCGCCGGTGAAGATGCCTTCAATTTCCCGCTCCTCGCCCGGAACAAGGGGCGAAAAACCGCACACCGCGGGCAGGTCTTTCGTGTTCATTCCCCGGCCCCTCCTTTTCTCTCCTTCGACCGCAGCCGGGCCTCCAGCTGGCGGCAGCGCAGCAGCACGCAGTCGCTCACCTGGGCCGCGCCCCGCACCACGTCCTCCGCCAGCGCCTCGCAGCTGGGCGCGCCGCAGGCGCCGCAGTCCAGCCCGGGCAGGGTCTTGAGGATGGTCTGCATCCGGTTGTAGCGCTCGAAGCGCTCCACCCGGGTGGCTCCCAGCTCCAGCACGGGGGCGTAAGTAAGGTCGGTGTCCCACAGCATTTCGGTGGGCACCCCACCGGAAAGCCGGTTCACCGCCCCCGCCGCCGTGCGCTGCATCCGCTTGAGCTTGGTGCGGGCGATGTAGGGGTTTTCCAGCTGCAGCGAGCCGCCCAGGCACCCGCCGGGGCAGGCCCGCAGCTCCACAAAGTCGATCTGGTCGTATTTTTCGTCCTCCAGGTCTTCCAGCACCCGGATGATGCTCTCCATGCCGTCGGCCACCAGATGGTTCTCCACTCCGGAGAGGCACAGCGCCTCGCCGCCGCTGGCCGCCCAGGCAAGGCCCGCCGCGCCCGCGCTGGCCCGGTGGGGCGGGGTGCGGCTGCCATCCATCAAAGCCAGCAGTTTGGGGTAAATTTCCGCCGCCGACACCGCCCCGTCCAGGGCGCTGCGGCTGCTGCCCACCGGGGCCCGGCGCATGGTGACCTTGGCCGGGCAGGGCACGATGGCGATGCAGCCGATTTTTTCCTCCGGCAGGCCGGTTTTCTCCGCCGCCGTTTTCTTGGCCATGCGGGCCGCCAGTTCCATGGGCGGCACTAAGGGCAGCATGTGGTCGATCAGCTCGGGGAAGCGCACCCGGATGAGCCGGGTCACCGCCGGGCAGGCGGAACTGATGACCGGACGCGCCGCGCCGCCGGTGGCCATGATGCGGCTGGTGGCGTCGCTGATGAGCTCGGCGGCGGCAGCCTCCTCAAACACGTCGTCAAACCCCGCGCGGCACAAAGCGTCCAGCACAAGGTCCTGATTCTTCTGATGGTTATACTGCACATAGAGGCTGGGCGGCACGATGGCTACCCGGTACTCAAAATGCCCCAGCAGCGCCAGCGGGTCGCTCACCGCCCGCTTGGCCCGGTGGGGGCACAGCCGAATGCACTCGCCGCAGTCGATGCAGCGCTCCGCCTCGATCACCGCTTTGCCGCCCCGCACCCGGATGGCCTGGGTGGGGCAGCGCTTGATGCAGTTGGTGCAGCCGTTGCACAGCCGCGTCTCCAGCGTGACCGAATGAACGAACTGGTCCATGATCTCCTCCAAAAGCGGCCCGTACTGGGCCGCCCCTTCAGTCGATGTTCACCCGCATGGTGATGGTGGTGCCCACCCCAACGGTGGACTGGATGTGGAACTCGTCGGTGTAGCGCTTCATGTTGGGCAGGCCCATGCCCGCCCCGAAGCCCAGGCTGCGCACCTCGGCGCTGGCGGTGGAAAAGCCCTCCTGCATGGCCTGCTCCACGTCCGAGATGCCGGGCCCCTGGTCCGACAGGACCATCTCCACATCCTCGTCGCCGATGGCCACGTCGATGTTGCCGCCCCCCGCGTGGATGGCCAGGTTGATCTCCCCTTCATACAGGGCGATGGAGATGCGCCGCACCGCCGCCGCGGGCACGCCCAGCTTTTTCAGGGTGGCCTTCAGATCGGCGCTGGCCTCCCCCGCCCGGGCAAAGTCGTCGCCGGGCACGGTGTATTCCAGCCGGATGGGCTCGCTCATGGCATTTCTCCTCCCCGCAGTCCCTTTTCGTAAAGCCTGCCGCAGGCCGCGAACATGGGCAGATCGGTGGACAGCACCGCCATCCCCCGCTGGGCCGCCATCTCCACGATCTGCTCCTGGGGCTGCTTGCCCCGCACGAACACGATGCACACCATGTCCATCATTTCGGCGGTTCGCACCACCTGCGGGTTGTTCAGCCCGGTGAGCAGCACCGCCTGGTCCTTCACATAGGCCAGCACGTCGCTCATCATATCGCTGCCGCAGGCGGTGTGCACCTGGGCATTCAGGTCCGCGCCGGGCGTATGCAGCCGGGCGTTTAAAATCTCTCTCACCTCTCCGATGGTCATTGCAGGCTCCCCCTTTCCCCTCGGGCGGCCCCTCCGGCCGCCTCTTTCCTTTTATTATAAAAGATGCCCCACCCCCTGGCAAGGGCAAGTCGATGACATTTTCAACAGTTTTTTATCAACTCGTGCTGCAATTTTATACGCCTTTCCGGTATTTGATTGTTTAATCTATAACAGCCTTCTGGTATAATGGAAGCATATGGGCAGGGACCGCTGCCCCCGTGACCAACCATCAGGAGGGATACTATGAGGCACTTTTCCACCGTGCCGTTTTCCGGCACACCCGAGCAGGAAGGGCAGTTGAAAGCCTGGCTCGAAGCAAACAAGGACACGCCCGGCGTGGTCATGCCCGCCTTGCAGAAAGCCCAGGAGATCTACGGCTACCTGCCCATTGAGGTGCAGCGCATGGTGGCCGAAGCGCTGGGCAAACCTCTGGCCGAGATTTACGGCGTGGCCACCTTTTACTCCCAGTTCAGCCTGACGCCCAAGGGAAAATACCGCATCAGCGTGTGCCTGGGCACCGCCTGCTACGTGAAGGGCAGCGGCAAGCTGTATGAAAAGCTCCAGGAGAAGCTGGGCATCGCCGGCGGCGAGTGCACGGCGGACGGCAAATTCAGCCTGGACGCCTGCCGCTGCGTAGGCGCCTGCGGCCTGGCCCCGGTACTTATGGTGAACGACGACGTCTACGGCCGCCTGACGGTGGACGATCTGGACGGCATCCTGGAAAAATACCCCGACTAACGCCGGAAAGGGGGGCGCGCGGTGCAGGAACTTTCGATGAACCTGTTGGACGTGGCCGAGAACTCGGTGGCCGCCGGCGCGAAGCTGGTGCGCATCGAACTCTCGGTGGACGAAGAAGCCCGCCGTCTGCGGCTTTCCATCAGCGACGACGGCAAGGGCATGGACCCGGAGCTGGCAAAACGGGTGACCGACCCCTTCTGCACCAGCCGCACCAGCCGCAAAGTGGGGCTGGGGCTGCCTTTTCTGAAGATGGCGGCCGAGCTCACCGGCGGCGAGCTGACGCTGGAGAGCGAAGAGGGCAAAGGCACCGCGGTGACGGCGCTGTTCTGCACCGACCACATCGACATGCCGCCTTTGGGGGACGTGGCCGCCAGCGTGGCGAGCCTCATCCAGTGCAGCCCCCACATTGATTTTGTGTTCACCCTCACCGGCCCGGGCGGCGCTTTTTGCGCCGACACCCGCGAGATGCGGGACATTCTGGGCGGGGTGAGTCTGGCCGAGCCCGAAGTGGCCCTGTGGCTGCGGGAGTATCTGGCCGGGAACATCCGCGAAATTTTGGAAAAGGAGTAACGCTTTATGAAAAGTTTGCAGGAACTGGCGGCCATCCGGGACCGGATGCGCCAGACCGTGAATACCCGTGAGCCGGGCGAAAATCCCATCCGCGTGCAGGTGGGCATGGCCACCTGCGGCATCGCCATGGGCGCGCGCGGCGTTCTGAACGCCTTCACCGAGGAAGTGGCCCGCCGGGGCCTTCCCGGCATCATGGTCACCCAGACCGGTTGCATCGGCATCTGCAAGTATGAGCCGGTGGTGGAGGTCTTTGTGCCCGGGCAGGAGAAGGTGACCTACGTCCACATGAACCCCGAAAAGGCAGCCCGCGTGGTGGCGGAACATCTGGTGGGCGGGCACGTGGTCACCGAATACACCATCGGCCAGGCCGGCACGGAAGAATAAGGAGGCAGAGCCAATGTACAGAAGTCATGTCATGATCTGCGGCGGCACCGGCTGCACCTCGTCCGGCAGCGACAAGGTGGCCGCTGCCTTCGAGGCGGAGATCGTAACCGCCGGTCTGGAAAATGAAGTCAAGGTCATCCGCACCGGCTGCTTCGGCCTGTGCGCTTTGGGTCCCATCGTGGTCATCTACCCCGAGGGCACCTTCTACAGCATGGTCAAGCCCGAGGACGTGGCGGAGATCGTGAACGAGCACCTGCTGAAGGGCCGCCCGGTCATCCGCCTGCTCTACAACGAGACGGTGGCGGAGGACAACTCCATCAAGAGCCTGGACGAGACCTCCTTCTACAAAAAGCAGAAGCGCATCGCCCTGCGTAACTGCGGCGTCATCAACCCCGAGAACATCGAGGAGTACATCGCCTTCGACGGCTACGCCGCCCTGGGCAAGGCCCTCACCGAGATGACCCCCGACGAGGTCATCCAGGTGGTGCTGGACTCCGGCCTGCGGGGCCGGGGCGGCGGCGGCTTCCCCACCGGGCGCAAATGGCAGCTGGCCTGCGCCGACCGGGGAAAAGTGGAAAAATACGTCTGCTGCAACGCCGATGAGGGCGACCCGGGCGCGTTCATGGACCGCAGCGTGCTGGAGGGCGACCCCCACAGCGTCATCGAGGCCATGGCCATCGCCGGCTACGCCATCGGCGCGGATCAGGGCTATGTGTATGTGCGCGCCGAGTATCCCATCGCGGTGAACCGCCTGTCCACCGCCATCCAGCAGGCCCGGGAGTACGGCCTTCTGGGCAAGAACATCTTCGGCACCGATTTCTCCTTTGACATCGACATCAAGCTGGGCGCGGGCGCTTTCGTCTGCGGCGAGGAGACCGCCCTGATGACCAGCATCGAGGGCATGCGCGGCGAGCCCCGGCCCCGCCCGCCCTTCCCCGCCAAGAAGGGCCTGTTCGGCCGGCCCACCATCCTGAACAACGTGGAGACCTACGCAAACATCCCCCAGATCATTCTGAAGGGCGCCGACTGGTTCCGCAGCATGGGCACCGAGAAGAGCCCCGGCACCAAGGTGTTCGCCCTGGGCGGCAAAATTAAACATACCGGCCTGGTGGAAGTGCCCATGGGCACCACCCTGCGGGAGATTGTGGAGGAAATTGGCGGCGGCATCCCCGGCGGCAAGAAGTTCAAAGCCGCCCAGACCGGCGGCCCCTCCGGCGGCTGCATCCCCGCCAGCCTCATCGACACCCCCATCGACTACGACAACCTGATGGAAATCGGCAGCATGATGGGCTCCGGCGGCCTCATCGTCATGGACGAGGACACCTGCATGGTGGACATCGCCAAGTTCTTCCTGGAGTTCACCGTGGACGAGAGCTGCGGCAAGTGCACCCCCTGCCGTGTGGGCACCAAGCGCCTGTTGGAGCTGCTGGAGAAAATCACCAGCGGCAACGGCACCATGCGCGATCTGGAGCGCATTGAAGAGCTGGCCCAGTTCATCAAGGAGAACAGCCTGTGCGGCCTGGGCCAGACCGCCCCGAACCCGGTGCTCTCCACCCTGCAGTACTTCCGCGACGAGTACCTGGCCCACATTCAGGACAAGCGCTGCCCCGCCGGGGTGTGCAAAGCCCTGCTGACCTATAAGATCGACGAATCCAAGTGCCGCGGCTGCACCCTCTGCGCCCGGGCCTGCCCCGCGGGCGCCATCAACGGCAGCGTGCGCAACCCCCACAACATCGACACCCTCAAGTGTGTCAAGTGCGGGGCCTGCATGGAGACCTGCCGCTTCGGCGCCATCAGCAAGGGTTAAAGGAGGACGCAAACAATGGAAATGGTCAATCTCAAAATCAACAACGTGCCCTGCAAAGCGCCGGCGGGCGCCACCATTCTGGAGGCCGCCCACGAGATCGGCATCACCATCCCCACCCTGTGCTACTTAAAGGAAATTCAGCGTGTGAACGGCGCCTGCCGCGTCTGCGTGGTGGAGGTGAAGGGGGCCAAGAACCTGCTGCCCGCCTGCGTCTACCCGGTGAGCGAAGGCATGGAGGTGTTCACCAACACCCCCAAGGTCCAGGCCGCCCGCAAGACCAATCTGGAGCTTATCCTCTCCACCCACAATCAAGACTGCATGAGCTGCGTGCGCAGCGGCGACTGCGAGCTGCTGCGGCTGTGCAAGCAGTACGGCGTGGATAAGTCCAACTCCTTCGAGGGCGTTCTGCCCGAGCGCCAGGACGATTACAGCGCCCCTCACCTTTTGAAGGACAACTCCAAGTGCATCATCTGCCGCCGCTGCATCTCCACCTGCGCCGAGAACCAGGGCGTGGGCGTCATCAACGTGGTGGAGCGCGGCTTCAACACCCACATCGCCTGCGCCTTTGAGGGCAAGCTGGTAGACTCCACCTGCATCGGCTGCGGCCAGTGCATCAACGTCTGCCCCACCGGCGCGCTGGTGGAGCGGGACGACACCGACAAGGTGTGGGCCGCTCTGGGCGACCCCACCCGCCACGTCATCGTGCAGACTGCCCCCAGCGTGCGTGCCGCCCTGGGCGAGGAGTTCGGCCTGCCCATCGGCACCAACGTGCAGGGCAAGATGGTGGCGGCGCTGCGTCGTCTGGGCTTTGACGGCGTGTTCGACACCGACTTTGCCGCCGACATGACCATCATGGAAGAAGCCACTGAGTTCCTGCACCGGATGAAGGAGGGCGGCCCGCTGCCCCTCATCACCAGCTGCAGCCCGGGCTGGGTGCGCTACTGCGAGACCTTCCACCCGGATTTCATCCCCAACCTCTCCAGCTGCAAGAGCCCCCAGCAGATGTTCGGCGCGCTGAGCAAGACCTACTACGCCCAGAAGATGGGCCTTGACCCCCGGGACATCTACTGCGTCAGCGTGATGCCCTGCACCGCCAAGAAGCTGGAAATCGGCCGGGACGACCAGTGCGCCGCCGGCGAGGGCATCCCCGACGTGGACGTGTCCATCACCACCCGTGAACTGGCCCGGATGATCCACCGCAGCGGCCTGCGCTTCAACGACCTGCCCGACGAGGACTTCGACCCTGCCATGGGCGAGGCTTCCGGCGCCGGGCATATCTTCGGCGCCACCGGCGGCGTGATGGAAGCGGCCCTGCGCACCGCAGTGGAGACCCTCACCGGCCAGGAGGTGCAGCCGGTGGAGTTCGAGGCCGTGCGCGGCACCGACGCCATCAAGGAGGCCACCTACCAGGTGGAGGACCTGACCCTGCGAATCTGCGTGGTCAGCGGCACCGCCAACGCCGGCAAGGTGCTGGACATGGTGCGCAAGGGCGAAAAGCAGTATGACTTCATCGAGGTCATGGCCTGCCCCGGCGGCTGTGTCAACGGCGGCGGCCAGCCCATCCAGCCCGCCCCCGTGCGCAACTTCACCGACATCAAGGCCCTGCGCGCCAAGGCTCTTTACGACCAGGACGAGCGCAGCGCCATCCGCAAGAGCCACGAGAACCTGCTGGTGAAGAAGGTGTATGTGGAGTTCCTGGGTCAGCCCGGCAGCAAAAAGGCCCACGAAATTCTGCACACCCATTACCAGAAGCGGGAGAAGCTTTACTAATCGTACTATTATTTCACGATTATACAAATATGGCGGGTGGCGTCAGCCACCCGCCCTGTTTGCGCTTTAAGGCAAAACGCGACGCACCACAGGAGGAATCATTCGGTGAACGACATCAGTTTCCAGCAGATCTTGTATTTTCGGGCCGCCATGCGCAGCACCAGTTTTTCCGCTGCCGCAAAGCTGGCTTACACCACCCAGTCCACCATCAGCAAGGAGATCAGCGCGCTGGAGCGCGTGGTGGGCGAACCTTTGTTTTTCCGCAGCAAACAAGGCAGTTTCCCCACCGAGCGGGCTGTGGCGCTGGACATCGAGCTCACGGACATCTACGACACGGTGGAGCATCTTTTGAACGATTCGGCGGCCCTGAGCAAGGATGAGCTCCGCATTGGTTTTTGCCAAAGCATCGACTTTCTTTCCGCAATACCGGACTTTTTCGACACATTGAAAGAGTTCGAGGAAAAGCTCAATCTCAAACTGGTCTGCCGCGAAAACAGCGAGATCCTCAAAGCGGTGCTGGACGGCTCTCTGGACATAGGGTTCATTTTGTCAGACACCAATCCTGTGAACCCCAACATCAAATTGCACATAGCGGCTTTGTCCGCGCCCCGGGTGTATTTTTCCTGCAACTGCCCTCTGGCGCAGCTGGATACTCCCATCCCGATGGACGCCTTTTCCCGCTATCCGCTCATTACCACCAAGTATCTCATCGAACAGAACGGATACCGCATGATCAACCTGCTGCCCTTCACTCCCGCCTGGATCAAAATCGTGGACTCTTACAACGATGTGCTGCTGCATCTTGCCACCGGCCGCTATATCACACTGCTTCGCCCCTATGTGAACCTGGCAAGCAACAAGAACATCACCGGCTGCGACCTGCCCGAAAGCTACGCTCTCAAACAGGGCGTCTCCATGATCTGGCGCAAGGACAGCAAAAACCCCAACCTGCGCGCGCTGCTGAGTCGGCTGCGTCTTCTGTGAGATCGATCCCCTCCGACAAACAAAAACCGGCGGCCGCCCTTTTCGGGCGGCCGCCGGTCTTGCTTTGTCGATCAGGCGGAGCGTTTGCTCAGCGCATGGAACACAAAGTAGGCGGGAATGGAGGTTGCCATCAGGCCGATGCTCTGCAGCATCTGGGTGGGGGTGCAGGTCAGGCAGATGGCAAGGGTGATAACGATGGCCAAAACGGTGGTAACGGGGTAGCCGGGCATCTTGAGAGGGCGCTCCAGGCCGGGCTTCTTCTTGCGAAGCGCCAACAGCGACAGGCAGACGACACACTCCAGGATTCGCCCCGCGAACACGTTGATGGCCAGCAGGGTGCTGAAGGAACCGGTCCACACGAAGATCAGCGCCACAAGGCAGATGAACAGGGTGGGAACATAGGGGGTGTTGAACTTGCTGTGCAGGCGGCCGAAGGACTTGAACATCAGGCCGTGCTGGCTCATGGAGAAGGTCACGCGGGGATAGCTCATGATGCCGCCGTTCAGCGCGCCGAAGATGGACACGCAGGCGCCGATGGTCACGATGACGGTACCGGCCTGGCCGAAGATGGCGGTGCCGGCGTCCACCACGGGAGTCTCACTGCCGGCCAGGGCGGCAAAGCCCACAGAGCCGACGCAAGCCACAGAGATGAGGATGTTGATGGCGATAACGATGAGCATGCCGATGATTAGGGCCTTGGGAAGGGTCTTCTTGGGGTCCTTGATGTCACCGGCCATGTAGGCCAGCTGGTAATAGCCGCCAAAGGCCAGGAAGGCGGGGAACGCCGCGCTCAGCACGCCGCTGGAGGCGCTTTCCGCCTCGGGCACCACAGTGGTGAAGTTTTCGGGCGAGAGGATAACGAACCCGCCCACGATCACCAGGATCAGGGCCAGCAGCTTGCCCACGGTGAAGATGTTGGCCACGGTGGAGCCCAGCTTGGTGCCGCAGATGTTCAGGATCATCAGCGCCAGAATGATGGCGGTGGCGATCATCTTGATGCCGGTGGGGGTGATGCCGGGGATGAGCTTTGCCAGGTTGGTGGCAAAGCCGGTGGCCAGCATAGCCACCAGGGGGATGTAGTTGCCGATGGTCATGGACCAGCCGTACACAAAGCCGCCGGGCTTGCCGAAGGCCTCGGTGATGTAGACGTAGGGGCCGCCGGCTTCCGGCATGGCCGGAGCCAGCTCAGAGTAGACCAGGGCGCAGAGGATGCCGCTGGCGCCCGCCAGCACCCAGGCGATCATGAACGGGCCGAAGGAGCCGGCCGCCGCGGCCACGGTGCCGGGGGTCATGAAGATGCCCGAACCGATGACGGCGCCCACCAGGATGGACACTGCGCCGAACAGGCCGATCTGCCGCTTCAATCCTGTTTCTTGTGTGCTCATATCATTCTCCCTCCACGGTGCACTTTTCCAGCGCATGTTCGATGGCCCAGGGCGAGAGTTCCTGACCGATGCCCGGCAGCTCCGGCACACTGCAGAAGCCGTTCTTGTCGGGCTGGTAGTCATAAACGCCCAGGCGGATGTTCTTCTCGCTGCGGTTGGTGACGTGATGCTCATGGATCACGAAGTTGGGGATGGAGGACTCCACATGGAGCGACGCCGCAATGGCGATGGGGCTGCCGCAGACATGGATCTGAATGCCCGCGTCCACCGCCGCCGCCATGGAGGCGATCTTCATGGCCTCGGTGATGCCGCCGCAGGTGCCCAGGTCAGGCTGATAGACCTGGAACGCGTCCTGCTTGATGAGGTTCGCGTAGTGGTATTTGCCGTACACCCGCTCGCCGCCGGCCTGCGGGATGGCGGAACGCTTGCGCACGGTCTCCACCACCTGCAGATTCATGGGGGTGCAGGTCTCTTCCATGAACATGATGTTGTAGGGCTTGATGATCTCGCTCATCTCCACCGCGGACACGGCATCGGTGCGGGCGTGGTTCTCCACGATGATGTCCACATTATCGCCCACCGCGCTGCGCACGGCGCTCACCCGCTCCTCAATGAGGGCGCGCACCTTCGGATGGATGGGGCCCTTGAGGAAGCCCAGACGGCCGCCGTTCGCGTCGTAGGTGATGAAGTTGATCTTGATGGCGTCAAAGCCCTCGGACACCGCCTTGAGGGAATGCTCCACCAGGTCTTCGGTCTTGTAGCCCCGGTCAAACACCATGCCGTTGCCCCAGCCGAACTGAAGCTGGCTGGCATAGGCGCGCAGCTTGTCGCGGCACTTGCCGCCCAACAGCTTGTAAAGGGGCACGTTCAGGGCTTTTGCCTTGATGTCCCAGCAGGCCATGTCGATGGCGCTGATGGCAGAGAACATCACGGTGCCGCCGCCCTGTGCCCAGAAGGTCTGGGTGTACATCCGATCCCAAACGGCCTCCGTTGCCATGGGATCCATGCCGATCACCAGCGGAGCCACTTCCTGGATCATGCGGTACGAAGCGCTTGCGCCGGTATCAAAGCCTACAGACGCCTCACCATAGCCATAGATCCCCTCGTCGGTGTTCACACGGCAAACAATGGGCCGCCAGCCGGGAGAGCCGCCATCAAGCAGGAAGACGTCAATGCTTTTGATCTTCAATAGAACTTACCTCCTCGTTTTGGGTCTGTGTCAGTACTGATCTTGTCTCTCATTATACGAGATAATCGGCGGCATGGTCATTCCAAATCGGAATGGATGGCATTCCGTTTGCTTATGAAACCCCTGCCTTTCCCCTTTCGATTTTCGCCTCAAAAAGTCAAAAGCGGCGAGCCGAACGGCTCGCCGCTTTTTCTGTTCAGTTCAAAGGCCCTTGGGCTGCTGCTGGGTGATGCAGTGGATGTTGCCGCCGCCCAGAATGATCTCCCGGGCGTAGACGCCCACCACCTCCCGGTCGGGGAAAATTTCCCGCATCTTTGCCAGTGCGGGCTCGTCGCCGGGGTCGCCGAACAGGGGCATCACGATGCCGCCGTTGGCAAAGTAGAAGTTCACGTAGGAGGCCGCCAGCCGCTCCCCCTCCACCCGGGGGATGGAGCCGGCTTTCACGTCCACGCCCGCCTCCTCTTCCCGGGTGATGAGCACCGGACGGGGCACGTGCAGCTTGTGCACCTTGATGGGCCGGCCCTTGGCGTCGGTCTCGCTTTCCAGCAGGGCCAGGCACTCGGCGGAAATTTCGTACTGCGGGTCGCTCTCGTCGTCGGTCCAGGCCAGCAGCACCTCGCCCGGGCGGGCAAAGCAGCAGATGTTGTCCACATGGCCGTTGGTCTCGTCCAGGTAGATGCCCCGCTTGAGCCAGATGACCTTTTCCACGTTCAGGTATTCCTTCAGCTTCTCCTCGATCTGGGCCTTGTTCAAATGCGGGTTGCGGCCCGGGTGCAGCAGGCACTCCTCCGTCACCAGCGCGGTGCCCTCGCCGTCGCTGTGGATGGAACCGCCCTCCAGCACGAAGTCCGGCAGCTTGTACATGTCCTTGCCGGCAATTTCGCACACCTTGCGGCAGACCTGGGCGTCCTTGTCCCAGGGGAAGTAGGCGCCGTATTCCAGGCCGCCCCAGGCGTTGAAGCGCCAGTCCACGCCCCGCACGTCGCCCCGGTCGTTTTTCACAAAGGTGGGCCCGCAGTCCCGCATCCAGGAGTCGTTGTTGGAAATTTCCACCACCCGCACGCAGTCTGGCAGCATGTTGCAGGCGTTCTCGTACTGGTCCCCGTTCACGCCCACGATCACCGGCTCGAACCGGCTGATGGCCTTTGCCACCTCCGCGAACGCGTACTGGGCCGGCTTACCGCCGAAGCGCCAGACGTCCGGCCGCTGGGGCCACAGCATCCAGCAGGCCTCGTGAAGCTCATACTCGCCCGGCATGCGGTAGCCGTCTTTTCTGGGGGTGGAGTCGATGAGTTTCATACAGGTTCCGTCCTCTCCCGGCGGTTGCGCGCCGTGTTGAAAAGAGCAGCGGACGGGGATCCCGTCCGCTGCCCGGATGTGTTTTGAAGGTTGCTCAGTTCAGGATGGTGACCTCGGTCTCGGGGTCGAACAGGTGCACCTTGTGGGGATCGAAGGCCACGACAACTTCGCTGCCGTTCTTCGCCTTGGAGGTGGGAGCCACGCGGGCGGTGAGCTTGTTGCCCTTGTAATCCAGGTACAGGTAGATCTCGCTGCCCATCAGCTCGCTGACCTCAACGGTGGCGTTCAGCTTGCAGCCGCTGTGCTTGGCCACGAACTCCTCGTCGTCCTTGATGTCCTCGGGACGGACGCCGGCCTTCACAGCCTTGCCCACGTAAGCGTCCAGCTTGCCGTCGGCGGTCTTCTCGGCGGGCAGAACGATCTTGTCGCCGCTGATGTCGATGTAGTAGTTGCTGCCTTCCTTGTTCAGGGTGGCGTCCAGGAAGTTCATCTGGGGGCTGCCGATGAAGACCGCAACGAACATGTTGCAGGGCAGATCGTACAGGTGCTGCGGGGTGTCGACCTGCTGGATGATGCCGTCCTTCATGACCACGATGCGGTCGCCCATGGTCATAGCCTCGGTCTGGTCGTGGGTAACGTAGATGAAGGTGGTGGCCAGCTTCTGGTGCAGCTTGATGATCTCGGTACGCATGCTGGTACGGAGCTTGGCGTCCAGGTTGGACAGAGGCTCGTCCAGCAGGAAGACGGCCGGGTTACGGACCATGGCGCGGCCCAGGGCCACGCGCTGACGCTGACCGCCGGACAGAGCCTTGGGCTTGCGGTCCAGCAGGTGCTCGATGTCCAGGACCTTGGCGGCCTCACGCACGCGCTTGTCGATCTCGTCCTTCGGGGTCTTGCGCAGCTCCAGACCAAAGGCCATGTTCTTGTACACGGTCATATGGGGATACAGAGCGTAGTTCTGGAACACCATGGCGATGTCGCGGTCCTTCGGGGGAACGTCGTTCACCAGGCGGTCACCGATGTACAGCTCGCCCTTGCTGATCTCTTCCAGGCCGGCGATCATACGCAGGGTGGTGGACTTGCCGCAGCCGGAGGGGCCGACCAGGATGATGAACTCCTTGTCCGCGATCTCCAGGTTGAAGTCCTTGACGGCGGTCACGTCGCCGGGGTAGATCTTGTAGATGTGCTGTAAGCTGATGCTTGCCATTGCCGGTATCTTCCTTTCCGTGATTTATTCATTTGTTGATGTGAGTTGACCTCACATTTACCATCTATTATAATAATAACAGACTTTTCTTCGATTAAAATAGCATTTTATTGATGTGTGGTGTTGAAAATTGATTTTCGACTGTGAGCGTGTGGCACGGCTGGAAGAAGTGGCGGACAGGCAGTTCCGCCTGCCCCTGACGCTGGAAGGCGGCGGGCTGTGGGCCGGGGTGCTCTCCAGCGGCCGGTGCGCGCTGGAGACAGACGAGACGCGGCTGGCGGGGGCAGGCAGCCTTCTGGTGGCGGCGGGGCCGGTGCGTCTTTTGCCCGCCGAAAACTGCCACCTGCTGGCGGTGCGTATTGGCGGGCTGGCCGCCGGGCTGTTCCTGGAAGGGCTGGAAAAGCCCATGTTCGCCGACGGCGGCGGCTGCCCCGGCGCGGCGGGCCTCATCGCGGCGCTGGCCGAAGCGGCCCACGGGCTGCAGGGGGAACTGTGCTACCGGCTGTTGTGCGAGCTGGCCCCGGCGGACGCGGCGGGGGCGGCGCTGCCGCCCCTGGTGGCCGAGGCGGTGGCCCAGATCCGGGAACACTACGCCGGCCTCTACGGCGTGGAGGAGCTGAGCGAATCCCTGGGGGTGAGCAAAAGCCATCTGGTGCGGGCGTTCAAATCGGCCATGGGCATCACTCCGGGGCAGTATCTCACCGGGGTGCGGCTGGAGGCGGCAAAGCTGCTGCTGGCCCGGCGGGAGTACCCACTGGAGGTGGTGGCCAGCCTGTGCGGCTTTTCCGGCGCGAACTATCTGTGCCGCGTGTTCAAAAAAACCACCGGCCAGACCCCCGCGGCATTCCGGGCGGCGGCGGTGGCCGACGAGGCCATCGGGCAGCCGCTTCCGCTGGAGCAGGAGCTGTATGTCTGACCGGGCGATACAGTGCAAAAAATAAAGCTTTTCGGGGCTTTCCTTTTATGGTGTGCCCGGGTATGATTAGAGTAGATATACAGCCCGGCTGCAGGCCGGCAAATAATTTTTTAAGATCGGAGTGCTTACCATGAACGTCGTTGTGACCAATAGCTATGATGAGAGCTGCGCCTATGTGGCCGACATGATCTGCCGGCTGGTCAACGAGAAGCCCGATTGTAAACTGGGCCTCGCCACCGGCGGCACCCCTGTGCCCATGTACAAAAAGCTCATTGAGGCCAACAAGGCCGGCAAAGTGGACTTCTCCAAGGTGCGCACGGTGAACCTGGACGAATACTGCGGCATCCCCGAGACCCACGACCAGAGCTACCGCTACTTCATGAACACCAACCTGTTCGACCACATCAACATCGACAAGGCCAACACCTACGTTGCCCAGGGCATGGGCGACCCCGAGGCCAACGCCGCCGCGCTGGAGGCCAAGGTGCGGGAGGGCGGCGTTGCCGACCTGCAGCTGCTGGGCATCGGCAACAACGGCCACATCGCCTTCAACGAGGCGGCGGACGTGCTGCACGCCACCGCCCACATCGAGAAGCTCACCGAGAGCACCATCCAGGCCAACTCCCGCTTCTTTGAGAAGAAGGAGGACGTGCCCACCACCGCCATTACCATGGGCATGGGCGACATTCTGGCCGCCAAGTGCGTGGTGCTCATCGCCACCGGCCTGGCCAAGACCGACGCCATCCGCGGCCTGGTGATGGACGACACCATCACCACCCACAATCCCAGCACCATGCTGAAGATGCACGAGAACGTGTATGTGGTGATCGACAAGGAGCTGGCCGACGCCGTGGGCTACAAGGGCTGAGCCATTTTTCTTCAAACGAACAAAAGCGCCTGCATCCCGGCACAAACCGGGGCGCAGGCGCTTTTCTGTTATTCGTTCGAGTCGTTTTTCTTTACGGCCTGCGCAGCGCTCCGGATCTCTTTCCATTGCTTCATATCTTCCTCGCCTGCCAAGGGCATCTTTCCCTTTGCCGCTGCCGCCAGAGGCCCGCTGATGAGATTCTCCAGCGGAAAGTCCTCAAACTGTTTTACGGGCTGATTTTTATCCGTATCCGCCATATCGTCGTCCTCCTTTTTGAGTGGGTGCGGGTGATTTTGTGTGTCTTTTGGTCCGTTCAGATCATAAAACAAAAGACCTGCCGTTTTCGGCAGGTCTTTTGTTTTGGTGGGAGCGGGTGGATTCGCAAGCCGCGCCCTGAAAAACAGTCCGCCGGACTGTTTTTCCCCGCCGGAGGGCGGGACGGGCTGTTCTCATCTCACCCTCTCAAACCACAAAACAAAAAACCCGCCGTTCTTCGGCGGGTTTTCCGTTTTGGTGGGAGCGGGTGGATTCGAACCACCGAAGCAATTATGCAACAGATTTACAGTCTGCCCCCATTGGCCGCTCGGGAACACTCCCACATGTTCCGCGCTCAATCGAGTGCTTGTCTATTATAGCAAGCCACAGAAAAAAATGCAAGTGTTTTTTTGATTTTTGCCGCACTTTTTTCTTGCAGAACAAGATATGCACGGCGCGTTCAAAAATTCGTCATACCTGGGAAGGGATTCTGTGGTATAATTACAAAATAGAGAAATTTTTGCTTAAGCAAACGCGGCGGATGCCGCGGGGAAAAAGGAGGCGTTTATCATGGCGGAATTTTCGGATTACTCCCGCATCACCCCCGAGCTGGAGGCGCTGGCGGCGGTGTGTCTTTCCAACAACCAGATCAACAAAGAGGACTATGTGCGCTACAACGTCAAGCGCGGCCTGCGCGATCTGGACGGCACCGGCGTGCTGGCGGGTCTGACGGAGATCAGCGAGATCATCAGCAGCAAGGTAGCGGACGGCAAAAAGGTGCCCTGCGAGGGCGAGCTGTACTATCGCGGCTATCCGGTGGAAAAGCTCACCGGCGGCTTCATCCATGACAAGCGCTTCGGCTTTGAGGAGACGGCCTATCTTCTGATGTTCGGCCAGCTGCCCACCGCAGAGCAGCTGAAGGCCTTCAACGAACAGCTGGCCTTCTACCGCAGCCTGCCCACCAACTTCGTGCGGGACGTCATCCTCAAGGCACCCAGCAGCGACATGATGAACACCCTGGCCCGCTGCGTTTTGACCATGGCCAGCTACGACGACAAGACGGACGACATCTCCCTGCCCAACGTGGTGCGTCAGTGCATCGACCTCATTGCCATCTTCCCGCTCATCTCGGTGTACGCCTACCAGGCCTACAACCACTACAAGAACGGCAACAGCCTTTACATCCACACCCCCCGGCCGGACCTGTCCACCGCGGAGAACATTCTGACCCTGCTGCGACCGGACGGCCAGTACACCCCGCTGGAGGCCCACATTCTGGACCTGTGCCTGGTGCTGCACGCGGAGCACGGCGGCGGCAACAACTCCACCTTCACCACCCATGTGGTCACCAGCTCCGGCACCGACACCTACAGCTGCATGGCGGCCGCGCTGGCCAGCCTGAAGGGCCCCCGCCACGGCGGCGCCAACATCAAGGTGGTGCAGATGTTTGAGGACCTGAAGGCCAGCGTGAAGGACTGGACCGACGAGGACGAGATCCGCGCCTATCTGGCCGGCTGCCTGGAGGGCCAGCGGTTCGACAAGAGCGGCCTCATCTACGGTATGGGCCACGCGGTGTATTCCATCAGCGACCCCCGCGCCAACCTGCTGCGGGGCTTTGTGGAGCAACTCTCCGAGGAAAAGCACATGCACGAGGAATACGCCCTCTACTCTGCCGTGGAGCGTCTTGCGCCCCAGATCATCAGCGAGAAGCGCAAGATCTACAAGGGCGTTTCCGCCAACGTGGACTTCTACAGCGGCTTTGTGTATCGCATGCTGGGCCTGCCCACCGAGCTGTTCACCCCCATCTTCGCCATCGCCCGTGTGGCGGGCTGGAGCGCCCACCGCATGGAGGAGCTCATCAACATGGGCAAGATCATCCGCCCGGCCTACATGGCGGTGCAGCCCCATCGGGAGTATGTGCCTATGGCCCAGCGCGGCTGAGCCCTCTCCCCTGGTTTCATCCGAATGGAAAAGACCCGCCCCGGAATTTCCGGGGCGGGTCTTTTATTCAGCTTTCAGTCTGTGCTCAGGCGCGCACGATGACGTGCTTGGGGCAGACTTCTACGCACTGGCCGCAGCCGGTGCACTTGGAGTAGTCGATGCTGGCCAGGAAGTTCTCCACCTTGATGGCTTCGCTGGGGCAGGTCTTCTGGCACTTCATGCAGCCGATGCAGCCGGTCTGGCACTCCTTCATGACCACAGGGCCCTTCTCGGTGTTGTGGCACAGCACCAGGGGCTTGCTGTCCATGTCAGAGGCCATCTCGATGACGCTCTTGGGGCAGGCGGCAGCGCAGGCGCCGCAGCCGGTGCACTTTTCGGGGTCCACATGAGCGATGCCGTCCACCACATGGATGGCGTCGAACTTGCAGGCCTTGACGCAGTCGCCCAGGCCCAGGCAGCCGTAGGCACAGGCCTTGGAGCCGCCGTGCAGGGCAGCAGCCGCAGCGCAGCTGGCAACGCCCTGGTAGTCGAACAGCTGGGTGCACACGCCGGGCTTGCCCTGGCAGCGCACGGTGGCCTTGACGGAGGCGGTAGCACCGGCCTCCACGCCCATAACGGCGGCCACAGCCGCAGCGCAGTTCGCGCCGCCGGGCACGCACTTGTTCACAGGCGCGCCCTCTTCCACGATGGCCTTGGCGTAGTCGGCGCAGCCGGCGTAGCCGCAGGCTCCGCAGTTGGCGCCGGGCAGGCAGCCCGCGACCTCACCGATGCGGGGGTCTTCCTCCACCGCCATGAACTTGGCGGCCAGCACCAGGATCACCGCGCCCAGGAGGCCGAGAACGCTGACGATCGCAACAGCGATAGCAATACTCATCTTTTCCGTCCTCCCTTACACAGATCCGAAGATGCTTTCCACAATGCCGCCGAAGCCGCCGAAGCTCAGGGCGGTCACGGAAGCGGCCACCAGGGTGATGGGCAGGCCTTCGAAGCACTTGGGGGGCTGGGCGTCTTCCAGACGCTTGCGCACACCGCTGAACAGCACCATGGCCAGCATGAAGCCGAAGCCGGCGCCCAGGGCGCAGACGATGCTCTCGGCGAAGTTGTAGCCGTTGTCGATGTTCAGAACGGTAACGCCCAGCACGGCGCAGTTGGTGGTGATGAGGGGCAGATACACGCCCAGCGCCTTGTGGAGCGGGGGCATGTACTTCTTCATGATGATCTCCACCAGCTGCACCAGCACGGCGATGACCAGGATGAATACGATGGTCTGCAGGTAGCCCAGATCCCATTTCAGGTTGCCTTCCGCGTCCACCGGGGTGAGCAGGAAGTTCTGGATGGGCCAGGTCACCGCAGTGGCCAGGGTCATAACAAAGATAACAGCGCAGCTCATGCCGAAGGCGGAGTTGAGCTTTTTGGATACGCCCAGGAACGGGCAGATGCCCAGGAACTTGACCAGGACATAGTTATCCACCAGAATCATGGTGAAGAAGATAGCAGCTAAACGAGCAGCCATTATTCACAGCCCCCTTTCGCGCCGCAGACGCTCTTGGAGGGGCAGCCCTCACAGCCGATGCTGCGCTCTTTTTTGTTGCCGGTCTTGTTTTCGATGAAGATCACCAGAGCCATCAGGCAGCCGAAGGTGAAGAAGCCGCCGGCGGGCGTGGTCATGAAGGTGAACCGGTCGATGGATGCGGGGATCACGGTAATGCCAAACCAGGTACCGGAGCCCAGAATCTCACGGATGGAGCCCATCAGCACCAGGGTCAGGGTGAAGCCCAGGCCCATGCCCAGACCGTCCAGAGCAGAGTCCAGAGGCTTGTTCTTGGAAGCGAACATCTCGGCACGGCCCAGGATGATGCAGTTCACAACGATCAGGGGCAGGAACACGCCCAGGGACTTATCCAGAGCGGGAACGTAAGCCTTGACCAGCATCTGCACGATGGAAACGAAGGTGGCGATGACGGTAATGTAGGCCGGCAGGCGCACCTTGTCGGGGATCACGTTGCGCAGCAGCGAGATCGCAATGTTGGAGCAGAACAGCACGAAGGTAGCTGCAATGCCCATGCCCAGGCCGTTAAAGGCCATGGTGGTAACAGCCAGCGTGGGGCAGGTGCCCAGAACCAGGCGCAGAACCGGGTTCTCCTTCACGAGGCCGTTGGTAAAGATCTGAACTTTATTCATGAATTCACAGCCTCCCTATCAAGACGCAAGGCCCGCGGCATACGCCTGAATGCACTTGCGCACTGCCTTTTTCACGCCGCGGGTGGACTCGGTGGCGCCGGCGATGGTATCCACGCCATCCAGACCGGCCTCATCGGTGATGCCGGTGTACTGGCCCAGGTAGTCCGCGCCGGCGGCCTGATCGCCGATGCCGGCGGTCTGACCGGATACATCCACCCAAACGCCGGTGATGGCGCCGCTCGCGTCAAAGCCAACCGCCACGTTCAGAGGCTTGGTGGAGTATTCATAGCCCTTGTCCTCGGCATACAGCACATAGCTGCCGTCGTCGCCCTGCCAGGCGTCGGTCAGGCCTTCGGGAGCAGTGATCTGGGTCAGAGTGGCCCCGGGAGCCAGCGCAGCGCGGGCTTCCTCGGCGCTCATGGCGCTCAGGTCGGTGCCCTCGCCGCCCTCGTCAGCAGCAGGAGCCTGGCCCAGAGCCACCTCATTGTAGCAGCTCAGGGCGATGTTCACGGCCTCCACAACAGCCTTGGAGGAAACGGTGGCGCCGGAGATGACGTCCACGTCGCCAATGGCCACCTCGCCGCTCTTGCCCACCAGGCTGGCGGCCAGAGCAGCGGCCTTCTCATTGCCCTCCTCAAACAGCTGAGCACCGTAGCCGGGAGTCTCGCTGTTCTCGGGGAAGCTTACGCCCACAATGGCGCCGTCCGCGTCCAGACCCACAATCACGGGCACCTGGCCGCCGAAGCCCTTGGCACTGGCCTGGATCACCC
The DNA here is from genome assembly GCA_019116345.1 of Candidatus Allofournierella merdipullorum. Classification (GTDB taxonomy): domain Bacteria; phylum Bacillota; class Clostridia; order Oscillospirales; family Ruminococcaceae; genus Allofournierella_A; species Allofournierella_A merdipullorum. The sequence goes on along the minus strand of DXBV01000005.1, from coordinate 399 downwards.
AACCGGTGTCGGCCTTCACGGCAGCCTGCACACCGCTGGTGGCAGATTCCACCGCCTCAAAGGTGGCAGCGTCGGGCAGAACGGCCTTGCAGGCCTCGTCGCTCAGGGTAACGGTCTCCACAGCGGCCTCGCTGGAAGCCTCGCTCTCGGCATCGCCGCCCTCGGGAGCAACCGCGGTGGCGGCAGCGCAGTTAGGATACATGGCAACAAAGGCCTGGATGCACTTGCGCACACCCTTCTTCACGCCGCGGGTGGACTGAGTTGCACCGGAGATGGTATCCACGCCATCCAGACCGGCCTCGCCCAGAACGCCCTTGTACTGGTTCAGGTACTCGGCGCCGCCTGCCTGATCGCCGATACCGGCGGTCTGGCCATCGGTGCCAACCCATACGTTCAGGA
>DXBV01000001.1 GCA_019116345.1 Candidatus Allofournierella merdipullorum | reverse complement strand
GGATGTGCGCACGGTGGCGGGCCTGCTGGGGCATGCGCAACCCAGCACCACACTGGACATTTACAGCCATGCCTTTGACAAAAACAAACGCCTCGCCGGGCAGAAGCTCAGCGAGGCGATGGGGCTGTGAGGCTCTTGCTGCCAGCGGTTTGGATCAAGGAGTGCAAGGCGAAACAGCGCCCGGAGCAAAGAAGAAAAACATTAGGCGTTGCCTTCGGGAATTTCACGCAAAGGAGGACGTGGCCGCAAACGGCATCGTAAGACTTCACAGAGCACACACTGTAAAAAGGCAAGCCCCGTCTGGGTAAGAAGACCGATTTTGGTTGTAAGGTCCCTGCCCGACGGCGGTGCGCACAGAAAGGCTTCGGCGATTTCCTTCAGCTGCCCGGCGGTCTGGCTCCACCAGGAAAAGTCACTCCAGCGGCTGGGGGTGAGCCAGGAAGGCCAAACCGAAAAGAAAACGGGAAGCGCCAGCGCCGCCGCTCCCAGCAGGGCAAAGAATATGCCGTCCCGGGTGGGGAAGGGGAGAGCCATCGCCCGGCGCGCAAGCGCTGCCACAAGCACCACTGCCCCGAAGAGCAGCGGAAGCCATGCCAGCAACCGGGCCAGTGCGGCAGGCAGAGCGGTGTAGAGCCGCCAGTCCGGCTCGGGCAGGCCGCTCTGGACAAGGCGCGCGTCGGTCCAGCCCACAGGGTCGCCGGAGGTCTCGGCCTCGGCGGGAAGTTCCACCGCCGTGAAAGAAGCCTCGGCCACGGGCAGAAGAGCCATCGGTTCCTCGCTTTCAAACACACCGCGCACGGTGTATCCCCGCTTTTCATGGGAAAGGGTGAGACCCACCGCGTCCTCACTGCCGAACAGCTGCCAAGCCAGCGCTGTGCTCACCGCGCAGCCGCCGCTGTCCAGCGGGGCGGGCAGGCTGCCGGCGACGCAGTCTGCGCCCAAAACGAGGGAGGCGTCGCCCTTGAAAAGCAGTACGGTGGCTTCCGCTCGGCGCCAGCCGCCATTCAGCTCGGCGGTCTCCTCGCACCAGAAAGTAAGGCCGGGCTGTTTTTCCTCGGCGGCCTCCACCTGACCGGCGGAGAGGGGCTGGTGATAGCGCAGGCTGACGCTGCGGCAGTTGCCCGCCAGGACGTCGGCGTTTTTCATGGCGGCGGCGGTGATGAGGGCGAGGGTCAGCGCCAGCAGCCCGGTGATCACCCTCCTCATTCTTCCAGCCTCACCGACGCGCCGGGGCTGACCGCCCGGGTGGAGGACACGATGACCCCGCCGCCGATGGAACCTTCCACAGCGACGTACTGCCCGGCGCTGTCCGTTTCCTGCACAGTCACCGGCACCCGCAGGGCGGTGAGGGTGATGCCGAAGGCGGTCTTTTCCTCCTCCACGGTCAACACGTAGCTGCCCTGACTGTCCTGCCGCAGGGCAGAGATCGGAAGGCAGAGGTCATAGGCAGTGCGGGAGAACACCAGCTCCGCCTGGGCTACGCCCGCCTTGAAGCCCGCCGCCGTTTCGGGCAGCACCGCTGTGACGAGACTCGGCTCTTCTTCGCCGCCGGATTCCACCCGACGCACCGTGGCCTCCGCGCCGGCCGACCCCTGGGTGACGGTGACCGTCTGGCCGACGGCCACCTTTTCCGCTTGGTCGGTGGGCAGCGAAAACTGCACCAGCAGTTCGCTGCCGTCTTTAGCAAGCTGCAAACTTTCTCCCTCCGGGCAGGGCTGGCCCTGCTCCAACGCGCACGCCGTCAACAGGGTGTCTCGGGGGGCGCGCACCAGACCGCCCGCTTCCACAAGGGAGGTGAGAAGGTCTATTTTCTCGTCGTTCTTTTCCTTTTCCAGCCGCAGGGCCTCGGCCTCGGCGGCGTTGGACTGGGCCGTCAGCGAGGCACTGGCTTGGGCCTGAGAATAGGCCTCGTTTGCCTGCGCAAGGCTGCTCTCGGCATTTTCCACGCTGCGTTTTGCCGAGAGCAGCGAGTCCTCCCGACTGGTCTCGGCGCTGCTCACTGCCTGCTTTGCCTCGGAAAGGGCTGCTTCGGCATCTTCCAGCGCGGCCCGAGCCGCCGCCAGTTCTTCCTCCGTGGGGGCGGGATCGGTTTGGCTTTCCAGCGCTTCCAGCTTCTTGGCCGCCTCGTCCCGGGCCGTTTGAGCCGCCGAGAGAGTCGCCTTTGCCTCGTTCACCGCCGCGGAGGTGCGCTCGTCGGTGCGGGTGTAGTCCTCCTTGGCACGGTCAAGGCTCTGCTGGGCCGAGGCTACCGAGCTGCTGTCCGGCGCGGTGGAAGCGTTCAACCGGGCCAGCTGCGCTTCCTGCTGGGAGCGGGTGGCCTTTGCAGCATCCAGTTGGTCCTGCAGCTCCTCCAGGTCCAGCAGGAGGATGGAGTCTCCCTCTTTCAGAGTCTGGCCGGCGGAGGCGTAGAGGGCGCGCACCGTGACGCCTGCGGGCAGTTCCAGCGCCTCGCTCTCGCCCGCCGTGACCTCGGCAGAGGTAGAGGCTTTCTGGACGATGGTGCCCCGATTGGGCGTGGCCAGGCTCACGCGGGCCATCGCCGCCCCGGACGCACCCCGGGCCGCCAGGGTTAGCACCACCATGGCTGCAAAGAAGCGCAGGGCCCAGCGCCCCGCCGTCTGCCCGGTGAGGGCCGCGGTCAGTGCCTTTGCCCCGCGAGCTGCCGCAGGAAGAAGTTCCTTTGTCTTGTTCAAACAGTTCATTCCATCACATTCCATCGTTGGTTTGGGCGGAAAGGCCGATGCCTCCCTCCAGGTATTTGCGTCCCACCATGAACAGCAGCAGCGGCGGGGCCAGCATCATCAGGCTGGCCACCATGGCAAGGCCCAGGTCCTCCACCGTGATATTGGAGAGATAGAGGCTCAGGGGCCAGTTGGATTTATCTTGCAAAAACATCATCGGCTGCTCGATGGCGTTCCACGCCTCGATGAAGCCCAGGGTCGCCGCGCTCAGAATGGCGGGCAGGCCCAGCGGCAGTCCCACCGAGAAAAAGCAGCGCAGAGGGCCCGCACCATCCAGTGCGGCGGCCTCCAACAGACTTTGGGGCACGGCGTCGAATCCCTTTTTGATGATGAACACCGGGAAGGCGGAGAACACCCCCGGTAATATCACCGCGAAGGGAGTGTCCATCAAGTCAAGCTTATCCAGCACCAGGTAGTTGGGCACCATGGTGATTTGGAACGGCAGCACCATCAGCACGAGGTAGACGGCATAGAGCGCCCGACGCCCGGGGAAGCGCAGCTTGCTGAAAGCCCAGGCCGCCGGAGCCGCCACCGCCAGCTGACCTGCTACCTGGGGGAACACCAGCTTGCAGGCGTTCCAGAACATGGCGAAAAAGACAGGCGTGTCTAAGAGAAGCTGCACCAGGGGCTGCAGGGTGGGCCAGCTGGGCAGAAGGCACCAGACCGCGCTCTGTTCTTCTTCGCTTTGCAGCGCTGGGCCGATGGTGGCCAGCAGCTCGCCTTCGCCGGTGAGCGCCCCCATGACCATGAACCACAGCACCCACCAGGTGAACAGCGCCAGCAGCGTGAGGGTGGCCAGGCAGAAGAATCGTTTCAGCATTGCTTTTCCTTTCGTTGCAGCAGGCGGCGCAGCGCCAGAACGGCCCCCGCCGCGGCCAGCATCACGCCCACCACCATCACCGCCGCGGCGGTGATGCGCCCCAGTTCCAGGCTGAGGAACCAGTTGTTGAACAGATGCTGCAAAAGATACATGCTCTCATGGGGGTAGCTGCCCGCCACGAGGTAGGCCTCCCGGAATACCTTGAAGCTGTTGATGAGGCTTAAAAGGGCGGTAAGTCCGAGGGTGGGCCGCAGGCCCGGCCAGGTGATGGCCCAAAAGGTCTGCCATGCGTTTGCCCCGTCCACCGCGGCTGCCTCGTACTGGCTTTTGGGGATGCGGTCCAGCCCCGCGGCCCAGAGGACCATGTCGTAACCGCTGTTCTTCCACAGGTAGGTGGCGATGAGCACCCAGAAGGCGGCGCCGGTGCCCATGAAGTCCACCGGCTGCGCGCCCAAAGCCGCCAACAGGGTGTTGGCAAGGCCGTTTTGGGCAAAAATCACCTTCCACAGCAGCACGATGCTGGCCACCGGCACTGCCAGCGGCAGCAGAAAGGAGGTGGAAAACAGCTTGCCCTGCCGCCCCGCCGCACGCACCAGCAGCGCCATGACAAGGCTCAGCGCCAGCAGCGCCGGAATGCACACGCACAGAAAGCGGGCGGAATTGGACGCCGCCGTGCGAAAGGCACTGTTGGCCAGCACCGTTTTATAGTTGGAGAAGCCCACGAAGCGCCGGCCCAGAGCATCGGTGAAGCTGCGGCGCACCACCTCCAGAAAGGGCAGCAGATAAAACACCGCGGTTCCCGCGAGGCTGGGCGCCAGCAGGATTGCCGCCGCCCGCCGTTCCTGCCGCAGGCCGGGCCGGAAAGATTCATTGTTGTTCCGCGAGATAAAGCTTGAGCGCATCCTCCACCCCCGCCTGGGCCTGGTCCAGTGTGGTCTTGCCCTCGATGAGGGCCGTGGCGTTCGTCAAAAGGGCGTCGTTGACCGTCTCGTCCGGCATGGTGACCGGGGTCTTCAGCGCGTCCACGATCTGACGGACGTTCTGTTTCGTTTCGTCCTTTTTGCAGCAGGCGTTGATGCTGCTTTCCAGCGCGCTGGCGCTCACCGGCATGCCGTCCTGCTGCCAGGTGGACTGCACCTCATCCCCGAAGAGCACCGCCACGAACTGGCCCGCCTCGTCCTTGCGGGCGCTGGTGGCGGAAACGCCCGCCATCGCCCTGGGCAGGAAGGCCCCTTCGCAGAGGCCGGGGCGCAGCGCCACCGTGTAGTCTTCGCCCTCACTGCGGGCCGCCGCCACATAGGCCGGGGTGGTCATGGTGTCCCAAGCCATGGCGGCGTTGCGGGTAAAGAAGCACTCGTAGCCGCCGTCGCCGTAAGCCACGGCCTCGCCGCCGGCTTCCCCCGCCACCACCGCGTTGGGCATGAAGTTTTTGTAGCTGTCCATGCCGTAATAGGCGCCCACCTGCTGTACAAAATCCAGCACCTGGGCCACCGCTTCGCCGTTCACGCCGTTTTGCGTCAGGGCCGGGGCGCTGGTCTCCAGCGCGAAGTCCAGCAGCTGTTCGATGCTGATGAAGCCCAAACCGTAGGGTTCGTCCAGCGGCTCATAGTAGTCATTGCTCTGGCAGTCCCAGGCGGGGCGGGCGGCCTTGTCCAGCAGCCAGCCGGCAAGGCTTTCCAAACTGGAGGCCGCCGCCAGGTCCTGCTCGGTGCCCACCAGCACCGGCACGGCAAAGCGGGCGGGCAGCGCGTAAACGGAGCCGTCCTGCCCGACGAAGGGGGCGGCGACGTTGCTCACAAGGCTTTGGGTGTCCACCCAGGCGGAGAGGTCCTCCAGAAGGCCCTGTTCCTGATAGACCTGCCAGTCCAGCCCGTCCAGGATGATCACGTCCGGGCCGGAGCCCGCCAGCAGGGCGGTGTTCAGCGCGGTGATGGCGTCGGCGGTGCTGCCGCCGCTCTCCAGGGCGATCTGATAGTCCACCGTGCGCTCGGGATACTGCGCCTCGTACTCGTTGATGGCCGCACGGACGGTGTCGCTGTTTTCCAGGCTCCACACCACCAGCGCGTCGCCGCTGCCCCGAGCGGGGGCAGTCTCATCCCAGAAGACACGGTAAACATGGCCGCCGTAAGCAGTGTTGTTTTCATCGTCGGTGGTGCTCTCCATGGTCACCGCCAAAAAGCTGCCGTCGGCGCAGCGGGCAAGGCCCATCAGGCTGGCAGAGCCCGCCGAGAGCACGGTGCCCGCGCCGTCCACCACCAGCTCCGCCAGATCGCCGCCCTTAGCCAGCCGGTAGATGCCCTTCTGGGAGGCGTAGTAATAGTTGCCGCCCTCGTCGGCGCAGGCGGCGAAGGCCGCGTCGGAGGCGTCGGGCAGGTTTTCAAACACGGTGGTCATGGCGCCGTCCGTCCCGGTGCGCATCAGCTGCACGCCGCTCTCCTGATAGGAGAGGCTGTAAAACGCGCCGGGCTCGGTGGGGTCCGCCGCCATACCGGAGATGAAGCTGCCCCCAAGGCCGCCCAGCAGTTCGGTCATTTCGGTGCATTCGCCGGTGGCAAGGTCCAGCTTCCAGGCGCTCATCGAGTTCATCATGCCGTTCTCATCCACCAGCGCCGAGGGTGCGTCCTCGGTGGCGGGGACCAGGATGCGGCCCAGCAGCAGAGCCTCCCCGCCGCCCAGCGGCTGCAGGTCGGAGACATCCAGGATGCTCTCGGGCAGGGCAAGCTGACGCAGTGTGGTGCTGCCGGCGTCCTGTACCCACCAGGTCTGGTCGTAGCCGCCGTCGGCCTCGGTCACGGCGGTGATGAAGCAGCCGCCGTCCGGCATCAGGCGGGTCACGCCGAAGTAGTCGGCCCCGGTCTGCTGGGCCCAGTCGGTGGGCTGCTCCTGCCAGGTGGCGCCGTTGTCGGTGCTGGCCCAGAGGGTGGCGGTGTTGTCGCCCCCTTTTTCCAGCAGCAGAAGGGAGCCATCCTCCAAAAGCACCGGCTTTTCGTAGCTGCGGGCGTTTTCGCCGGGGGTGACCTCCTCCTGCCGCCAACGGCCGGTGGACGTGGCGGAGCCGCCGTCCCAGGAGCCAGAGGGCGAGCCAGAGCCGGAGGCTGCCTGCTGACCGCATCCGAAAAGGCCGGCGGCCAGCACCGCCGCCAGCGCAAAAGCCGCGGCGCGTTTTGCAATGGTGTGTTTTTTCATGTTGTCCTTCTTCCTTTCCACCCGAATGCGGGGTTTGGCTCCAGTATAGCGGCGCCGGCTTGAAAAAACCTTGAAGGCAAACGAGCCCCTTTCAAGACTTCTTCAAGAAAAGGGGTGTATAATAAAAGAACGAACAAAGGAGGGGCGAGGATGCGCATTTTGCTGATCGAAGACGACGAGGCCCTGCGCGCGGTACTTGTTCCCGTGCTGGAAAAGGCGGGCTTCGGGTGCGACACTGCCGCCGACGGGGCCAGCGGCCTTGCGCTGCTTTTGCAAAATCCCTATGACGCGGCGGTGGTGGATCGAATGCTGCCCGCCCTTTCCGGGCTGGACCTGGTGCGCGCCGCCCGGGCAAAGGGCTGCACCGTGCCGGTGCTGATGCTCACGGCGCTGGGCCGTGTGGAGGACCGGGTGGAGGGCCTGGGCGCCGGGGCGGACGATTATCTGGTGAAGCCCTTTGACAACCGGGAACTCATCGCCCGGCTGCAAGCACTGGGTCGCCGCCCGGCCCACACGCTGGAAAGCGCGCTTCTGCGTTTTGACGATGTGAGCTTGGACGCGGCGGCGCTGACCCTTACCGGCCCTTCGGGAACAGTCCGGCTTTCCAAAAACGAGAACGCCCTGCTGGAGGCCCTTCTGCGCCGTGCGGGCCAGCTGGTGAGCCGCGAGGTGCTGTTCTGCGCCGTGTGGGGCGCGGAGGACTTTGTGGAAGAGGGCAATCTGGACAGCTACATCCACTTTGTGCGTCGCCGCCTGCGCACTGTGGGCAGCCGGACTGCCATCCGCACCGTGCGGGGCATGGGCTACTGTCTGGAAGCGGGAGGTGACGCGCCATGATGCGTTCCCTTCGTCTGCGGTTGACGGGGCTGTATGCCCTGCTGTCGGCGCTGGTGCTGGCCGCGGCCCTGGTGGCGGGCGCTCTTTTGGAAGCCCGCGACCTGCGCCAGGCCGGGGACGAGAGCCTTCTGGACGCTGTTTCCGCTGTGGCGGCCCGTCTTGCCGGAGCCACCACATTGGCGGACAGCTGGCTGACCGAGCAGGAGCAGGCGTATGATTGCGTTTACTATCTGGAAGACAACGGCGTGCCGCTGGAACACACCGGAAAAAATGGCTCAAAGGTGCTGCTCACCGATGGAGCGCTGGACCGCTGCGCAGGGCTGGGCGCAGGCCAGAGCGCCGTGTTCGATTTTGAAACCGCAAATGGCGAGGCCTGGCGCTGTGCCGCGCTGGCGCTGGCCCCCGCGAACCTGCGTCACGGCCCCCGGCTGCTGCTGGCGTTGCGGAGCACTGCCTCCCTGAATGCTCAGCTGGCGGGGGTGGCGGTCAAATACGCCCTTCTGTGGGTGGGCGGCACTGCGCTGCTCACCGCCGCCGGCGCGCTGCTGGCCCACATCGCGCTAAAACCCACCGCCGTAGCCCTGCGCCAGCAGAACGAATTCGTTGCCGCCGCCAGCCATGAGCTGCGCGCCCCGCTCACTGTCATCAAGAGCAGTTTGCAGGCCGCCGCCTCGGAACCCGCCCGCAGGGACAAACTGCTGACCATCGCCGGCGCGGAGGTGACACGGCTGCAGCGCCTCACCGAGGAACTGCTGTTTTTGGCCGGGCAGGACGCCCACATCCTGCGTCTTTGCCCCGAAGAGCTGGAGCCGGACACCTTTCTTCTGGAGGTGTGGGAAGCCTGGCGCGCCCCCCTGCGCCAGAGCGGCCATGAGCTGGCGCTGGACCTGCCGGACGAGCCCTTCTCCCCCATCCGGGCGGACAAGGGGCGTCTGGAGCAGCTTTTCGGCATTCTTTTGCACAACGCCATGGAATACGGGCCCGAAGGCACAGCCATCGAGCTGAAAGCCGAACAACGGAACACGGGCACGCTCTTCTCGGTGCGGGACCACGGCCCCGGCGTGCCGGAAAAGGACCGCCAGCGCATCTTCCGCCGCTTTGCCCGGGGCGAGGAATGCCGCACCGGCAAGGAG
>DXBV01000037.1 GCA_019116345.1 Candidatus Allofournierella merdipullorum | reverse complement strand
CTGATCCAGCACCTGCTTGCCCATGCGGGTCATGATGTCCATGTTCATGACCACGTAGATGGAGTCGGTCAGCTCAATGCCCACCTTGCTGAAGGGGCTGCCGATGGGGCCCATGCAGTAGGGCAGAACGTACATGGTGCGGCCCTTCATGCAGCCGTCGTACATGGGGATCAGCTTGGCCTTCATCTCGCTGGTTTCCATCCAGTTGTTGATGGGGGCGGCGTCCTCACGCTTCTTGGTGCAGATGTAGGTGCGGCCTTCCACGCGGGCAACGTCGTTCACCGCGGTGTGGTGCAGCACGCAGCCGGGCAGCAGCTCCTCGTTCAGGGGGATCATCTCGCCGGTCTTGAAGCTCTCTTCCCGCAGGGCGGTGAGCTGCTCCTCGCTGCCGTCGATCCACACGACCTTGTCGGGTTTCACCAGGGCGACCATCTCGTCCAGCCAGGTCAGAACATGCTTGTTCGTTGTCATACGCTTCCACCAATCCTCTCATGATATTCGGGGGCAAACCCCGCCGCGAGAATACGGCTGTGAAAAAGTTTGCCATTTGCACCCATTGTAATCATTATACTTCCGTGCCCTGAAAACGGCAATGAGTTTTCTGCAAAAAAGCCGAAAGTGCAAAAGTTTTCCGTTTCGCTTAAAAGTTTGACTATTTTTTGACGATTTCCGTCGCTTTCACCGAATCAGCAGGGGTTTTTGGGTCCAGCAGCCTCCCATGGGACCGGGGACACGGCGGCAGAGGGCCGCCAGGTCCGCGGCGGCGGCGTGGGCGGCGGCCGCCGCCCGGCACTCGTCGTTTTCCCGGGCAAGGCGGGCCAGCGAGGCCCCGGCGGGCTTTTTGCTCCCCCGCAAAAGGGCCAGTCCCCGCTCGTTCGCCGCCAGCACATGGACGTAGGGCGGCAGGGCGGGCAGGGCGGCGGTGTAGCCCAGGGCGGCGTCCAGCGCGTAGCGGCGCAGCCGGGCGTGGGCGTAGCGTCTGGATTTCATGGCGGCGTGGAGCTCCGGCAGGCAGGCGGCCCCGCGCACCGCCTTTTCCAGCAGATGTTCCAGCCCTTCGGCGGTGCCCCGGGTGCGGGCGATGGCGGCGTCCATGCCCCGCAGCCGGGAGAGCACCGCCACTCCCCAGGCTCTTTCGTCCAGATCCTGCCCGGCGGCCTGAGCTTCTTTGTAAAGGGCCAGCGCGGCTTCGGGCACATAGCCTTCCAGCGCCGCCGCGCCCCCCGCCGCCCAGAGGGCGCGCAGGCTGGAGGCGCTGGCAAAGCCCTCCGGGCCGGGGGACGCCTCGCCGTGGGCCGCGCCCTTGCGGGGCAGGGCCAGGGGCGTGATATGGCTGTTCTGGGCGGCGAGGGCCTTGCAGTACTCCACGCCAAGGTTGTTGTTGGGGCCCGCCAGCACCGCCTCCGCCCCGGGGCAAACTTTCCCGGCGGCGGCGGCCCGGGCGGCGGCGAAGGGCGCGCCCCCCGCAAGGCTGCGGGCCAGGGCGGCGGAGAAGCCTTCCGAGCGCAGGGCCGCGGCGGTTTTGACCAGCGACGCCGTGTCCGGCGTTTCCGCCCCGAACACGAGGGTGTCCAGCGCGGGCAGGGCGCTCAGAACGGCCACTCCCGCGGCGGCAAAGCCCTCGGCGGAGAGGCAGGCATAAGGGTTCGGCAGGCACAGCACAAGGTCGGCCCCGCAGCCAAGGGCCGCGGCGGCCCGGACGGAGGGCGGCAGCAGCGCCGCCCCGCCCCGCTGGGTGACGTCGCCGCTCATGCACACCGTCACCGTCCCGGCGCCGAGGCGGCGGGCCCGGGCGATCTGCCAGGCATGGCCGGCGTGGAACGGGTCGTATTCGGCGATGATGCCGGCGTTTTTCATGGGTTCGGCCCCCTTTTTGCCTTGAAAAGCGGTTTTTCCCATTATATAATAGTGGGTGGACAATGTAAATCCGGGCGGCGAAGGCCGCCAGAAACAGTTTTGGGAGGAAGTATCAATGAAAATCCTGGTTATCAACTGCGGTTCGTCCTCGCTGAAATATCAGCTGATCGACATGACCGACGAGAGCGTGCTGTGCAAAGGCCTGTGCGAGCGCATCGGCATCGAGGGCAGCAAGATCACCCATCAGGCCCACGGCGGCAAGTGGAGCGTGGAGGTCCCCTTCCCCACCCACACCGAGGCCTTCATGAAGGTCGTGGAGATGATGACCACCGGCGAGGGCGCCGTTGTTGCCGACAAGAGCGAGATCGGCGCCATCGGCCACCGCATCGTGCAGGGCGCTGAGTTCTTCACCAAGAGCGAGATCGTCACCGACGCCATCATCGACAAGATCGAGGAGATCGCCCCCCTGGCCCCCGTGCACAACCTGGCCCACGTGCAGGGCCTGCGCAGCGCCAAGAAGGTCTTCGGCGCCGACGTGCCCAACGTTGTGGTCTTTGATACCACCTTCCACCAGACCATGCCTCCCAAGGCTTATATGTACGGCGTGCCCTACGAGATGTACGAGAAGTACGCCATCCGCCGCTACGGCGCCCATGGCACCAGCCACCGCTACGTGAGCATGGCCGCCGCCCAGTTCCTGGGCAAGGACCCCTCCGAGCTGAAGATGGTCACTTGCCATCTGGGCAACGGCAGCAGCATCACCGCCGTGGACGGCGGCAAGTGCGTGGACACCAGCATGGGCCTGACCCCGCTGGCCGGCGTGCTGATGGGCACCCGCTGCGGCGACGTTGACCCCAGCGTTGTCACCTACATGGAGCAGAAGCTGGGCATCCACGGCCAGGAGATGGCCGACTACCTGAACAAGAAGAGCGGCCTGCTGGGCATTTCCGGCGTTTCCAGCGACATGCGCGACGTGACCGGCGCCGCCGATCAGGGCAACGAGCGCGCCCAGCTGGCCACCGATATGCTCAAGTACCAGATCAAGAAGTACGTGGGCGCCTATGCCGCCGCCATGGGCGGGCTGGACTGCGTGGTCTTTACCGGCGGCATCGGTGAGAACGACGACCGGGTGCGTCTGGGCGTGTGCGAGAACATGGAGTTTCTGGGCATCAAGCTGGACCCCGAGAAGAACAAGCTGCGCGGCCAGGACATCATCGACCTGTCCGCCGCCGACAGCCGCGTGAAGGTGCTGATGGTCTGCACCAACGAAGAGCTGATGATCGCCCGCGACACTCTGGCGCTGGTGACCGCGAAGTAAATCATTTTCCCTGCGTTTCAAGGGCCGCCCCGGTTTGGGGCGGCCCTTTTTTTGCGTCTTCCCCTTGACAGTCCGGCCCAAAGGTGCTATGGTTAATTACGCAAGTAATTAACCAATTAACAACGAGCGGAGGTGAACCGGGTGCACGGGAGTTTGAACGACCAGGCGCTGATCTATCTGCAGATCGCCCAAATGCTGGAGGACGACATCCTCCGGGGCGTTTACCGGGAGGAGGAACAGGTGCCCTCCACCAACGAGCTGGCCCGGGAATACAACATCAACCCGGCCACGGCAGCCAAGGGCATCAACCTGCTGGTGGCGGAGGGCGTGCTCTACAAGCGGCGGGGCATCGGCATGTTCGTTGCCCCCGGCGCGACGGCCGCGGTGAAGGAAAAGCGCCGAAAGGCCCTGGGCGAGGAGTATGTGCTGCCCCTTCTGCGGGAGGCGAAGTCCCTGGGCCTCAGTAAGGAAGAACTGCTGGCGATGGTGAAAGAGGCCATCGAACACGAAGGAGGAGAGAAGGCATGACGAGCGGAGTATTGCAGGCGAAGGGCCTGTGCAAATCCTACAAGGACAAACAGGTGCTGAAAAACCTGGACATCACCATCGAGCCGGGCAAGATCTACGGGCTCATCGGGCGCAACGGCGCGGGCAAAACGACGCTGCTGGGCATCCTGACCGCCCAGAACACCCACAACGCGGGCGAAGTGACCTATGGCGGCGAGCCGGTGTGGGAGAACCCCAAAGCCCTGGCAGACCTGTGCTTTTCCCGCGAGTTGCAGCCCACGCTGTTCTACGGCCAGAACAACCTGAAAGTCCGCCACTACCTGCAGGCGGGAGCCACCTTCTACCCCCGGTGGGACGAGGAATACGCCCGGCGGCTGATAAAGGAGTTCGGGCTGGAAGAGAAAAAGCGGGTGTGCCAGCTCTCCAAGGGCCAGCTTTCCATGGTGACCATCCTCATCGCCCTGGCCAGCAATGCGCCCGTCACCATTCTGGACGAGCCGGTGGCGGGTCTGGACGTGGTGGCCCGGGAGCGTTTTTACCAGCTTTTGCTGGAGGACTACGCCCGCACGAACCGCACCTTCATCATCTCCACCCACATCATTGAGGAGGCGGCGTCGGTGTTTGAGCGGGTGCTCATTCTGGACGACGGCCGCATCATTGAAAACGAGGAGACGGAGGAGCTGGTGGACCAGTTCCGTTATGTGTCCGGCGCCGCCGAAGAGGTGGACCGGGTGTGCGAAGGGATGACGGTGGTGCACCAGCGCACCATGGGCCGCCGCAAGACCGTCACTGTGCGCAACACCGCCGGCCGCCGGGCCGCCGATTTGGAAGGCGCAGGCGACGTGGACGTTTCGCCTCTGAACCTGCAGAACGTGTTCGTGGCGCTGTGCGGCCACGAGCCGGTGGAATGAGGGAGGTGGCGGCATGACACGCTGTTTCCGGTTCCTTCTGCGCTTTTCGTTGATCAATCTTGGCATCTTCGCCGCCGTGGCGGCGGTCATTGTGGGCGGAGCCTTTGTCACCGACGTACCCTCGGGGAACACGAACCTTTTTTCCACCTATTTCGACGGCTTCCCTGCCCTGTCGCTGTTCATTCTGTTCATGATGGCCTTTTCCATGACAAGCACCCTCACCCTGGCTCTGAATTTCGGAGCCACCCGCAAAGCCCTGTTCGGCGCACTGCAGGGGGTGCTGGTGATCTACGCCGTGGGCGGCTGGGTCATCTCGGCCCTCTTTTCCTCCGTGCCGGTGTGGTTCGGCTGGCCCCGGGAGGGCGCGGCAGCGGTGCTGATGCTGAACTCGGGCCCCGCCTTTCTGGCGGCGCTGGCCGCCGCCACGGTGTTCGGAGTGCTCAGCGGGGTGATGATGGCCCGCAGCCGCCTTCTCGGGAGCATGGTCCTCATTCTGGCCATGCTGCTCATGATCGTGGGCATTTTCTGGCTGGTCATCACCGGCGGCTCCTTCTCCGGCAGCATGTGGGGCGATCTGCCCTGGCTGTTGCCGCTGGTGCTGGGTCTGGCCGCCGTGGTCGCGGATGTGTTTTTGTATCGCTATCTCAAGGGCTATGTGGTGAGGTGACAACGCCATGTTTAAAAAGTTTTTAAAGATGAACGCCGGCGATTTCTCCCTTTATGCGGCGATCGCGGGCGGGCTGTTCCTGCTGGGCGAGGCAGTCATCCTCTGCGTGATGGCCTTTCTGAAGCCGGACACCGGCATCTTCCTTGCGGGCATCGTGCTGCCCATCGCGGGGGCGTTCTCCCTGTTCATCATGAGCTTCACCAATTCGACCGTGATGTTCGACACCGCCCTGCGCTTCGGCCGCACCCGGCGGCAGAGCCTGGGGCTGGTGGTCGCGCTGCTGGCCTTGGAAGGGGCCTTCGTCATGGGTCTGGCCGGCCTTTTGGCGCTGGCGGAGCGCTTTCTGCTGCCCGGTCTTTGGGCGAAGCTGGCCGGGTTTGAGGGCTGGAAGCTGGGTCTGAACATGCCTGTGCCCGAGGGCAGCCAGCCCGTGCAGGCCGCCCTGCTTCAAATCGAGAGCTTTGTGCTGGCCTGGTGGTGGTACCCGCTGCTGTGGGCGGCGGCGCTGGCGCTGGGGCTCTGCTTCGGGGCACTCATCCAGCGTTTTGGCCCCAAAGGCGCCTGGGCCCTTTGGGCCATCTGGATGGGCCTGTGCTTCGGGCCCCAGCTGCTGGGCCAAAACGCCTACCTCATCGGCCAGTGGAGCATCGGCCTGATCGCGGGCGTGGCGGTGCTGGTGGCCGCAGGCCTTGTGTGGGCGGTGTGGTCGCTGCTCCACGCGGTGGTGCGCTGGTAAGGGAGGCAAAAGCATGGTGCATGTGGTCTTTTCCGCCTCCGAAAAAGGCAGTCTGCGGGTAGCGCTGTCCGGCCCGGGGGGCGCGGCGGCAGTGGCCGTCATCGGCGGCACAGGCGGGCCGCTGAGCCGCCTTACCGCAAAGCGGGAGGCCGCCCGCCAAAAGCAGCGGGCCGCCGGGGCTCTGCCCATGGAGGGCACGCCCGCCGACGTTCTCTGCCTGCCCCTGGCGTTGAGCGTGGGGGACATTTCCGAAGCCGAGCCGGGCGAAAAGCGCAAAAAAGAACTGGCCGGCCTTTGGGCCATGAGCCCCGCTGAAAACGAGGAATTTGCCGAAAAAATGTTAGAGGAAAGCCGCCACGCGCTGGAAACCCTGCGCCGCCGGGCGGGGAGCGGCGAAACGGTGCGGGTATGGCAAAGCCCCGGGGCAGACGCCGCCTGCGGCATCCGTTTTCTGGCGGCCTGGCTGCGGCCCCTGGGGTTTGACAAGCTGACCGTGGAGCGGGTGCGGCTGCCGGAATTTGAAGCACGGGCGGACGGCACGGCAGTGCAGTACGACGGCTGGGGCGAAGTGGAGCCCCACCACTGGGCCGCGCTGGCCGACCCGGAGCCTCTGCCCGCCCCGGTGCTGAACGCGCTGGCCGGGGAGTGGGCGATGCTGCAGGCCAAAAGCGCCCCCCTGCGGGCAGTGGTGAACGGGCGTGTGGTGAGCGTCTTTGAGGATTTTTACGACGGCTTCGTGCTGGAGGCGCTGCGCGCCCAGCCGGACCGGTTCCGGGAGGCCCAGGCCATCGGGAAACTGCTGGCCACCCTGCGCCCCGGCGTCAGCGACGGCTTTGCCGCAAAGCGCATGGAAGCGCTGGTGCAAAAGGGCCTTTTGGAAGAAGTGGAGGACCCGCGGCCCGGCCGCCCGGTCTACGACCGGGTGCTGCGCAAAAAAGGCATATGAAAAAAGGACGTTCGGATGTTCCGAACGTCCTTTTTTGTCAGCAGCCTTTGAGTTTGTAATACACGGCGAAGGCGGCCTTGCTCACCGGCTCCAGCAGGCCCAGCTTCACCAGCGCTTTGCGCGCCCGGTAGGCAAGGGCCCGGCGGTCGTCCTCGGTGTTGGCCACGTCCATGAACAGGATCTTCTCCGGCGGGAAGTTGTGATCCGCCCAGATGCAGAGCAGATACTCCGAGATGAACCCGCACATGCGGGGGGCCAGCACGCCCTGCTCGGCGCCCAGCCGCTCGAACTCCTCCAGCAGCGGGAACATCCAGGCGCTGTAGGCGCAGAACACCTCCCGCTTTGCGATGAGCATATTGCCGAAGCTGGCCCGCCGGCCGTAGGCGAACTTTTCAAAGGAGGGCATATACTCCGGGCAGCGGCGGCGCATCAGTTCCTCCAGCAGGACCATGGGCCGGTTCTGCACCTCCTTCGGCCGGTCGTGGAACAAAATGCCGTTGCAGGCCAGCTTGTAGACGGGTTTTGGCAGGATGATGTCGTAACGCTCCAGCAGCTTTTCCGCCTCGGCGGCGGTGAGGATCTGGCTCTTCACGTCGGCGGCGTACATGTCGTGCACGAAGTACCGCCGGTAGTGCACAAGGCCCATCGTTTCCGGGCCCGGCAGGTTCTTCCAGGCCCAGTAATGGCCGGTGAGTTCGCAGTACTGGGGGTTCTTTTCGGAGATGTTCTCCCCTTCGTCGTCCCGCTGAAAGCCCAGGTCCTGCGCCGCCAGCGCCGCGCCCACCTGCACCGGCAGATAGCCCTCCATCGCGGGCGGGTCAAAAGCCTTGTGGGCCGCGATCAAAATCGCCGTTTCGCCCATGGCGTGTCCTCCTTTTTGCCCGGCGTGCGGGCGGTGTGCTTTGGGCTTATTGTACCACAGCCCGCCGGGGCTTTGCAACGCCGCGCCCCCGCCCCCGTTTTGTTGCAATAAACGTGCTTTTTTGCTATACTCTAATCTGTATAAGTATGGCCCGGGCGGCCAAACAAAAACAGCGGAGGGAATGCCCGTGAAAGTAATGTGGATCCTGGATTTTCTGTCCCCCGCCTTTGCCCGGCGGCTGGGCCTTTCGGCGCAGGCCAGCGGAAGCTGGGCCGGCAGCCTGCAGGCGGCGCTGCCCGCCGGGGCTATGGACCTGACGATATGCTGCTTTTCCCCTGCCCTCACCGCGCCCTGCCATGAGGAGATCGACGGCACCCGCTACATTGGCCTGCCCGCTGCCGACCGGGCGGCGCTGGCCGAGACGCTGGCGGCCCAGCAGCCGGACCTCATCCAACTGTTCGGCACCGAGAACGACCACGCCCCCTGGGTGCTGGAACTGTTCGACCCGGAGAAGGTGCTGGTGTACATCCAGGGCCTGGCCGGGCCTTGCGGCGAGCACATGGCCGACGGCCTGCCGCCCCGTTTTCTGCGCCGCCAGCCGCTGAAAGAGGCGCTGGCAAAGCGCACCGGCGGTCTGACCGTGCGGGGCCACTGCCAGCGTTTTCTGGACCGGGGCGTGCGGGAGCGTGCGGTGCTTGCCAAAGCGCGGCACATCCTGGGCCGCACCGACTGGGACAAAGCCTACTGCGCCCGCTATGCCCCCGGCGCCGAATACCACCATCTGCCGGAGATCATGCGCTCCGAGTTCTACGCCGGCGGCTGGCAGCGGCAAAACGCCCAGCCCCACCGCCTGTTTGTGAGCCAGGGCAACGTGCCCCTGAAGGGGCTGCACCGGGCCATCGAAGCGCTGCCCGCGCTGGCGCAGCGCTGGCCGGACGTCCAACTCTATGTGGCGGGCTGGCCCCCGCCGGACAAAGGCCCCCTGCTGCGGCCCTTTATCCACTGGCTGGCGGAGTACCCCGGTTATCTGGACGGCCTTGCCCGCCGGCTGAAGGTCAGCGACCGCATCCACTACACCGGCGTTTTGAGCGCCGAGGGAATGCGCCAGCAGTTTTTGCTGGCGGAGACCTATCTGCTGTGCTCCAGCGTTGAAAACAGCCCCAACTCCCTGGGCGAAGCCATGCTCACCGGGGTGCCCTGCGCCGCCGCGGCGGTGGGAGGCGTGCCCAGCATGATGAGCGAAAAAGAAGGCGAGCTGTTCGACCCCGACGCCCCCGGCGCGCTGGCCGATGCGGTGGCCGCCCTCTGGGCCGACCCGGCCAAGGCGGAGGAAAAGGCCGCCGCCGCCCGCACCCGGGCGCTGGCCGTCCACGACCCGAAGGCCGTGGCCGACGCCCTGCTGGAACTTTACCGCCGCCTTTGCCCCGGCGGCTGAACAAAAAGGAAGTGAAGCCCATGGCCCCGTTGGTGACCGTTGTCATCACCACCTACAACCAGGAACATTACATCCGCAAGGCCATCGACAGCGTGCTGGCCCAGAAAACGGATTTTGACTTTGAAATTTATATCACCGAGGACTGCGGCACCGACGGCACCCGAGCCATTCTGCAGGAGTATGCCGCCAAATACCCCGGGCGCATCCGGCTGAACCTGCGGGACAAAAACGTGGGCATCAGCCGCAACTGGTACGAGGGGCTTTGCGCCGCGAAGGGCGAGTTCGTCTGCACTCTGGAAGGGGACGACTGGTGGCGGGACGAATCAAAGCTGCAAAAGCAGGCGGATTTCCTCCGCGCCCACCCGGAGTATCTGGCGGTGAGCCACACCCTGCTGCTCACCGACGACGCCGGCAACACCTACGGCACCCTGCCCGACGATAAGCGCATTCTGAACGCCGACGCCACCATGCCCCTTTTCCTGCGTGGGGTCACCTACTCCTGCACCGCCTGCATGGTGCGCAACATTTTCAAAACCCCCGACCCGGCCCGGGAGGCCTACGTCACCGCCAACCGCAGCATCGCGGATTTTGCCCTGTGCATGCTGTATCTGGACGGCGGGCGGGTGTTCGTGATGGACGAGGCCATGAGCGCCTACCGGGTGTCCGGCGGCGACGCGGCCCACCAGAACTACAACACCCGGGCCAGCGCCGTGAAGAAATACGCCGATTTCCTGGATGTGGTGCTGGCCAGCCGCGACTATTTCGGCAGCCGCTACCCCTTCACCCGGTGCCTTCTGGCGGGCACCTTCTACCCCCTCATCGACCGGGTCAAATACGGCGGCCTCGGCCCCTTCCTGAAAGAGATGGGCCGCCTGCCCGCCGCCGCGGAGCTGGCCCTGCCCTTTTATTTTGTCGGCCGGTGTTTCGGCCTTGTGTGGAATAAATTCTTCGGCAAAAAGGAGGCCAAGGGATGAGCGAAGTGCTGCTGAGCGTCATCGTGCCGGTGTACAACGCCGCCGCCACGCTGGAAAAGTGCGCCGCCAGCGTTCTCGGCCAGGCCCCCGAAGCCGCCGAGCTGATTTTGGTGGACGACGGCTCCGCCGATTCCTCCCCCGCCCTGTGTGATGAACTGGCGGCCAAAGACAGCCGCGTGCGGGTCATCCACCAGAAAAACGGCGGGGCCTCCGCCGCCCGCAACGCCGGCCTTGCCGCTGCCACCGGGCGGTATGTTCAGTTCGTGGATGCGGACGACTGGGTGAACCCGGGCCTGTACGACGCGGCCCTGCCGCCTTTGGAAGCGGGGGCGGACGTCTGCTTTTTCGGGGTGGACACCCTTTTGGGCGAGGTGAAGGAGACGCTGCCTTCCGGGCGGATGGACTCGCTGGCAAGCCTGGCCGGCAACTTCGCCTATTATCTGGTGGACACCGGCCTGTTCGCCGCGCTCTACAACAAGATTTTCCGCCGCGCCGCCCTTGACGGCGTGCGCTTTGACGAGGCGCTGAAGGTCAACGAGGACCTGCTCTTCTGCCTTTCGGCGTTGGAACACTGCGGCCCGGCCTACTTTATCCCCGCGGCCTATTACGTCTGCGACAACCGGGCGGAGGGCAGCCTCTCCCGCAGGCTGCGCACCGACCTGCTGGACGCGGAGGAGTACACCCGCCCGGCGGTGGCAGCCTTTCTGGCCCGTTTCGGCGCGTCGGAAGAGGAGACCCGCCAGGTGCTTTTGAAGCGCCAGGGAGGCGTTGCCGCCGCCCAGTGCGCCATGCTGCTGGGGCGCAAGGGGGCGCTGCCCTTCGGGGAATGCCGCCGCCTGTTCGCCCGGCTGCTGGCGCCCGCCCACTGCCGCGACGCGGTGGCCGACTGGGTGCAGCGCTGCTACACCGGCCCTGCCCGCCTTGTCTACGGGGCGTGCGTGCGGCTGCGCCTTGCCGGGGCGCTGGCCCTTGTGCGTACTTTACGCGCCGGGGGCTGAATTTCTTCAAGGAGGCTTATTTTACAACATGCCCGCTGTCATCAGCTGCGTGATGCCCGTCCACAACGCCAAAGCCTATCTTTCGGCGGCGGTGGAGAGCGTTCTGGCGCAGAACTACCCCTATTTTGAATTGATTTTAGTGGACGACGGCTCCACCGATGGCTCTTCCGCCCTCTGCGGCGAATTTTCCCTCAAGGACGACCGGGTGAAGCTGCTGAGCCAGCCCAACCGGGGCGCCGCCGCCGCCCGCAACGCCGGCCTTGCCGCCGCCACCGGGCGCTACCTCACCTTTGTGGACGCGGACGACATCCTGAAACCCGGCGCCTTTTCCGCCATCGCCCGGGCCGCCGCCTCCTCCCCCGACCTTGTCAGCTACGGCTTTGAGTGGCGGGAGGGCGAAAAGAGCACCCCGGCGGTCTATCCCGCTTTCCAGTGCGGCCTCGATGGCTTCTGGGAGCACTTTGTGGGCTACTACCAGGCAAACCAGTTTTTCTCACTGTGCAACAAGGCCTACAAACTGGACGCGGTGCGCCAGGCGGGCCTTTCCTTTGACGAGGGCCTGCGCACCGGAGAGGACATCGCCTTCAACTTCGCCTTCTGGCCCCGCATCGGCCAGATGGTGCATCTGGGGGAGAGTTTTTACGAATACTGGGTGCATCCTTCCACCCTGACCCACGCCGCCACGCTGGATAATCTCATCACCAGCCAGCGGGTGCTGGACCAGATGGAGGCCTTTGTCACCGCCGCCGGCCACCCGGAACTGGCCGCGCCCCTCATCGAGAGCCAGCGTCCCCACGACGCGGTGAGTTTTTACACCCTGCTTCTGGACCGCACCAAGGCCTACCCGCTGGAAAAGCGCAAGGCGGCGCTTTCGGCCCTGTTCCAAAGCGAGGTCTGGTACCCCGCGCTGCTCAAAGGGCTGGAGAGCATCCCCGGCCTTTACGGCACCTATCTCCGCCTTGCCGCCCGCCGCAAAAGCCCTGCCCTCGCCTGCCTGCCCCTGCGGCTGCGGGGCGCGAAATAACCCGTTTCAGGAGGCGTTTTCATGCCCACCATCAGCATCATCACCACCGTCTACGACGCGAAGGACTACCTGCCCGTCACCGTGAAGAGCATCCTCGCCCAGACCTTCACCGACTTTGAGCTCATTCTGGTGGAGGACGGCAGCCCCAACGGCTGCGGCGAGCTGTGCGACGAACTGGCAAAGACCGACGGGCGCATCCGCGTGGTCCACAAGCCCAACGGCGGCCCCGCCAGCGCCGCCAACGCGGGTCTGGACGCGGCGACGGGCCGCTACATCAGCTATGTGGACTCCGACGATCTGCTGGAGCCGGACTTCCTGGAAACCCTCTACAACATGGTGCAGGAGAGCGGCTGCCCGCTGGCGGCCTGCGGCGCGGAGTGCATCGACGAGGAGGGCAACCGCCTGGGGCACGGCGTGACCATAGCCGACGACCTGCTGGGCGAGGGGGACGCGCTGAACCAGTTCTACGACGTTCTGCGGGACGGCGGCATGTACTGCATGGTCACCTGGAACAAGCTCTACGACGCCCGGCTTTTTGAGGGCGTGCGCCACGACGAGACCATGTTCTTCGGCGACGACGCCAACATCATGGATAAGATCTACGACGGCCGGCGCATCGTGGCCACCAACAAACCGCTGTACCTTTACCGGGTGCGCACCGGCAACATGACCAGCGCCGCCTTCTCGGTGAAAAAGCTGGACGATCTGCGCCTGTACGGCTCCTGGGTGGACTTCTTCGCCAAAAGATGCGACCGGGCGGACCTCTACCGCCGGGCGGTGGCCCGCTACTGGCAGGTGTTCTATCTCTTCTACGTCCACGCCCGCAAGGCCGGGCCCCTCTCGCCGGAACTCAAAGCCGGCTTTGCAAAGCACAAGAAAAAGCTGAACGGGCTTTTGCCCGCCGTTCTGAACTGCCCCTATGTGCCCGCCGGGGAAAAGCTGCGGGCGGTGCTGTTCGTTCTGAGCCCTGAGGGCTGCTACCGGCTGGCGGCGGCCCGGGGCGCGCTGCACAAGGAGAAGGAGGCGGGCGAATGAGCGAAGCAAAGCGCCCGGCCATCAGTGTCATCGTGCCGGTCTATAAGGTAGAGGACTGCCTGCCCGCCTGCGCCGAGAGCCTGCTGGGCCAGACCTTCACCGACTTTGAGCTGATCTTTGTGGACGACGGCAGCCCCGATGGCTGCGGCGCTCTCTGCGACGGCTACGCCGCGAAGGACAGCCGGGTGAAGGTCATTCACCGGCAGAACGGCGGCCTTTCCGCCGCCCGCAATTCCGGGCTGGACATTGCCGAGGGCGAAACCATCGCCTTTGTGGACTCCGACGACCTGGTGGCGGCGGACTATCTGGAAAAGCTGCACGCCGCTCTGGAGGAGTCCGGCGCGGACATGGCCCTCTGCGCCGTGGAGGACGTGGACGAGGCGGGCGCGCCGCTGAACGAGCGGGTGCTCACCGTGCCGGAAGAGGCGGGAGTGTTCGGCGGCAAAGAGCTGCTGGCCAACTTCTTCGGCCCCGCCTCCACCTGCTACACCGTGGCCTGGAACAAGCTCTACCGCCGGGAATTGTGGCAAGACCTGCGCTACCCCGAAGGGCGCATCCACGAGGACGACGCGGTGGCCCACCTGCTGTTCTGGCAGGCGGAAAAGGTCGTCTGCATTTCCGACGTGCTCTATTTCTACCGGCTGCGCCAGGGCAGCATCTGCCGCACCGGGCTGCGCCCTTCCGCCTTTGACGGGGTGGACGCGGCGGCGGCCCGCTGCCGCTTTTTCACCGCCCATGACCGCCCCGACCTGGCGGCGCTGGCCCTGCCGGGAGCCTGGCGGCGGTATCTGGCCCTCTGCGCCCAGTGCGAGGAGACGGCCCTCACCTGGCCGCTGGCCGCCCGCTGGCAGGAGGCCCAGGCCCAGATGGCCACCCTGCTGCCCCTTTTGAACGCCTGCCCCGGCCTTTCTGCCCGGGAGAAACTCAGCTGCCGCCGGTGGGCCAAACGGGCGCTGCCCCTGCCCCCCAAAACGGACAAGATGCGGGTAGCGCTGCTGCTGCCTCCCGGCCTGCCGGTGCCCGCCGTGAAAGGCGGCGCGGTGGAGACCCTGGCGGAGCATCTGGCCCGCCAGAACGCCCGGTTCAAGGAGATGGAGCTGGCGGCGCTCTGCCAGTGGGACGAAACGGCCGCCGGCGAGTCCGCCCGTTTTGCGAACACCTTGTTTTATTATCAGACGCCCCCGGTGCAGACCCTCGGCCACCGGCTGAAGGTGCGCCTTTCCGCCCTTTTGGGCAAGCCCGTGCATTGGAACCGCTGGTACGCGGCGGCTCTGCCCTTTTTGAAGCGGCTGGACGCCGACTGGTACCTGGGTGAGGGCGGCGACCTCACCGGCTGGCGGCAGGCCAGCCGGGCCCTGGGCCGGAGCCGCTTTGCCGCCCACCTGCACGGGGAGACGGCGGGCAGCGCCGCTCTGGACGAAATTTACAGCCGCGCTTTGTGCATCAGTGAATTTGTGCGCGGCAAATGGCTGGAGGGCAGCGGCGAAGGGCCCGAAAGCGCCGCCCTTTTGCCCAACTGCGCCGATCTTGACCTCTTCTGCCCCGAAGGGCAGGAGGGCGAGGCCGCGGCCCTGCGGGAGAAGTTCGGCTTTAGCCCCACGGATTTCGTGGTGCTGTTCTGCGGGCGCACCTGCCCGGAAAAGGGCGTGCATCAGCTGCTGGCGGCGATGGCGAGCATCCCCGACGCCGATGTGAAGCTGCTGGTGGCGGGTAGCCCCTTCTTCGGGGCGCAGGAGCGCTCGGACTACGCCGACGGGCTGCGAAAGCAGGCCGAAGCGCTGGGCCAGCGGGTGAAATTCGCCGGCTTTGTGCCCAACCCTAAGCTGCCCGCCTATTACCGCATGGCAAACGCCGCCTGCTTCCCTGCCCTGTGGCAGGAGCCGGCGGGCATTACCGCCATCGAGGCCATGGCCTGCGGATGCCCGGTCATCGCCACCGATTCCGGCGGCCTGCCGGAGTATCTGGCGGGCAGCGGTGCGGTCATCCTGCCCCGGAGCGAGACCTTTGAAGACGAGCGCCTTATGCCCGTGCCGGGCGTGCCGCCGCTGGAAAAGACCATTGCCGAGGCAATTCTTGCCCTGAAAGCAGACCCCGCCCGGGCCGCCGCCATGGCGAAAGCCGGCCGCGAAGCCGCCGGGCGCTACGCCCCCGCAAGCTATTACCGCACCCTTCTGGACGCGCTGAAGGGTTGGAAAAACCGTTGAGGAGTGAGACGTCATGGCCCCGAAAGTAACCATTGTGATGCCCGTCTACAAAGTTGAACAGTATCTGCCCTCCTGCATCGAGAGCGTGCGGGCCCAGACCTTCACCGACTGGGAATGCATCCTGGTGGACGACGGCAGCCCCGACGGCTGCGGCGCCATCTGCGACGAGGCCGCCCGCCGGGACGAGCGGTTTAGGGTGGTGCACCGGGAGAACGGTGGCCTGAGCCGGGCGCGGAACTCCGGCATGGAGGTGGCCCGGGGCGAGTATTATGTTTTTCTTGATTCGGACGACGCCATCCATCCCCGGCTGCTGGAGCTGGCGCTGAAAGAGCAGGCCAGCCATCCCCAGTCGCTGATCACCTGGCGCTTCACCTCCGACCCGGACCTGTGGGATCAGCCGGAGCTGGATTTTTCCGACTACACCACCACTTCCTATCCCCGGCAGCGGCTGCTGGCCTATTTTGCCAACCGTACCCTGTTCAATTCGGCGGACAACAAGCTGTATCCCCGGGACTTTATTCTGGAGCACGATCTCTGGTTCGACCCCGAGGCCGCCTATCACGAGGATTATGTGTTCTTCACCGCCTTCTGGCAGGCATTTTTCCGCCGCTGGCCCCAGGGCGACATCCGCCAGATCGACCTGCCCCTGTATTTCTATAACCGCAGCAACATGACCAGCATCACCCACACCGACCTGTGGAGCGACCCGGAGCGGGATTTTTCCGATTACTGCGCCGATCAGCTGCGGCAGTTCGGGGAGATGCGCGATCTGTTTGCCCCGCTGGACCAGCATCCTGCCGCCGACCTGCTGCCCATCATGACCGCCCCGCTGAACAGCATCGCCTACGGCCTTTGCAAGGTGGACCATCCCCACCGGGAGATCTGCCGCCTGTGGCGCATCCCGGAACTGCGGGAGATCTCCCAGTGGCACCGCCGCCACCGGGTACATAACGCCTACCTGTTCTTTTTGCGGCTGCGCTGGGCGGGAGGCCTGCGCTGGTGGTGGAACGTCATCTCGGAAAAGCACTCCCACATCTTTTACACCGTTTATCATCTGGGCTATCGGAACATCCTCAAGCCGTGAGAAAAACGTCTTTCAAAGGAGGCCCCGCCTTGGAACCGCAGCTTTCCATCATCGTGCCGGTGTATAACCCCGGCGAATACCTGCCCCGGGCGCTGGAGTGCATCGCTGCCCAGACCCGCCGGGACTGGGAGTGCATTCTGGTGGACGACGGCTCCACCGACGGCAGCGCCGAAGTGTGCGACGAATGGGCCGCCAAAGACGGGCGCTTCCGGGTCATCCATCAGAAAAACGCCGGGGCCTCCGCCGCCCGCAACACCGGCATCGACGCCGCCCGGGCGCCCTGGCTTCTCTTTGCCGACGCCGACGACGCTCTGGCTCCCGACGCCGCCGAGACGCTGCTGGCCCGGCAGCTTGCCGAGCCGGGCGTGTTCCTTGTGTTCGGCTACACCCAGGTCTTTGCCCATCTGGGCACGGAACAGCGGCCCCGGCCCGAAATACGCTACCACGCCCGGGATTTCGGACGGATGTACGACGACGCGCCTCTGGCCGCGCCCTGGGGCAAGCTGTTCGAGGCCGGGCTGGTGCGCAAGGCCGGCCTGCGCTTTGACGTGACCATGCGCTGCTATGAGGACCGTCCCTTCGTCACCGATTATCTGCGGGCCTTTTTCACCCGTGACCCGAACGCCGGCTGCCTGTTTCTCAACCGGCCCCTTTACTATTATGAAAACGGCAACGCGGCCAGCCTGAGCAAGAGCGACCGCAGCCGCCTTGCCCCCAGCCATTACGAGGCCTTTGACCGCCTGCTCACCGACTGCCTGGAACGGTACCGCACTCCGCCGGAAGATCTGACCAAGATCGTGCTGGAGTACATGAACACCCTGCTCTACGGCGCCTGGTGCACCCCGGCAAAGGAGCGCCGCCGGGCCATGGCCCGCTTTTACAAAAGCGGCGAATACCGCCGGCTGATGGCCTTTTTCAAGAAAAACCGCCTTTACGAAGCGCGGTACCTGCCCCTGCGCTTTCACGCCACGGCGCTGGCGGTGGCGCTGGACCAGAGCCGCCTTCATCCTCCCATGGCCCTCTACTGGAAATTCCACTGGCTGGGCCTCTACACCCTGTGCCGGGGCTGGAAGCCGCTGATCCCGACGGAATAAAGTCCCCCCACGCTTTCTTTGCGCGGAGTTTTGTGCTATAATGCCTGTGCTTATGCCAAAAAACGGGAGGTGCCCTATGCCCGCTGTTTCCGTGGTCGTCCCTGTCTATAATGTAAAAGAGCTGCTGCCCCTGTGCCTGGACAGCATCGCCGCCCAGACCTTTGCCGATTTCGAGTGCATCCTGGTGGACGACGGCTCCACCGACGGCTCCGCCGAGGTGTGCGACGCATACGCCGCCAAGGACGGACGCTTCCGCGTCATCCACAAGGCCAACGGAGGCGTTTGCAGCGCCCGCAACGCCGGGGTCGCCGCCGCGGCGGCGGACTATCTGGTTTTTTGCGACCAGGACGATCAGTTCCACCCGGAGGCTCTTGCCAGCGCGCTGGAATTGCAGCGCATGTACCCCGGCGATTTCATCGCCTGGGCGTTTACCCAGGACCGCTCGGTGTGGGATGCGCCGTCCTCTCTGGATGGGGTAGAGTCCTTTTCCAGCGCGGAGCTTGCCCGGTTTTATATGGGCCACTACTCCTGCGGCCCGGGCGGCCGCTGCTGCAACCTGATGGACACCTTTGTCTGGAACAAGCTGTTCCCCACCGCTTTTCTGCGGGAGGAGGGCCTGCAGTTCGACCCCTCCTACAAGCACGGCATGGAGGACGCCACGTTCATGTTCCAGTTCTGGGAAAAGTTTTTTGCCCGCTATCCCGGCGCCCTCATGCGCTGGTGCCCCTATCCCTTCTATTTCTGGAACGACGACAACGCCAAAAGCGTGACCAAGCAGAAGGACGAGCGGCTCTCCCGCATTGACCGCCAGTGCACGCTGTACGATATTGCCTTCGTCCCCCTGCGGGACAATTTCCCCACCCCGCCCAAGGCCCTGGCCTCTCTGGGCCTGCTGCTGACGCGGCAGTTCTGCCTGGCCTTCAACGACGGGCCCGACGCCGGCACCGACGGGCTGTGGGACCGCCCGCAGTTCATTGAATTGATGGAGTATTTCCGCACCAACCGCTACTACCATGTCTATCCCTGGGTGCTGTCGATGCGCTGCAAGCCGCTGTGCCGGCTGGTGTGCAACAGTTACGACCGCTCCCAGTGGTGGTACTGGAAACTGTACCGGATCGGCTGGCTCCTGCACCGGCGCAGCTGGGAGTGGCTCTGATCTTGCAAAGGATGTGTTTTATCAATGCCCGCTGTTTCCGTGGTCGTCCCTGTCTATAATGTAAAAGAGCTGCTGCCCCTGTGCCTGGACAGCATCGCCGCCCAGACCTTCGCCGACTTCGAGTGCATCCTGGTGGACGACGGCTCCACCGACGGGTCTGCCGAAGTGTGCGACGCCTACGCCGAAAGAGACGGACGCTTCCGCGTCATCCACAAGGCCAACGGAGGAGTATGCAGCGCCCGCAACGCGGGCGCTGCCGCCGCGGCGGCAGACTATGTGGTCTACTGCGACCAGGACGATCTGTTCGCCCCCCGGCTGCTGGAACTGGCGCTGGAGGCACAGCGTCAGCATCCCGAGGACCTCATCGTCTGGCCCTACACCCGGGAACGGGAGACCTTTGCCGCCCAGCCCGAGGCCCCGGACCAGGCGGTCTACGACCGGCGGCACCTGCTGGACTATCTGGCCGGAGACATGATGATCTATGTGTGGAACAAGCTGCTGCCCCGCAGCGTGCTCACCGCCATGCCCGCCCTGTTTGACGAATCCCTCATCGGCGGCGGCGAGGACTTCGACTTCATCGCCCGGTTCCTGCCGGTGTTCTTCCGCCAGCACCCCGGCGGCTGCGTGCGCCAGATCGGCGCGCCCCTCTACTTCTGGAACCCGGGCAACGAAAAAAGCGTCTCCCGCTGGGACTCCAACTCCCGGGGCTACTCGGTGCGCCAGCTGGCCTTTTTTGCAAAGATCAAGCAGGCGTTCCCCGATTTTTACGACCAGGACGAGGAACAGATCGCCCGCTGCTTCAACCGTCTCATCCGGCCGATGGTGTTCGGCTTCACGCTGGCGAAGAAAAACGGCGAGTCCCTGAAAGAGTTCTGGAACAGCCCGGAGCTGGCCGAGATGCTCAGCTGGCTGCGCGACCACCGCTGGTATCTGGGGCTGTATCCGCCGCTGCGGCTGCACAGCGCCGCGCTGGGCCGGCAGATGCTGGCCTGGATGGACAATAAGCCCCGGCTTTATGGCCTGTGCTACGGCGTTTTCTACCATCTGCTGGCCCACGGCTGGAATCATTTTTGAACCCCGGCCCTTCGTTTTTTCGCAAAGGAGGCTTTCCTGCATGGCCGAGCGGCCCTTTTTCACCATTCTGACCCCGGTGTATAAGGGGATGGACTTTGTGCCCGGCTGCGCCGAGAGCGTGCGGGCCCAGGGCTTCGACGACTACGAGCATCTGCTCATCGATGACGGCAGCCCCGACCAAAGCGGCGAAGTGTGCGACGCGCTTGCCGTGAAGGACAGCCGCATCCGGGTCATCCACCAGAAAAACGCCGGCGTCACCGGCGCGCGCAACGCCGGCATCGCCGCGGCGAAGGGGCGGTATCTGCTTTTTCTTGACCAGGACGACTGCCTCGGCCCCTGCGCGCTGCGGGCCATTGCCGCTGCTCTGCGCTCCTGCGGCGAGGATCTGGTGAGCTGGCGCCACCACGGCAACTGGGAGGAGATGTGCGCCGATGCGGCGCTGGCCGTGCCCACCCGCTACGCCCAGGAGGACTTTGGCAAACTCTACTACACCGGCACGGTGCACTATGTGTGGACCAAGGCCTTTCCGGTGGATTTCCTGCGGGAGAACAACATCCGCTTCGACGAATCCATTCAGGACGGCACCGACGACCTGCCCTTCGTGGTGGCCTTCTGGCGCGCCTGGTTCAGCGAGCACCCCGGCGCGGGCATTCAGTACATCTCCCAGTTCCTCTATTACTACGAGATCGGCAACGAGGCCAGCGTGAGCAACCGGCTGCAGCCCTTCCTGCCCAGCCATCTGGCCATGTTCAGCGACCTGCTCACCGATTTCCTGCAGCGCTATCACGTGCCCCCCGACCAGATGACCATGGCCTTTTACCAGTGCCTGCACACCCTGGCCTACGGGGTCTACTCCACCCCCCGCGCCCGGCGGCGGGCCCTGCGCGCCCAGCTGCTGGAGGACGGGCGGTTCAAAGCCATTCTGGCCGAGATGGGCCGCCACCGCCAGTACTCTCCCTTCTACCTGCCCTTCCGCCTGGGGGCGCTGGGGCTGGTGAGCTTTTTGTTCCGCTCTTACGAGGGGCGGCGCTGGTGGTTCTGGAAGGCCTACCGGCTGGGGCTTTTGCTGCTGGGCAAAGGCTGGCAGCAGGCCTTTTGACAAATTTCGCTTTCAAAGATGCCTTCCCGGCAGCTTTCATGGTATAATAGTATATTCCAAACATCTCGCGGCCCCGGCCGCGCAAAGGAGCCGTTCATGGAAAACACTTCCCAACAGCAGTGGACCACCGTTATCAAACCCCGCACCGGCTGGTTCGACATCGACTTTAAGGAACTGTGGCAGTACCGCGACCTGGTGACCATGTTCGTCAAGCGCAGTTTCACCACCATGTACAAGCAGACCATTCTGGGCCCTGCCTGGCTGCTCATCAACCCCCTCATCACCACCGTCATCTTCACGGTGGTGTTCGGCGGCATCGCGGGCCTGGCGGAAGAGGGCGTGCCCAGCTTCCTGTTCTACATGGCGGGCAACGCCATCTGGTCCTTCTTCTCCGCCTGCATCACCGGCACCGCCAACACCTTTGTGTCCAACGCGGGCCTGTTCGGCAAGGTGTACTTCCCCCGTCTGACCATGCCCATCTCCCAGGTGCTCATCTCCCTGGTGAACCTGGGCATCCAGATGCTGATGTTCTTCATCTTCTGGGTCTGGTTCTTCTTCTTCGGCCAGGAGTACGGCACCGTGCAGATGAATCTGTGGGTGCTGGCTGTGCCCGCCGTGCTGCTGCTGGTGATGATCCTGGGCCTGGGCGTGGGCATCATCGTCTCCAGCCTCACCACCAAGTACCGTGACCTGGCCATCGTGGTGGGCTTCGGCGTGCAGCTGTGGATGTACGCCACGCCGGTGGTCTACTCCATGAACGAACTGGTCTCCAACAGCCCCCGTCTGGCGATCCTCATCCGCCTGAACCCCATGACCGAGCCGGTCCTGGTGTTCCGCTATGCCCTGCTGGGCTGCGGCCAGATCAGCCCGGGCTGGCTGATCTACAGCGCCGTTTTCAGCCTTGTGATGCTGGCGGCGGGCGTGGTGCTCTTCAGCCGGGTGGAAAAGACCTTTATGGACACTGTGTAACGCGGGAGGTACAGAACAATGACAATGCAGACGAATACCGAACGCGAGCCGGTGATCCAGATCACCGGGCTGAAAAAGCAGTACCGCCTGG
Organism: Candidatus Allofournierella merdipullorum; assembly: GCA_019116345.1. Lineage (GTDB taxonomy): Bacteria > Bacillota > Clostridia > Oscillospirales > Ruminococcaceae > Allofournierella_A > Allofournierella_A merdipullorum. The sequence continues at coordinate 14,199 of DXBV01000037.1, read as the reverse complement.
GCCAGATCGGCGGCGGCACCCTCACCGCCGACCTGCAGAGCTGGTGGGCCCGGGTGCGGGGCAAAGAGGATCCCAACCTGCCCATCGGCACCGACACCCGCCTGTTCGGCCAGACCTTCATGGCGCTGAACGGCGTGGACCTGACGGTGTATAAGGGCGAGGCCCTGGGCATCATCGGCCGCAACGGCGCGGGCAAATCCACCCTTTTGAAGATCCTCAGCCGCATCACCGCCCCCACCGAGGGCGAGATCAAGTTCAAGGGCCGCATCGCCAGCATGCTGGAGGTGGGCACCGGCTTCAACGGCGAGATGACCGGCCGGGAAAACATCTACATGAACGGCTCCATCCTGGGCATGACCAAGGCCGAAGTGGACGCAAAGCTGGACCAGATCATCGAGTTCTCCGAGTGCGGCGAGTTCATCGACACCCCCGTGAAGCGCTATTCCAGCGGCATGTTCGTGAAGCTGGCCTTCGCCGTGGCCGCCCATCTGGACTCCGAGATCATGGTGATGGACGAAGTTCTGGCCGTGGGCGATATGAAGTTCCAGCAGAAATGCCTGGGCAAGATGAGCGACGTGGCCGGCCAGGAAGGCCGCACGGTGCTCTACGTCAGCCACAACATGAGCACCATCCGCCAGCTGTGCACCCGCTGCATCGTGCTGGACAAAGGCCGCGTCATCTTCGACGGCAACGTGGAGGACGCCATCGCCATCTACATGGAGACCACCGACGTGAACGTGGTCCACTACGACCTGACCGACACCGGCCGCATGACCTCCAGCGCGGGCAAGCGTCTGCGGGTGGAGTCGCTGGATTTTGTGGATAAAGAGAGCAGCGTGTTCGCCGCGGGCGAGCCGCTGAAGGTGCGCATCCGCTGGCGGGCGAACCAGAAGTTCGACGCGGTGAACATGAAGCTGAACATCCACTACCGGGACGCCAGCCCCGTGGGCATCACCCACCCGGTCACCCTGTGCGCCGCCGAGCCGGGCGTGCTCTACGAGACCACCTTCACCTTCGACACCTCCATCCTCAGCGAGGGCCAGTATTTCTTCTATCTGGACGTGTTCGAGCGGGAGCTGGCGGGCGCCATCTGCCTGGACAAGCCCAACCAGGAATTCGCTTTTGAGATCACCAACACCGACCGCACTCTGCCCGAGTGGGCCGCCGGCTGGGGCCACATCCACTTCCCGCCGGTGAAGGTGGTGGCTGTGGAGGAAGCGGCCGAATGAAGCCGGATCTGTACATCTGCCACACCCCTTATCAGGTGCTGGTGGAGGTGTGCCGGGCCTTCGGCGCCCCCTGCCCGCCCGAGATGCTGCTGAGCGCCTCGGTGCCCGGGGCCGGGGCGCTGGCAAAGCGCCTTGAGGCCACCGGTCTGTTCGCCAATGTGCGCATTTTTGACGAGGAGAAGTGCGGCAATGCCTTCCAGGAGGGCTTTTTGCGCACCCTGCTCTTCCAGCGGCTGGCCGGGCGGCGCAACGTGGAGAAATACTACGGTTTTCGCTTGGACGGCGCAGCCTACCGGGACGTTTACATCCACAACGACTGGAGTGTGCTGGGGCGGTATCTGCAGGATAAAGGCATTTCCTACATCCTCTGCGAGGACACCTTTGCCAGCACCTGCTCTGCCGACCACAGCCTCATCCTGCGCCAGCGGGAGCAGCCCCATTTTGCCCTGCGCCGGGCCCTTGGCTGCGGCTACCTCTACTGGGGCGACTGGAAAAAGGTCAAGGCCATCGAGACCGAGAGCCTTGCGCGCGCCACCGTTCCCTTTGCCAGAGAGCGCTTGACCGAGCGCAGCCAGAAAGCGGCCTTTGCCGCCCTGACCAAAGAACAGAAGGCGCTTTTGTGTTCGGTGTTCCTCACCGCGCCGCTGCCGGCGGACTGCGCCGGGGCGGTGCTGCTCCTGACACGGGACTTCGTCAGCGAGCACCTCACCGACGAGGCCACCCAGCGGCGGATGTACAGGGCGGTGGCGAAAAAATACTGCGTCGGCGGGCCGCTCTTCGTCAAAGCCCACCCCCGGGACACATCGAACTACGCCGCGCTGTTCCCCGGCGCGGTGGTGCTGGACCGAACGATGCCCAGCGAGGTGCTCAACTTCGCCCTGCCCTTCCGTTTCGCAAGGGCCGTGACGGTGGAATCCACCGTGCTGAAGGCCTTTGAGGCCGCCGATGAAAAGGTCTCCCTCACTCTGGACGAGGCGCTGGCCTTGCCCGGAGTTTAAAGTTTGTGCCCCTTTATGAAAGAACAGAGGGCCCCGATTCGTTTTGATACCGGGGCGGAAAAGAGGTTTTTTCCATGAAAATTCTCGGCGTTATCCCCGCCCGCTATCAGTCCAGCCGTCTGCCGGGCAAGCCTCTGGCGGACATTCTGGGCAAGCCCATGGTGTGGTGGGTCTACCAGGCGGCGAAGCAAAGCCCCCTGCTGGACGATCTGGTGGTGGCCACCGACGACGAGCGCATCCTGGCGGTGTGCAGCGAGTACGGCATGAACGCGGTGATGACCCGCGCCGACCACGACACCCCCACCGCCCGCATCCAGGAGGTGAGCTGCCTCATCGAGGCCGACCTCTACCTTCAGATCATGGGCGACGAGCCCCTCATCGACCCGAAGGCTTTCGAGCTCATCCTGCCGAAAGAATTGCCCGCCGACCCCTACTATGTGGCGGGCGTGACCAACCGCATGGAGCACCCGGCGGATGTGATCGACTTCTCCAACCAGAAGGTGGTCTGCAACGCGAAGCGGGAGATCCTGCTCATCAGCCGCAGCCCCATCCCCTACCCCAAGGGAACGGCGGACTTTGAATACGAGAAGATCACCGGCATCCAGCTGTTCAGCAAAAAGGCGCTGGATTTCTACGCCGCCACCCCCAAGAGCGCATTGGAAAAGGCCGAGGAAAACGACCTGATGCGCTTCATCGAAAACGGCCACACCGTGCGCGCGGTGCTCTCCCCCTACAAGACCGTATCGGTGGACACGCCCAAAGACGTGGACATCGTGTGTGATATCCTCCGCCGGCGGGAAAACCGCTGACGGCGCCCCCGGCTTTTGCGGGCCGGGGCACATGTTTGACTTTTTGGCGCTTTGCGGCGCGCCCGGAGCCTCTTTTGGGAGGCAGAAAGGGAAAATTTTATGCCTAACATCCGTTTGCTCGACTGCACCCTGCGGGACGGCGGCTATGTGAACGACTGGAAATTCGGCTTTGAGAACATCCGCGACATCGTGTCCAGCCTTGTGAACGCCGGCACCGACATCGTTGAGGTGGGTTTTCTGCGCAATCTGGAGCCGGATATGGACCAGAGCCGCTGGAACACGGTGGCCGAGCTGAAAAAGGTGCTGCCCGCCGACCGGAAAAACACCATGTTCTCCGGCATGGCGCTGCACAACTTCTACGACATCGACAAGCTGGAACCCTGGGACGGCACCGGCATCGACCTCATCCGGGTGACCTTCCACGACTACGACATCGACGCCGGCCTTGAGTTCTGCCGCAAGGCCCAGGACAAGGGCTACAAGATCAGCTGCAACCCCATCAACATCATGGGCTACTCCGACGCGGGCGTTCTGTGGCTGTGCGAGCAGGTGAACAAGCTGCACCCCTTCGCCTTCTCTATCGTGGACACCTTCGGCAGCATGCAGATGCAGGACCTGGAGCGCATCGTGCGCCTGGTGGACAACAACCTGGCCAAAGACATCGCCCTGGGCCTGCACCTCCACGAGAACCTGGCCCAGAGCTTCAGCCTGGCCCAGCGTTTCCTGGACATGCACCTGGTGGGCCGGGACGTCACGGTGGACGCCAGCCTTCTGGGCATGGGCCGCACCCCGGGCAACCTGTGCATCGAGCTGATCGCCGACTATCTGAACCAGAACTTCGGCAAGCATTACGACATCGACCGCATGCTGGACGCCATCCAGCAGCACATCCTGCCCATCAAGGAAAAGAGCCCCTGGGGCTACTCCCCGGCCTATTTCCTGTCGGCCAAATACAATCTCCACCGCAACTACGCCGAGCATTTCCTGGACAAGGGCGATTTGTCCAACCGGGACATCAACCATCTGCTCAGCCGCATCGTTCCGGAGAAAAAGACCGCTTTTGACGCGGCCTACGCCGACGAACTGTATGCTGCTTACAAAGACAACCGCATCGACGACTCCGCCGACCGTGCCCGGCTGGCCGAAGCCCTGACCGGCCGCAAGGTGCTGTGCCTTGCCCCCGGCGGCACGCTGAACACCCACCGCAAAGAGGTGGAGGAGTTCATCGGCCGTGAAAAGCCGGTGGTCATCGCGGCGAACTTTGTGCCGGAGGACCTCAAGGCGGATTACGCCTTCTTCTCCAGCGGCAAGCGGTTCGACCCGCTGGCGGCCCTGCCCTGCCCGGTGCTCTGCACCTCCAACCTGGAGGGCGAGGCGGACTACCGGCTGGACTACAACAGCCTGGCGGGCGCTTTCACCATGGGCGCCAACAGCCTCATCATGCTGCTGCGTCTACTGGAGCAGCTGGGCGTGAAGGAAGTGGCTCTGGCGGGCGCGGACGGCTATGAGCCGGGCAGCGAGAACTACTGCGACCCCCGCATGAAGAATCACACCCCCCGCGGCGCGGACTACAACCGGGCCATGACCGCGGCCATCGGCGGCTGCGGCCTCGAGGTGACCTTTGTCACCCCCAGCCATTATCAGAAAGGATAATCCATGGACGACATTCGACTGCTGGTGCTGGACGTGGACGGCACCCTCACCGACGGCGGGCTGTACCTGGACTCCACCGGTAACGAGACCAAAAAGTTCTCGGTGAAGGACGGCGCGGGCCTGGCCCTTGCCCGGGCGGCAGGCATCAAAGTGATGATCCTCACCGGCCGGGAGAGCGAGCCGGTGCGCCGCCGGGCCGAGGAGCTGCACCTGGACTGGTGTGTGCAGAACTGCAAGGACAAAGCCGCCTATCTGGCCGCCTTTATGAAGGAAGAAGGCTACGCCCGGCAGCAGGTGGCCTACGCCGGCGACGACTGGAACGACCTGGCCGCCATGGAACTGGCGGGCTTTGTGGCCTGCCCCGCCGACGCGGAGGAAATGGTGCGCCGCCGGGCGGATTATGTCAGCCCCCGCAAGGGGGGCGAGGGCGCAGTGCGGGACGCTGTGGTCCACATTTTGCGCCATCAGGGCCGGTTTGAGGCTCTGGTGGAACAGGTATACGGCGCCAAGGGCTGAACGCCCGCCCCACAAAAAAGCCGGGAGGCAACGGAATGCAGAAAGTTCTGAAATTTTGCAAGGATCACAGACGGGCGCTCACCGGCGCTGTGCTGGTGTTTTTCCTCTTTGCGGTGTTCGCCGCCGTCTGGCTGACCCATATCCGGGGCCAGGGCGAAAAGAGCAGCAGCTGGGCCATCAACGACCAGTTCCACAGCTTTGTCACCATCGAAGAGCGTATGGAACAGCGCTTTTCCTGCGACCGGGACCTGCTGGCGGTGAGCCTTGTGCTGGCCGCCGAGGACGAGGACGTCCCCCCCGAAGGGGAGCTGGAGCTCATCCTCTCCGACAGCGCCACCGGCCAGGAGCTGGCCCGCTCCACCGGCGACATGCGCTACATCTACAACGGCTGGGAAGCCTATTACACTACTCTGGGTTTGGACCGCTTTGTGGAGAACCCCGGCGGGCCGGTGGAATACACCCTCACCCTCATCCCCCACTACACCGGCGAGGGCCGGCTGTGCGTGGGCTATGAGGAGGGCGGCATGCCCGCCGGCGTGTCCCTGACGGTGGACGGCGAAGAAGTGGACGGCACCGTGGCCCTGCTGGGCACCCAGGCCCGTGTGGGCGGTTTTCTGACCAAGTTCTACTGGGTGTTCGCCGCGGGCTGCATCGCCGTGGCGGCGCTGCTGTACTGGCTCTACTGCCGGGGCGCCGCGCTGCACCGCATGGTGTTCTGCGCTGTGCTTCTGCTGGGCTTTATCTTCAACGTGCTGCTGCCCCCCTATGCCGCGCCGGACGAAAAATATCACATCAACCAGAGCTTCACTCTGGCCTGCACCATCTATAACCCCGACCTGCCGGTGGCCCAGAGCCACATCCGCGACACCCTGCGCCGCCCGTCGGACCAGGACGCTCTGCTTCAGGTGGATCAGACCACTGTTTTCACCTGGCAGCACATCGTCAAGGTGCTGGGCCGGGCCAACACCGACCCCACCGGCGTCACCCAGGATTTCCCCGAGTACCAGGTGGACAGCAGCTACACCCTTTACTGGATCAGCGGCCTGGCGGTGCTGGTGGGCTTCTGGCTGCATCTGAGTTTTGCCGCCACCCTGTTTCTGGGCCGGCTGGCGAATCTGCTCTTCTTTGCTTTCCTCTCCGCCTGGGCGGTCAAGCGCACGCCGGTGGCAAAGCCGGTGTTCGCCGTGGCGGCGATGCTGCCCATGACGCTGCATCTGGCGGCCTCCTACAGCCGTGACTCCAACCTCCTGGCGCTGTGCTTCTTCTTTGCCGCGCTGCTGCTGGACCTGGCCTTCGGCCCCCGGGAGCGCATCGGCTGGAAGCAGCTGGTGCTGCCCGTGCTGCTGGCGGTCATCATCGCCCCCAGCAAGGTGGTCTACCTGCCGCTGGCGGCGCTCATCCTGCTCATTCCCGGGGTGCGCCTGGGCCGCTTCTCCCGCTGGATCAAGGGCGGGTTTTTGGCCCTGTGCGTTGCGGCTTTCCTGCTGAACTCCGGCTCTGCCTACCTGCTTTCCGGCTTCACTCACTCCGGCGGCGACGCGGCCGCCGGCGCGGTGAGCAGCGTCGTTCAGGAGCAGGCCGCTCCCGAAGAGACCGCTTCTGAAGATACCGCACCCGCAGAGGTCGCTTCGGAGGCCCCGGCGCAAGAGACGTCCTCTCCCTCCGGCGCCGACAGCATGTCCACCGAGGCGGACATGATCTGCTACACCCTGCCCTACATCCTCTCCCACCCGCTGGACACCTTTGAGCTGTGCGTGCGCTCGGTGGTGGAGCAGGGCGACCATTATCTGAGCACCATCGTGGGCGGCACACTGGGCTATTTCGGGCTGGACAAACCTCTGGACCTGGCCTGGGGCTGGGTCATCCTGCTCTACTGCCTGCTGGGCCTGGCCTGGCTGTGCCCCGACGAGAGCACCGTGCCCGCGTTCGGCCGCTGGGGCGCGCTGCTCATTGCCCTGTGCTGCTGCGGGCTGGCGGTGCTGGGCTGCATCTCCTGGACGCCCACCTATTACGAGACCATCTACGGCTTCCAGGGCCGTTATTTCCTGCCGGTGCTGCCGCTGCTTTTGCTGGTGCAGCCCAAGGCGCTGCGCCTTGCCGGCGACTGCCGCCGGGGCATCGTTTTTGCGGCGGTGCTGGCGGACATCGGCGTGCTGTTGAACGTTTTCCTTGCCGTGGTGGCACGATAAAACCGATTCGAGGACTTTTTTATGGTTGATTTCAAAGCCGTTCCGGTCATCATTCCCAGCCTGGAGCCGGACGAGCGTCTGCCCGGGCTGCTGGCGGATATGAAAGAAGCCGGCATCGAGAACATCGTGCTGGTGGACGACGGCAGCGGGCCGGAATACGCCCCTGTTTTTGAGCAGGCACAGCGGCAGTTCGGCTGCACCGTGCTGCGTCATGCGGTGAATCTGGGCAAAGGGCGGGCGCTCAAGACCGCCTTCAACCACTGCCTGAACACCTGGCCGGACGCGCCGGGCGCCATCACCGCCGACTCCGACGGGCAGCACTCCGCCGCGGACATCCTCCGCTTCATGGAGGAAATGACCGCCCACCCGGACAGCCTGCTGCTGGGCTGCCGCGATTTTGACGACCCGGGCGTGCCCTTCAACAGCCGCTGGGGCAACAAGATCACCTGCTTCATGTTCAAGGCGCTGTGCGGCGTGTCGGTGAGCGACACCCAGACCGGCCTGCGGGGCGTGCCCACCGCATTCATGCGGCGGCTGATGCGCGTGCCCGGAGAGCGGTTCGAGTTCGAGAGCAACATGCTCATCGAAACAAGGGACCGGGTGGCCATCCGGGAACTGCCCATCCAGACCATCTACGACTCCAAAGAGAACCACACCTCCCACTTCCATCCCCTGCGGGATTCGGCGCGCATCTACGCCATTTTCGGGCGGTTCCTCTTTGCCAGCGTGTCGGCCAGCGTGCTGGATCTGGCGCTGTTCAGCCTCTTTTTGCTGCTGATGGGGCTGCTCATCCCCTCTGCCAACGGCACCGGGCGCATCCTGGTGGTGTTCATCTGCACCGCTCTGGCGCGGCTGCTCTCCGCCAGCTACAACTACTACATCAACCACCGGGTGGTGTTCCACAGCCAGGCCGACCACCGGCGGGCGGCCACCTGTTATTTCCTGCTGGCCGTGGCCCAGATGCTGGTCAGCGCCGGGCTTGTGAGCCTGTTCACCTCCCTGCTGTGCCCTCCCGGCGGCTGGGAGATCCTCATCAAGGCGGTGGTGGACATCGTGCTCTTCTTCATCAGTTTCCAGATCCAGCGGGAATTCGTCTACAAGAAAAAGGCCTGACGGCCCAAAAGGAGGCGGGCGGCGGTGACCATCTGCTTTTTCTCGGCCCAGTACCTGCCCACCGTGGGCGGGGTGGAGCGCTACACCTACAATCTGGCCCGCCGCGTCATCGCTGCGGGCCACAAGGCGTTGGTGGTCACCAGTGCCCTGCCCGGCCTGCCCGACCATGAGACCGACGCCGAGGGCATCGAGATCATCCGGCTGCCGGTGTGGCCGCTGATGGGCGGGCGCTTCCCGGTGCTGCGTCCCGGGCGGGGCTTTGCCCGGCTGGGAAAACTGCTCTGGGGCCGCAAGATCGACTTCTGCCTCATCAACACCCGGTTTTACGTCAGCAGCCTCTACGCCGCCCGCCAGGCGGCAAAGCGGCACATTCCGGCCATCGTGGTGGACCATTCCACCGGCCATTTGCCCATGAACAGCGCCCTTCTGAACACGGCGGGCGCGGCTTACGAGCATTTCGCCGCCGCGGTGCTCAAACACTACCGCATGCGGTTTTACGGCGTGAGCCGGGCGGTCTGCCGCTGGCTGGAGCACTTCGGCGTCAAGGCCGAGGGCCAGCTGTACAACGCGGTGGACCCCGCCGAGGTGCGCGCTCTGGCCCAAGCTCCCGACGCCGTCGACTGGCGGAGCGAACTGGGCCTTGCCCCCGACACGCCGCTGGCGGCCTTTGTGGGGCGCATCATCCCCGAAAAGGGCGTGGCGGAGCTGATCGAAGCCTTCACCGCGGCGGCCGTGCCCGGCGCGGCGCTGGTGGTGGCGGGCGACGGGCCGCTGCTGGCCACTCTGCGGAAAGATTGCCCTCCCAATGTGCATCTGCTGGGGGCGGTGGCCTATCCCAAAGCCATGCAGCTGCTGGCCCAGAGCCAGGTCTACTGCCTGCCCACCTACTACGCCGAGGGCTTCCCCACCACCTTTTTGGAGGCGGCGGCCTGCGGCTGCCCCATCGTGACCACCCGCACCGGCGGCAGCGACGAGCTGCTGGCGGATGAGATCTACGGCATCCAGCTGGATTCGGCGGACCCCGGCCCTCTGGCAGCGGCGCTGCGGCGCGCGCTCACCGACGAGGACTGGCGGCGCACCGCCGCGGCCAAGACCGCCGCGCGGCTGGAAGAGCACTTCACCTGGGACGCGGTGTGCGACCGGCTTCTGAAGCTGGCCGCCGCCCAAAACTGACAGAAAGCGAACGGGAAAGTATGGCAAAATTATTGATCGTGATCCCCGCATACAACGAAGAGGCCAGTATCGTGCCGGTGGTGGAAGACCTCATCGAGCACTATCCCCAGTACGATTACGTGATCGTGAACGACGGCAGCCGCGACCACACCGCCGCCCTGTGCCGCCAGCACGACTTCCATATGATCGACCTGCCGGTGAATCTGGGCCTGGCCGGGGCGTTTCAGACCGGCCTGCGCTACGCCGCCGAGAACGGCTACGACTGTGCGCTGCAGTTCGACGCCGACGGCCAGCACCTGCCCCGCTACATCGCCCCCATGCTGGAACTGCTGGAGGGCGGGGCGGACATCGTCATCGGCAGCCGCTTCGTCACGGTAAAAAAGCCCAAGAGCCTGCGGATGGCGGGCAGCTACCTCATCAGCTGGGCCATCCGGCTGACCACCGGCAAGGCCATCTGCGACCCCACCAGCGGCATGCGGATGTTCAACCGCAAGATGCTGGAAGAGTTTGCCTCGAACCTGAACTACGCCCCCGAACCGGACACCATCAGCTACCTCATCAAGAACGGCGCTGTGGTGAAGGAGCTGCAGGTGCAGATGGGCGAGCGCACCGCCGGCACCAGTTACCTCAACTTTGCCCGCTCGGTGGAATACATGATCAAGATGGGCCTCTCCATCCTGCTCATCCAGTGGTTCCGCAAGCGGGACACCCTCACCCCCTATACCGAAAGGAGCCTGTGACATGCTGGACTATCCCCTCTCCCTGCGGCTGCTGCTGGTTCTGGGCAGCCTGCTCACGCTGGTGTTCGTGCTGGGCCGCATCCGCCGGGCCAAGATCCAGATCGAGGACAGCATCTTCTGGTTCGTCTTTTCCGGGCTGCTGCTGCTGTTGAGCATCTTCCCGGAGCTGGCCTACTGGACGGCCAGCACCCTGGGCGTGCAGGCCCCCATCAACGTGGTGTATCTTGCCATCATCTTTTTGCTCATTCTCAAGGTGTTCTTCATGAGCCTGCGCATCAGCCAGATGGACTCCAAAATGAAGATCCTGGCCCAGAAGGTGGCTTTGAACGAGGAAAAGATCGAGCGCGCCCACCAGGACCGCTGAGGCCCATTTGTCAAACAGGCCGGGCTGTGGTATAATAAATAGAAAATATCCTGCGGCGTTTTTGCGGCGCCGCGTTACGACGGAAACGGAGGGTCCACAAAACCATGGCATTCACCCCGAAACTCACCTATAAGGGCCGCCCGCTGGTGCGCTGCGGCAACGAGATCTATTACGGCAGCCTGTCTGACCCCTATGTGGTGTTCATGCAGGTGCTCACCACCAAAGAGGAAAACGGCATCACCGTGGCCGACAAGCTGCATGTGATTTTGATGAGCACCGACTCCACCAAACCCCTGCCCGAGCGGGTGGTGAAGCAGAGCTCCAAGACCGGCCTGTACACCGCGCTGGAAGTGGGCGGCATGTGGCTGGAGCGGGCGCTGAAGGAAGCCCCCGCGGCCAAGAAGTAACTTCGCATCAAAAAGGCCCCGGACCAAACGGTCCGGGGCCTTTTCCTTTGTTTTTACGCCTCCGCCACAGCCACCAGATACTTGAAGATCTGCAGCTTGTTCTCTTCGTAGAGGCCCATTTCCTCATAAAGGTTTTTGTAATAGGCGAACAGGCTGGCTTTCACCGACAGGATCTTGAAGGTGTTGCGCAGCGTCACCTGGGTGGAAACAAGGCTCTGAGGATTTTTCACATAGTAATACACCGGTTCGTCCAGCGCGTAGAAACGGGCGGCGTAGCGGATGTATTCCAGATTGAACAGCAGGTCCTCGCTCCAGCACAGCTCCTCGCTGCACTGAATGTCGTGGCTCTGCACCATATCCCGCCGGTAGAGCTTGTTCCACATCACGCCGTAGTAGAAGCTGGCGGGCTCCTTCATCAGCCCTTTGGCGAAGGCGTGCTTGTCGTAGAAGCCTTTTTCCAGAAAACCGAACTGCTGGATGGTCTGGTAGCTGTCCTCCTCTTTGGCGAAGAGAGGCTTTGTCTTTTCTACCCGATAATAGGGGGCGATGACCAGATCGGCCTGGTTGGCCTCGGCGGCCTCCACCAGCAGACGGGTGGCGTCGGGGGCAAGGTAGTCGTCGCTGTCAACGAATTGGAGATACTTTCCCTTTGCCATGTCCATGGCAAGGTTGCGGGTGGCAGACACGCCGCTGTTGGCCTTGTCGATGAGCAGGATGCGTTTGTCCACCCGGGCGTACATCTCGCAGACGTGGAGGCTCACATCCTTGGAGCCGTCGTTGACAATGATGATCTCCAGGTTCTGATAGGACTGCCGCTTGATGCTCTCGATGCAGCGGGCGATGTGGTCGCCGGCGTTGTAGACCGGCACGATCACGCTTACCAGGGGCTGTTCCACAAAAGACTCCTCCTTCTCACACAACAGGCGTCAGTTCGTTTCTTCCTCCGGCCCCAGCAAAGCTGCGGCCGCCATCAGCAGCAGAAACGGGGTAAAATTGAATGCGTAGCGGGCTTTTGTCTCCCACAGGCTCAAAAACAGGATAAGACCGGTGACGCTCACCCCCGTCAGGGTCAGAAGCCCGGGGGCGGGACGCCGGGCCCGGCGCACCGCGCACACCAGCACCAGCAGCTGCACCATGTACAGATAGGCCTGGCAGTAATAGACCATCGGCATATAGCCCGGCTGGCCCTCCAGAATGAACTTGTGGGTCCAGTTGGCCCGCTGGGGGGTGGCCAGGAACTCCTCGGCGTTGTAAAGGCCGTCGCCCCAGGTGATGGCCGCCTTGCGGGTGACGAACTCCGCCAGTTCCGGCAGAGTATAGGAGGCGTAGTTGGCGGCGATGCGGGCGTTCAGCAGTTCCTTGCGCTCGGCCACGGTGTCCACGGTCATGGCGGCCTCGTAGTCCGCCTGGGAGTAGTTGCCGTCGTCGTGGCTGCCGTAGCAGAACCACAACTGAATGGGCAGGGCCAGGGCGTCCTCCTCGGCCCAGTCGATGAGCCAGGCCCGCTGCCAGAGCCGGTAGCCGCCGGCCAACAGTCCGAAGGCCGCCAGCATCGCGCCGCAGGCTGCCAGCGCCCGCCGGGGCTTCGCCTGCAAAAAGAACTGAATGGCCAGCGCCACGGCCATCACCGCCACGCTGCCCTTGACTGCATAGCCCACAAAGGCCGCCGCCCCGGCGCCCGCCGCAAAAAGCAGCCGCCGACGGGGCCGTGCCTCGCGCCGCCAGGCGTCAAAGGCCAGCAGCGCCAACAGGCCGAAGGGCATGGAGAGGGTGTCGGAATAAAAGCAGGGGCTGTAGAGCCAGAAGGGCGCGAAGGCCGCGCAGAGAAGGAACACCAGCGCCACCGCGGCGTTGGTTTTGAACACCCGCCGGGCCAGCAGGCAGCACAGGGCCACCGAGGCCAGCAGCGCCAGCACGTTCAGCGCGATGCCCGGGACCACGCCCATGAGGGAAGAGTCCGGCACAAAGCCGAACAGCCCCGCCAGCCAGTACCAGCCGCCCAGCACCAGCGCCAGGCCCAGGTTGTTGTTGCAGATGATATAATAGCCGCTCCACACTCCAAAGCGCCCGTCGTCCAAAAGGTCGGTGAGGCTGCGCAGCACCACCTCCTGGTCCATGATGGGCACCTCCGCCATCAGCCAGGCCATGACCGAAAAGGCAGCGGCGTAGAGGGCAAAGACGGTGAAAAACAGGATGCGCCAGCGCTTTGGCGAAAGGCCGTTCAGCCGGGGCAGCACCCGTTTGGAGAGAGCCCATACCCCCGCCGCCAGCACCGCGCCCACCGCAAGCGCCGCCGGGCCGTTGTGCTGCCAGCGCAGCACGCTGTTCAGAACGATCCAGCCCCAGACGAGGCAGAAGCCCGCCCAGAACAGCCGGTCCAGTGTTTTCTGCACCGGGCACCGCCCCCTTTCCGTATTTTATGTGTTATAAAGTATTATAGCATACCCGCCATCAAAGAAAAAGCCAGCCGCCGGTTTTCCGGCGGCTGGCTGAATGGAAGATTCTGGGTTCAGGAAACCTGCAGCAGGCCCTCGGAGCCGTCGTCACAGAACAGCTCTTCCCGGGGCACGAAGTAGATGAACTCGCTGCCGCTGTAGGTCAGCACGCCCCGCTGGCCGGGGAACAGCTGCCGGGCCAGATGCTCCGGCACGGTGAGGGCGATCTCCTGCCCGCGGGCCACAAAGGTCACAGGCACCCGGTCCGCACCGGCGGCCGCCACCCGCTTCACCGTGGCCATCAGGCTGATCTCGCCTTTCGAGGGGCGGCGGATCCTGCGCCCCCACACCGCGATCAGACAAAGTGCCGCAAGGGCCATCACCAGGCCCGGAATGATCCACATCCACCGCATTGTACACCCCTCCTTGGGTCAAACCATTATGTATGTTGAGAACCAGTGGTTCTGTCCGCTTGTATCTATTAGACGTTTGACCCCATAGGTGCTGGCTGGAAAGATTATAGTCTTCGGTGTAGGCGTAAATTCGCCTTGCGCCCTTTTGGGCGAAGAGGTA
>DXBV01000036.1 GCA_019116345.1 Candidatus Allofournierella merdipullorum | reverse complement strand
CGCATCCAGTCGCCCAGGCGATCCTGCACGGCCTCGTCCTGCCAGTAGCCGGCGATGACCTTGCGGGGCGCGCGCAGCCGGGCCCCGATGAAACCGTGCTCCCGGTCGCCGTGGGCGGCCTGGTTCAGGTTCATAAAATCCATGTCGATCTCTTCGTTGGGGATGGTGCGGTTGTACTGGGTGGCCAGGTGGCACCAGGGCTTTTGCAGGGCCGCAAGCCCGTTGATCCACATTTTGCTGGGGCTGAAGGTGTGGCACCAGGTAATGATACCGGCGCAGGCGGGGTCGTAGTTGGCCTCGCGCACCACGTCGGTGATTTCCTTGTTGGTTTTGGCAGTGACTTTATAGATCAGTTTGCAGGGCAGATTGCCGGAGGCGTTCAGCGCCTCGGTCATCTCGGCGGCGCGGGCGGCCACCGTTTCCAGCACTTCGGGGCCGTACAGAAACTGACTGCCCACCACAAACCAGAATTCGTACTGTTTCATGCTCATTGGTATGTACCTCCTGTCAGCGCAGCGCGTCCACGGCGGCTTTTTCCACCGGGATGCAGGCGGCGTAGTCTTTGATAAAGGCGGCAAAGCCCGCCGCGTCGGCTTCGTCCGGGGCGATGGTACTTCCCTCGGTCCCGGCAAAGATGAACTTCTCCAGCCAATCCTCCAGGGCAGGCGCGCCATCTTGCATGCAGCGCAGACGATAGAGGGCCAGCAGGGCCATGCCCCAGGGGCCACCCTCGCCTGCCGATGCCATCACCGACACCGGCACCCTCAGTGCCCCGGCCAGCAGCTTCTGACCTGCCACCGGGGTCTTAAAAAGTCCGCCGTGGCCCAAAAGACGCTCCAGCCTCACCTGCTCTTTTTCGAACAGCAGATCCATGCCCAGTTTGAGGGCGGCCATGGTGGAATAGAGCTGGGCGCGGGCGAAATTTTCCAGCGTGAGCGAAGCGTCCGGCCGCCGCACGAAGAGGGGTCGGCCTTCATCCAGACCCAACACCGGCTCGCCGGAGTAGCAGTTGAAATTCACAAGACCGCCGCAGTCCGGCGCACCTTCCAGCGCCTTCTGATAGAACAAGTCGTAGAGATCGGGCTTTACCAGCTTCGCCCCTGCGGCCTCGGCCATCTGACCCAGCAGTTTCACCCAGGCGTCCAGGTCGGAGGTGCAGGTGTTGCAGTGCACCATGGCCACCGGCCGCCCGGCGGGGGTGGTGACCATGTCGATCTCCGGGTAGACGCGGGACAGGGGCTTTTCCAGCACCGCCATGGCAAAAACGCTGGTGCCCGCCGACACGTTGCCGGTGCGGGCGGCCACCGCGTTGGTGGCGGCCATGCCGGTGCCCGCGTCTCCCTCCGGCGGGGCCAGGGGCGCGCCGGGTGCCAGAGACCCGGTGGGGTCCAGCCAGCGCGCGCCCTCCGGGGTCAGGCAGCCCGCGTCCTTCCCGGCGGCCAACACTTTGGGCAGCACCTGCCGCAGGGTGAAGGGCAGACCCGCCTGGGCCAGCAGTTCGTCAAAGGAGGCCAGCATCCCCGTGTCGTAATCACAGGCGGCGCTGTCGATGGGGAACATGCCGGAAGCGTCTCCCACACCCAGCACCTTTTCGCCGGTGAGCTGCCAGTGGACGTAGCCCGCCAGGGTGGTGAGATAGGCAAGATCCTTCACATGCGCCTCGCCCTGCAGCATCGCCTGGTAGAGATGGGAGATGCTCCATCGCTGGGGGATGTTGAAGCTGAAGCGTTCAGTGAGGATCGCGGCGGCTTCGCCTGTGGCGGTGTTGCGCCAGGTGCGGAAGGGCGCAAGCTGGCGCCCGGCAGCGTCAAAAGGCAGATAGCCGTGCATCATAGCGGAGATGCCCAGCGCCCCTACACGGGTGAGAGGTGTGCCGGTCTTGGCTTTCCAGTCCGCCGACAGCGCGGCAAAGGCGGCACGGACGCCTGCCTGCACCTCTTCCAGATGGTAGGTCCACCAGCCGTCCTCCAGCCGGTTCTCCCAGTCGTATGCACCGCTGGCCAGCGGCGCGCCCACATCGTCCACCAGCACCGCCTTGATGCGGGTAGAGCCCAGTTCCAGGCCGAGGACGGGTAATGCAGCGTTATCCATTTGATCTTCCTCCAGTCGTAAGCAAACGGGTGCGGTGGGCCAGGCCCGCCGCACCCGTTTTTTCAGGCAAGTGTGTGATCCGGGCTCAGAAGGTCATACCAGAAGCGAAAATGCTGAACCAGGTCATGATGACCGAGGCAACGATGACACCCGGCCATACAGAATGAGTTTTTTTGCTCAGATAGAGGCAGGGAGTGTTAATGACCCAGAAACCGGACGCGATGCCCAGAAGCGCTTCTGCGCCAAAATGGCCGTAGTTGGTGGTGAACAGGCAGATGTGCGGCCCAAGGAGGAAGGCGACGAAAACGATGTAGATCACCAGCATGCCCAGCGTGCCGTAGATGTTCAGGATTAGCAGCTCCTTCAGGAAGGGGCGAATGCCTTCATCTTCGCTGCCGGTCACGGTCTTAGAGACGATGAAGTTGGCAAGGATGAAGGGGATCATCACCAGCAGTACAGGGAAGAACTTGTATGCCATGCGGGTGTCTTCGATGGACGCGATCTCGCCGTTGAAGGCGTTGAAGTGGATGGTGTTGTCGGTGAACTGGATAAAAATCAGCAGCAGGCCGTACATCATCGCGAAGATGACCAGGGCCAGCAGCACCGATTTGAGGATGTACACGATGTCAAAGGCTTTGGAGTCGGAGGTGGCAAGGCCGTAATCCCGGTAGCTGTATTTCTGCTTGCGGCCGCGGATAAGGTGGAAACCGATCAGATAGACCGCCAGAAGGATGGCTGTGCAGACAGACCACATCCCCTTGCCGCCCGCGTTGCCAAGCGTTTTAACGATGGGGAAGCCAGAATAATTCTGGTAGCTCCAGATCACCATCATTCCGCAAACCACGGTAAGCGCAGCAAAGATGACATACCATACAGGAGAGTTCTTTTTGACGCCGAGATATGCGGCGCTCTTTGTTTTGAGCTTCAATGTGGAGAAGAACTCGGTTTCCAGCAGAGCCATCACAAGACCCAGCATCAGAACGGAAATGCCCGCATACATGACCAGCATAGCCAGCTCCTTGATCCAGTAGACGTGATTCGTCGCCGAAAGGCCGCCGGTAATGCCGGTCGCCATGGCCAGCACTTCCAGGTAATTGGTGCACACGCCAGAATTGGTGGGCTCAAGATAGTGCAGGGACGCGGGCGTGTAGACCACGCGGCCGGTCTCGGCGGAAAGGTCGCCGTACACCTTGCCGACCTCGATCTCCTCCCCGGCGGGCACACCGAACAGGGTGTGCATCTTTTCGGACTGGATGCACTCGCTCAGTGTTCTGTGACCGGTGGTGGAAGCAAGGGCGGCTTCGTCGCCGGTGCCCACGATGAGGGCGTAGCTGAAATCGGTGTTGGCCGTGGGGTCGCCCTCAAAGCCGCCGTTGCCCACGGCAATCTCCAGGAAAATATCATCCTGATAGGTCTGGGAAGTCGTGGTGGTGTACATGCCACCCATGGAATGGCCGGACATGATCAGCTTTCCGCTGTCGACAAAGGCAAGGGACTTTGCCAGCTCGATGCCGTAGCCGTAATACTTGAAGCCCTCTTCCAACGAGTTGACGGGAACGATGTTGCTGCCGTCCTCCGACATACCGCCGCCGGTGGTGGAGAGGATGGGCTCGGACTGGCCATTGCCCGGAACATCCACGGCGATAAACACGACCCCCCGGCGGGAAGCCTCAATGGCGAACATGCTGGCGTCGTCCACCGAGCTGCCGCCGCCAGGGCCGTAGATGATGGCCGGCGCAGGCGTGGAAGCGGTCGCTGAGTCAGGGATGTAGATCTTGTAGCTCACCAGATAGCCGTTGTCTGACATGAGCTTACCCCGCTTGACGGAAACACTGCCCATGGAGGTGTCAACAGCTTTGATGACGAAGGCGCAGGCCAGCAGGATGAGCAGCGCAATCGTCAATATCCGCAAAGAACGATGCATTTTCATAAATCACGCCTCCTTCGGTTTTGCTTTTCAGACGAAAGGTTTATGGTGCAGGAAAAGCCGGAGGCCCGTCAATGCGGCCTTTGGCACACTGAGGACCCCCGGCTCGTTCGGATGTTCCTTGCGCGGGCAAGGGGAAGAAAAAGGCTGCTCAGAAGGTCATACCGGAAGCAGTTACCTGGAACCAAGCGACCAGCGGCAGAGTGGCAAACAGCGTGGGCCAGATGCTGTTGGTCTTTTTGTTCATGAAGAAGCCGACGGTGTTAATGATGATGGTGCCTACAACAATGCCCATCACCTGCTCGCCGCCGATGTAGCCGCGGGCGTCGGGAAAGATGGTGCGGTATGCGAAGTAGGCGTTGCCCACGAATACCAGATGGATGATGGCCGGCAGCAGCACGCAGATGGCAGTGCTGGTGATGAAGGCCTTCACAGTGGCGGCGGGTTTGCCTTCCTCGAAGCGGATGACGGTGCGCTGCGCCACCGAGTTCATCAGCACAAAGGGCAGCATCCAGAACATCATGGCCAGGAACTTGACGCCGGCTCGCTGTACCGGAATGGGGTCGATCTCAAAGACGATCCACTGCAGGTTGCTCTTGGTGAAGTAGTAATAGATCAGGAAGTAGCCCAGCGCTGCGGCGAACAAGATCACGGCAAACAGCAGGGCCTTGCCGATATAGCGCAGATGGAAGCGGCCGTCGTCGCCGGTGGCAAGACCGAAGTCGCCCAATTTCATGCCGGATTTTCTGCCCACCAGAGCGTAGAACACGGCGGTGTAGATCAGCAGGCTGGCGCCGGTCACTAGCGACCAGATGCATTTGAAGCCGGAGTTGCCGTAGCGGGTAAAGAAGTTAGGCTCGCCGGAGCCGGTCTGCATCGAGGCCCAGATTACGCTGTAGCCGCACAGAACCACCAGCACCGCAACGGCGGCCCACCACACGGCGGAGTTCGGCTTGAAGCCAAAGTACTTGCGGGGAGCGAGTTTCAGCTCCTGGAACACGCCGGTGTCCAGCAGGACGCAGGCGGTGGAGGTGACGAACACCATGAGCAGGGCAATCATGCCAATGACCAGATAATCTTTCCAGACAAAAACGGTGTCAGAGGCGGGCAGGGCGTTGGGAACCTCCATAGTGTCTTCCAGACAGGTGAGGAAGTACTCCACAACCTCCACAGTGTAGGGCTCCCAGATATGCATTGTGTGGGGGGTGTAGACCGCGCGGCCGGTCTCATTGGAAAAATCACCGTAGACAGTGCCCGGTTCCAGACGCTCATTCTCGCCCAGGCCGAACATGTTTTTCAGATCGGCGTTCTGATAAATGTCGTCCATGGTGCAGTGGTTGGTGGTGCGCACCAGCGCGCTCTCGTCGGAGGTGCCGATGATCAGCGCAAAGTTGAAGTCGTATCCCAGCTCGGGGTTGCCGTAGTTGTTCATGCCCACGTTGAACTGCAGCTTGACCTCGTCCTGATGGTTCTGGGCTACCTGCACGGTGTACATACCACCCATGGAGTGGCCGCCGGTCACCATGCGGGTGCTGTCCACAAAGGGAAGAGAGGTCAGGTAGTTGTATGCCAGCTCATGACCCTGGGTGGGGTCGCTCTGCGCCACCACCGCCTGGTTGTTCTCATCGAAGTGCACTACGCTGGACAAACTCTCCGACAGACCGTTACCCGGTACATCGATGCTCATAACGACCATTCCGCGGCGGGAGGCTTCAATGGCAAAGGCGTGGCCTGCATCCACGCCGTCACCGCCGCCTACACCATACAGAAGGCCGGGGGCCGGGTTTTGGACCGAGGCCGTTTTTGGAATGTACATTTTGTAGTTGATGGTGGTGCCGTTTTCAGAAATGAGCTTGCCCAGCTTCACGTCCACGGCGCTCCAAGTGGTGTCGACGCCCACGATCAGTAGCGAGAAAAGCACGCTGAGGACCAATGAGACAGCCATAACGATGCACGCAATGTTTTTTTTCGTTTTCATGGTGATTCCTCCTTGTTCGATTTTTAAAACGACGGGTTGCAGTGCCGCCGGATCATACTGACGCATAGACGTGTATTTGCATGATAATTGTATTTATGTATGAAAATAGTTGAGAATTTAAGATAAATATAGAATAAATATATGAAAAACAAAAGCAATGTGTTGCTTTTGTTTAGACATTTATTGACATTGATTTGCTTCTTGTCCATAATGAAACCAGAAAAGCGACAAAAGGAGGGGATGCCGGATGATCCAGCAGGAAAAGCGAGCCTTTGACGCCGGGGCCAAGGTGTGGGTGCAGCGATATGAGAATCTGCGCAACCTGGCACACTGGCATTTCGAGGATGAACTGGTGGTTTGTCAGGCGGGTGAGATGCGTCTGATGCTGGATGGAAGTTTCTATGACCTGGCAGAGGGAGACTGCGCCTTTGTCAGTCGGGAGAGTGTGCACAGCATTGCCGGTGCGCCGGGCTCCCGGGCGGCAGTGGCTCAGTTTGCCGGGCTGTTCGATGCCTCGCTGCGGCTGCGTAGGCAGGTCTTTGCAGACCGCTACTATGCCGGGGCGCGGCTGGATGAATTGCACCGGGAAAGCCGGGAAAAGCAGCCCTTTTACATCGAGAAGATGAACGCCCTTATCACTTTGCTGATGGCGGATATTTTCCGGGGTGAGCCGCTGGCGGAGCAGGCGGAGGCGGCTCAGCCCACCCTCGCCCGCTACAAGCAGCTGCTTATTCTGCTGGAACAGCAGGGTGGCGAGGGTACCTTTGAGGAGGCAACGGAATTCATGCATATGTCCCCCGCCTACTTCTCCCGCTACTTTAAAAAGATGACGGGGCTCACCTTTTCCAGCTATCTCAACGTGCTGCGGGTCGACCGGGCGGTGGAGCTGCTGGCCAGTGGGGAGGATATCACCATGGCCGACCTGATGGCTCGGTGCGGTTTTAACACTTTGCGTAACTTTAACCGGGTGTTCAAAGCCGTCACAGGCTACGCGCCCACCAGTCTGCCTGCGGGTTTCTCGTTGGATCGGCGGGTTTTGCTGAGCGAAGGCAGTACCTTCGACCCCACGCTGGATACTTCGGTGGTGCTGTGAGGCTTTGGGACTGCGAAATATCGCTGACAAGTTATGGGGAGACGCCCTCTTTCTATTATCGGTCGAGAGCAAAGCGCACAAGCGATGGACCCAATTCTACTTTTCAGAAGCTTTCGCTTCCCTTTCTTCTTTTTGGCACCGCCACAGCAATCATCGCATAGTGTGACGTGCTTTTTCTGGTGATACGGTTGTAATCTTATAAACCGAGGAATTCCGGCATCTACGGCCTTAGTATCCCTATGTGTGATGTTTCGATTCTCCCTCGTTTCTGCCAGCACGCCTCTTTGCATTCTGTGCCCCATCGACAATATAGTCGTCTATATTCTATATGATGAACGACGACTCCACCCACAACAAGGTATTGGAACATTTCGGGGTTTCCTTGACCTGGCATGGGGCACAATTCTAAACAAACTATCCCCGACCGTCCAAAGCGATTTGGTTGAATTAAATATTCGAGAGTTCCTGAAATATTGTGATTTCGATGTAGAGGACTATTCTCGGTTTATTCGGCATTCGAAAGTGTCTGTCCGATTCTGATTACATAGCATATGACGCGATAAAGCGCATGGTACCGCTATGACAGGTACCATGCGCTTTATCTTATTATCGGCACAAAGTCCGCCGGCAGGCGACACTTAGAATCAGGCGGGAAAGGGGCAGATCTAAAAGGTACGAATTACGGTTTCTTCCTGGGCTTTCTCGGCTTCGACGCCACCGCGGCAATCATGGCATAGTGCTCCTCGCTCTTTCGCGTGATGCTGTTGTAGTCCTCCGAGGTGAGGAACTCCAGCAGCCACTCTTTGGGCACCTTATAGGTGTGCTGATACGGGAACGCTTTGAGTCTCCCCTCGGTACACCAGCGGCTGACGGTGCGCCAGGCGTAGCCGGTGACGCGGGCAATCTGGTGGGCGTCCAGCACGTCGGGCTGGCGGGCCAGCAGGCTTTCGTACCAGCGGCGCACCCGGCGGCGGGTTGCGTCGGTGAGCAGGAGCGCACCGTTCAGGCCGAAGGCCGGGGGCTTGTGGGCCGGGTAGTTCTTGTACCAGCCGCTGGGCGGGGTGTAGTAGGTCGGCTCAGCCAGGCGGCGGCGCAGGTAGGCGGCCACGTCGGACTTTGCGATCTTGTAGCAACGGGTCTGTTTGCCGGTGTTCTCGCAGGGCACCAGGCCGCTTTGCAACAGGTAGATGGAGGTGCGGGTGCCGATACGGCAGGCTTTGCGGAAGTCGGTGCGGCCCATGGGGTCGGGCCAGGGCGCCAGCAGGCCCTGGATCTGCCGCTCCAGGTCGTCCTGCAAGGGGTTCGTTTTCTTCATCTTCGGTTCTCCTTTGTTTTGAAATTTGGACCCGGAGAACAGCCGCGTTTTCACTAAAACTATACAAATTGTTGAAACCTGGAAAGATACTACACAAAATCGGCCCAAAATCTTGCATTTGGCGAAATCCGTTTTCCGGCGGCGGGGCGAAAATCCAGTGTTCATCCGGAATATCGGCCCTCAATTATCTTGCATGAAATCTTGCATTTTTCCAAAAATCTTGCCAAACGGGGCCAAAACGGGGGATGTCGATTTTACTTGTACCCACGCCATTTTTCGGGCTTTGGC
>DXBV01000035.1 GCA_019116345.1 Candidatus Allofournierella merdipullorum | reverse complement strand
GTGTCGCGACTTCATTCTACCAGAGTTCTGCAAACCATGTCTCTTTTTTTCTACTTTTCAATTTGCGAAACTTATTGTACCTTATCTTGAAAACAGCTGGGAAAACAATACTAAATGATAAGCATTAGCTTATTGTCCGGCGATTGCGCACAAATAAAAAGCAATGCAAAAACCCACGGAGCCTTTTGACAGTAGCTCCGCGGGCCCCAAAACAGCCGTTGCGGCCGGTACTAATCGCAAAAGAAAATCTTCAGCCTTCCGCTTCCGAAAACCAGCGGCGGGCAAAGGCGCCGGCCGCCTCCTCCTGCCCGGGGAGAAGACGAAAGCAAAGGCTTTCCACACCGGCCGGAGCCTGGAGATAAAGACCGCTGCTTTTTCCGCGCGGCTGGGGTTTGACCCACAGGGAGCAGCGGGAAGAGGCGGGCAGATAAAGAACAGAAGTGCCGTAAAAATCGGTGATGATGCACACCGGCCCGGCGTCTGTCATGGCGCAGAAGCACTCGGGGTCTGGCCGGCGCTGGAGAATGTAAAGAAAGTTGCGGTTTTTGCCCCGCAGGAAGAGCTGATCCAGGATGCGTTCGCCGAAGCGATACGCCAGAAGAGAGGTGTAGTACATGGCGTAGCTTTCCTGCCGGAGCCGGTCAAAAGCGGGAGTGTCCGGATGCCGCAGGGGCGGGCGCCGGTCGGCGGGTTGGCCCAGCAGCAGGCTGAGAACAGGGTAGAGCTGATCTTCCTTGGTCTTGTTGTAGGAAAAACCGGTCCGGCTGCCGTCCTTGAGCCAGACGGTCACGGTGCATTTGATCAGCTGAACGGAATAGCCGACCTGCGCCACATCGCCGGGGCGAATGGACCATACATCCAGTTTGCCGTCGGCCATGCGCTGAAGGCAGACCTCACCGCCGAACCATGCGGTGACATACTCCGGCGCGCCGGAGTACTGGTGGACGCGGGGAATGAGGGTGATGTTTCCCGGCGGCATCCCGGCGGCGTTCCAGCCGGCCAGAGCGGGCTGAAACGGGTGCGGAACCTCGCTCCAATCGTACATCCGCTTTGGCCAGGAAGCGAGGGTCGGCCGGCGGTCTTCTCGAAGATTCATAGAAAGGCTCCTTTGGCCTGAAAAAGCTGTGGTTCAGACGGGAAAAGCGAGAGGCGGCGCGCCAGAACGCTTACTCCTCCGGCAGATAGACCCCGAACACGCCGTTTGAAAACTCTCCGCCGGCAAAGCGGCGAGGGATGCCGTCGATCTCCACCTCATAAACATGAAACACCTTCTCCACGCCGTGGCGGGGGTCGGTGACAGTGGCGGTCTCCTTGCAGTCCCGCCAGGGGTATTTGAAAATGTTCACGCCGAAGGCTTTGCACTCCCCGGTGGGCCCGGCGGTCTCGAACTTCCAGCCCATTGTTCTCTCCTTTCGGATGTCTGCACACGCTTTTTGTTAAAAAGAGATTTGACGGATAAGCGTCAGGTCACCGGAGCACAGAGTGTCCAGGTTTCGGAAAATTTTCTCCGGCTCCCAGTCCCACCACTGAAGCTTCAGCAGATAGTCCGTCAGTTCGGCGTCAAAGCGGGCACGAACCACGCGACAGGGATTTCCTGCAGCAACGGTGTAGGGCGGGATGTCGCGGGCCACCACGGAATTCGCCCCGATGATGGCGCCGTCGCCGATGTGAACCCCAGGCAAAACGGTGACATTTTGCCCGATCCATACGTCGTTGCCCACCACAGTGTCGCCCTTGAGGGGCAGGTCGCCCAGCGACGGGGTGCATTTCTCCCACCCGTGGCCGAAGATGTTGAACGGGTAGGTCGTGACCGAGGCCATGCGGTGATTGGCTCCGTTCATTACGAACTCCACGCCTTTGGCAATGGCACAGAATTTGCCGATGATGAGTTTGTCGCCGATGAACTCGTAGTGGTGGGTCACGTGCGACTCAAAGTCCTCGCCGCCGGTGGCGGCATCATCATAATAGGTGTATTCGCCCACCAGAATGTTGGGGCGGGTGATGACATTTTTGATATAGCAGATGCTGGGGATGTTCTCGTTGGGATGAACAGCATCCGGATTCGGTCCAAACATATCAACGCTCCTTATTTTGCCTGAAGTCCCAGAAAGAACGCCTGCGCCTTTTCCAGGTCCCGCTCGTTAGGGCGGCCTTTGGCGATGCCGCCCACCAGCTTGAAGGGTCCGAAGGTGTCGTAGCCCTTGCAGCCGAACTCGCCCAGCACCGGGCAGCCTTTTTCCCCGGCGATCTGGGCCAGCGCTTTTGCGCCGGTGCCCTTTGCGCCGCCGTAGGTGTAAACGAAAAACACCGGTTTGCCCGCGGGCAGATACTGCCGGGCGAAGGCTGCTACTGACTTGTGCATTTCAAAACCGTAGATGCCGGAGGCAAAGCCGATGCAGTCGTATTCTCCCAGCCGCACCGCTTGCCGGGTGCGCACGTCGATGAGGTCAGCGCCGCCCGCCTGGGCCATAGCCTCCACCACCTTGCGGGTGTTGCCGTGGTGGCAGGAAAGATAGCAAATTGCCGTTTTCATTCCTCGTTTCCTCCCTGCAGCGTCCAGCCGAAGTCATTGTGATAGATCATCTGGCGGGTCATGCCGCCGTCGATGCAGATGTTTTCGCCGGTGATGAAGCCCGCCTTGTCCGAGCAGAGAAACAGCACCATGTTGGCGATGTCCAGCGGGGTGCCCACCCGCCCGGCGGGCTGCTGGACGGCGTCCGGGCCGGTCCACACCGCGTCGCCGGTCTCGATCCAGCCGGGGGAGATGCTGTTCACCCGCACCTTGCCCGCAAGGCTGATGGCCAGCGCGTGGGTCAGCGCCGAGATACCGCCTTTGGAGGCCGTGTAACTTTCGGTCTGGGGCTGGCTCATCCGGTCCCGGGAGGAGGAGATGTTCACCACCGCCGCCCCGGGCGCAAAGTGGGGCGCGAACAGCTTGGTGAGATAGAAGGGGGCGGTCACTCCCACCCGCAAAGCATAGTTGAACTCCTCGTAGCTGCACTCGTCGATGCCCTTCATCAGGGGCAGAGCGTTGTTGATGAGATAGTCCACATGGCCGTGGTCCGCCAGCACTTTGCGGGCAAACTCCTCCAGCACCGCCTGGTCGGCCAGATCGCCCACGAAATAATCGTTCGGCAGCAGGTCGATGACGCACACCTTGGCCCCGGCTTTGCGGAACTCCTGGGCAATGGCCTTGCCGATGCCCTTCGCGCCGCCGGTCACGACGGCTACTTTGTTTTCAAACATGATGTTTCCTCCTTTAGTCCGCGTCCTCGTCCAGCGCCTCCACCAGAAAACTCACCGGACGGAATCCGTCGTTGCAGGAGAGCATGGCGGAGCGGGGATTTTTCATCCAGCCGTCGTAGAAGTTCTCCGCGCCGTGGCTCAGGGCCAGCACGAAGGAGGACAGGGTGTCCCAGGCGCTGGGGCAAAAGCCCTCCGGCTTCTCCCAGCCCTTGGCGATGAACACCTGGCCTTCCCGCAAATCGCAGGCGTGCTCAATGGGGTTTTCGTAGCGCGCCATCAGGTCCTCGTAGCGGGTGATGCGCATGACGGTGATCTTGCACTTTTTCATATGATGATGCCCTCGCAGTGGTCGATTTCGTGCTGGATGATCTGGGCGGGCCAGCCGGTCCAGGTCTTGAACCGTTCCCGGAACTGTTCGTCCTGGTATTTCACCTTGATGGTTTGCCAACGCTTTGCCTTGCGGGTGCCGGTGAGGGACAGGCAGCCTTCCTCGGCCTCGTAAGGACCGCTTTTCTTGACGATCTCCGGGTTGAACAGCACCCGGTAGGTGCCCTCGTCGTCAAAGACGATGATGCGCTTGGCAACACCGATCATGTTTGCCGCCATGCCTACACAGCCGTCCGCATGGGATTCCAGGGTTTCCAGAAGGTCCGCCGCTACCGGCAGGTCCTCGGGTGTGGCAGGCTCGGACTTTCGCGCAAGAAACAGCACGTCTTTGCATATCTCTCGAATCATATCAGTTCTCCTTATGGCTTTGAATGGCGGCCGCGTCAGGAAAGACCGCTCCGTCCGGCTGCTGGCCGTCGTGGGCCTGCCACCGGCATTCGGTCATCTGCATCTGCGAAAACACTGCGGTGAAGGAGGACTCCTCCGGCGAGCAGGCGTAAAGGCCGAACCGGATGGCCTCGCCGCCTTTGCGCAGGTGGCAAACGCGCATCTGGCTGAAGCTGACGCCATCCCGGGAACATTCCAGCCGATAGTCGTCCTCGCGGCGGCTGAGGCGGTACCACATGGTGCGGATCTGACCGTCGATGGCGGTGGTGGCCCAGTCGGAATAGCCGTCGTTGGTCACCACGCTGCCCAGATGCTGAAACTTGCCGTCCTCGTATTCCACCGAGGCCTTGAGCCAGTTTTCGCTGTCCAGATACAGAACGACCCCGCACTGGTCAAAGCGGCGGCAGGCGGCGGAAAAGTCGGTCTTGACCACAAAACTGAAATAAGGCTCCGACGTTTCCATCTGCAGCACAGGGGCGTTGTCGTTGCGGAAATGGTAATAGGTGCGCTGCCACAGGTCGGTGTGGGGCTGGGTGGTGATCTCAATTTCGTCTGCCGCAATGCGGTACTGCTCCGGCGGCCTGGTCCAGACCAGCTTTTCAACGTCAAAGTCCATGGCGAGAGCCCTCCTTTTATGCTCTTATTGTATCACAATCGCGCGCAGCAGCGTTATTCAATGGACAACCATTGAATGCCTGCCGCAGTCCTCTGCGCCGGATGCTCATGATGCCCGCCGGGGTTCAGCCGGAACGTCGTGCAAATGCCCCTGTCGCGGTAAAGCCTGCAAATCGCCTCGGTGTTCTCCTGCACCGTTTGCAGCACGGGATTCTTCGTTTTGCTTTCTCTGTCGCCCACGGAAAAGTAAACGCGGTCCGGCCGGCGTTTGGGCTCATGGGTGAATACATACTCCCGGAATCCCGGGAACCAGAGCGAGCCGGACACACTGGCCGCGCGGGAAAATACATCTGACTTGTAAAGAGCATACAGGGCAAACAACCCCGCCAGAGAATAACCCGCGATCCCGCGCCAGCGGGGAGCGCCGGCCAATTCCCGCTCCGCCCCGGGCAGGATCTCCCCGGCCAGGAGCCGGAGAGATTCGTCAGCGCCGCCGGTAAATGATTCGGCGTTTTTGAACACCGCGGGGCAGTCCCAGGGGACCATATCATGGTTCCAGTCGAGGCCGCTGACGGCCACCAGCGAGAGCGGCGGGCAGCCGCAGAAAGCCAGGGCTTCAAAAACCTTTTGCCCTTCGTCACCGAAAGTGTTCAGATAGACCACCGGCGCGTCCGGCACGCCGGAGGGGAAAACCGTCACGGTCTTGCCGCCTGAAACAAATGTGCGCATCGTTCATCCCTCGCTTTTCCGGCAGCCGCGCAGCAACCCTTCCAATGCCGCTGCAAACGCCGCATCCTGTTCTTTCGTGCGCTTGGCAGGCCCCTTCGGATGCTTGCCCGCGCGAAGGAGCTTTTTGTTTTGCCAGCGGCGCTCCAGCAGGGCGTCGATGTTGCCGGCGGTGTATTCCAGGCCGTTCTGGTTCAGCACCCGGGCCCGGCGGGCCAGACACATGCTGGCAAGGCCGTAGTCCTGCGTGACCACGATGTCTCCGGCGCGCACCCGGTTGACCAGGGCGAAATCCACGCTGTCGGCGCCTTTGTCGAACACCAGCGTTTCGGCTCCGTCCCGTTCAATGCGGTGAGCCGTGTCGCAGAGAATGAGCACCGGCACACTGTGGCCTTTGCAGATGCGGATGGTCAGGCCCACCACCGGGCAGCCGTCCGCATCGATCAGTACTGTGGGCATGAACGCTTCTCCTTTTTTCGCATCCTTATATGTCTTATTGTAGTATGAAATCCCGGACGCAACAAGCAGCAGCTGTAAAAAGCTGCCGCCGAGCCGGGCTCAACCAGCGGTCGGGTGCAGGAACGGCGGCGCGGCGTTATAATAGAGAGGCAAAAAGGAGGGCTGAGCGATGAACAACGAAGCCACCGGCGCGCTGATACGCGAACTGCGCAAAGAAAAGGGACTGACCCAGAAGGAACTGGCCCAACGGCTGCACGTGACCGACCGTGCGGTCTCCAAATGGGAGCGGGGGGGTTCACTTAGATAAAGATACCACATCAATCCCACGCTGACTTTTGCTCAACCGATACAGCCGGAGGGCTGGATAACAAGAAAAGGCGGTATGCGCCCCGTGGAGGGGTAGCGTACCGCCTTTTCTT
>DXBV01000034.1 GCA_019116345.1 Candidatus Allofournierella merdipullorum | reverse complement strand
ATACATTCCAGAGAGAGATTGGATATGTTCCCGTATACCGATAGTGCCAAAAGCGAAGTGGATATGTTTCCGAGAACGGACGTACTCAAATGACATTCATTCTGTCCTCTCAAGCCATGTGGAGGCGGTGGTTCTTTTATCCAAACTTCATACCGACTGACATATCAAGGAAGAAATGAATGCGGGAGTGCATTTTATGGAAATCATTGAGGTCAAGCAGGTAAATGATGAATTTGCTGAAATGGTCGCACAGTTTCGGGTAGAATTGCGTTCTTATAAAGGTGTGGTATCAAAACCCAATCTGGAAGCTGGGCGTGACGAGATGGAAGACTATCTCTCTGCCCGGTTTCCGGTGTTTGCCGCACTAGTGGATGGTAAATATGCGGGCTACGTGGTTTGCCGTATCGATGGCGGGGTTGTGTGGGTCGAATCCCTCTTTGTCAAAACGGATTTCCGCCGCCAAGGTGTCGCCACAGCTCTGCATAGCAGAGCAGAGGAAATTTCAGCTTCTTTTGGGGGCGATACCGTTTATAACTACGTTCATCCCAACAATCACCGTATGATTGAATTTCTACGGAAACGCGGCTATACTGCTTTGAATGTGATTGAGATCCGCAAGCCCCATAAAGACGAAACGTTAACGCGGCAAATTACGGTCGGCGAACATGCTTTTGATTATTAATTGGGAATGGAACTGCGGTCAGATTTGATGTATTTCATTCCCCGTTCCTGTGATGGGCGGGAAGTAAAAGGGGCTTCCTTGCAATCCAATCCGGGACAATGTTCGAGTGCGTTGTGATGCTTTAACAGGATGCGGATCGAAAGGAGAGCCGCTTATGAAACGATTGCTTGCTCTGACCTGCAGTTTTGCGTTTTTGCTGGCTGGGTGCGCCGCCGGGCATGCCGTTTCTTCTTCGGCCCAGAGTGCGCCCGCTGTCTCCCCTGCCCCGGCGCCCACCTCCAGCCCGCTGCCCCGCCCCACGCCGGATGACCCGGGCGAGGCCCGGCTGCTGGCCGCGGTGGAAGAAGCCTCCGGCCGGGAAATGTTGAACTATCTCTGTGCGGACCTCGATGGGGACGGCACAAAGGAACTTTTCGGTGTATGCTGCGCATCCGATTCGCAAAGCAATGAGGTTTGGTATTGCAGCGGAGATGCGGCAGAGTGCAGCGTTGTTTGCCGGGCGGAGCCGGAGCTGGATGTTTGTACTTTAGAGGTGCTGAACGCGGACGGAGAGAACCATGTGGCGGTGAACCGCCATGTGGGCATGGGTACCACTGCTTTCTTTTCCATTCTGGCTCTGCGGGACGGCGAGGTCGTCTGTCTGGCGGACAACCAGCCCGGCAACGTGAGAATGACCGACGCGGGCGACATCGTCCTTTATGTGGAGAGCTATGACGGCGCGTATCAAGCCGCCGATGACCTTATGCTGTTGCACACTGTGAAAGGTACCTACATCTTCTTCTACGGCGAGACCTACAAAGAGTATGGGGCCACGGAGTTGACGGAAGAAGAATTTTCCCGGTTCAAAAACGCCGGCGATTTGAAGGCCGCCATCGAGCACGACCTGCGCTTTGATGACTACGACTGGCTGGAATACCGCTATTTCCTGCGTTCCAACGGCATTTTGCAGGTCCAGTGCGACTTGCACGACGACGCCGGGAACATTTCCTTCGGCTATTACACCGCACACTGGAAGGACGACGAATTGGAGTTTTCTCCTCTGGGTGACCGTGAGCCAGGGCAGATGGCCGCCAACCTGTCCGCACTGGACGTGGTGTACTGAAAAAAGCAGTGAGGCCGCAGATTAAGCATCTGCGGCCTCGTTTTGCTTATCCTTAGGTCAGGCTGTTCAGCAGCCCGGTGCAGCCGGCCAGCACATCCCGCCAGGTGGCTTCAAAGTCCCCGGTATACCAGGGGTCCGCCACCTCGCCGGGGCGGGCGGTGTAATCCAGTAGGGCGTGTATTTTGCGCTCCGGGTCGCCGCCGAAGATACGCTCCATGTTCCGCAGGTTGGCAAAGTCCATACCGATGAACAAATCCCAGTCGGCGTATTCCCCCCGGCGCACCTGCCGGGCGGTTTTGCCGGCGCAGGAGATGCCGTGCTGCGCCAGCATCTGACGGGCGGGCGGATAGACCGGGTTGCCGATCTCTTCCGTACTAGTGGCCGCGGAGGCGATGGTGAACTGCGCCCCAAAGCCCGCCTTCTTCACCAGGTCTTTCATCACAAACTCTGCCATGGGGCTGCGGCAGATGTTGCCATGGCAGACGAACAGTATCTTGGTCATCTCATCTACTTCCCTTCAAAGGCCTGCCGAGCAGGAAAATCACACTTTGCATTGTATCATACTCCGGCGCGCTTGCATACCCGTACTCTGCCGCCCGGCCGAGGGGTCATTTTTGCCGGTTCAGCGCGGCCAGACCTGCCACCAGCGCGATAGGAAAGGCCCCCGCCGCCAGCAGCCCTGTTTTCAGATCGCCGCCCGCCAGTTCGGAGACAAAGCCCACCGTCATCGGCCCCATCGTGCCGCCAAGATCGCCGGCCAGCGCCAGCAGGGCGAACATGGCTGTGCCGCCTGCGGGGCAAAGCTGCGCGGACATGCTGATGGTGCCCGGCCACAGGACACCCACGGAACAACCGCACAGGGCGCAGCCCGCCATCCCCAGCGCCGGGGAGGGCGACAGGGACGCCAGCAGATAGCAGCCGACGCACAACACGCCGCACCCCAGCATGAGCGTCTTTTGGGGCAAATTCCGGCTTAGCCCGGCGCAGAGCACTCGGGACAGACCCATGAAAACCGCGAACAGGCAGGGGCCCGCAAGGTCGCCGACGGTTTTGGGCACGCCCGTCGCGGCTTCCGCAAAGGCGGACGCCCACTGCGTCATCGAGTTTTCCGCCGCGCCGGCGCAGGCCATCAAAAGGATCAGCAACCAAAACACCGGCAGGCGAAGCAGCCTGCCTGTTCCCAGCCCCTTCCCTTCCTCGACCAGCCGCCCAATGGGGCAGACGGCGAAGTTCAGGACATTGGCCAACGGCACAAGCGCCCACAGCAACGTCAGGACGCGCCAGTTCTCCAGGCCGAACACCGTAAAAAAGAGCGTTGACCCCAGCACCACCGCGACCATGCCCCAGCAGTAAAAGGAGTGCAGCAGGCTCATGCGGCTCTCCTTGTGTTCAAAGGGGCAGGCCTCCACGATGGGGCTGATGAGCACCTCTATCAGCCCGCTGCTCACCGCATAAATCATCACGGCCAGCAAAATTCCCGCAAATGGCAAGGGCAGCACGTCCGGCAGAATTGCCAGCAACGCCAACCCTGCTGCCGCCAGGACATGGGCCGCGACCACGCAGGCCCGGTAACCCACTCTGTCCACAAATCCCGCCGCGGCAAGATCCACCAGCAGCTGGGTCATGAAAAACACGCTGGGGATCAGCGCGATCTGGGCAAAAGAGATTTTGTAGGTTTTTTGGAAAGTCAGAAAAAGCAGCGGCGCAAAATTTGCGCAAATCGCCTGTGTTACATAGCCCAGGTAACAGGCGTGCAGCGTTTTTTGATACTTGGTTCGTTGGGTCATAGTGGTTCCTTTCCGCTGTGCTCCGATTTCGGCGCAAGCCGTCGTATGGCATTATAACAGCAAAACCAGAACCACATAAGGGATAAATCCCCCAAACAGTAGAACTATTCTCCCAAACCGCGCACATGACCCGGCGTGTAGCCGTAGAGTTTGCGGAACTGGTGCGCGAAGTAGTTGGGCGAGCGGAACCCGCAGGCGCAGCAGACCTCCTGGACGGTCACGGAGCGGTCGTGCAGCAGCCGGTGGGCGGTTTGGAGCCTGTGTCGGATGAGGGCGCTCACCGGGGAACAGCCCATGTACTCCTGAAAGCAGCGGGTGGCCTCGCTGCGGCTGACGCTGGCAGCCCGGGCGATGTCGTCCACGGTGACCTGCTCCTCGTAGTGCTCGTAGATATACGCCAGCATCTGCTGCACCCGCACCTGAGAACGGAGCTGGACGCGGGTGGCCGGGCAGCGGGGCAGCGAGTCCAGGTTGCGGAAAAGATACTCGAACAGGCTGCACAACAGGCGCTGCACCCTCATCTCCCAACAGACCGGTCGCAGACGCAGGCAGGAAAACAGTTCATCAAGCAGGCTGTGTACTTCCCCGCAGCGCTCGTCCTGCCGCCGGAACATCACAAAGGGCAGCGACGCGCATTTCGCCACGGGGGCGATGTATTTTTGATGGAGCACACCGCTCTCTGGCCCGATCAGCGAGCCGGAAAACACCGCGATGGGCATCGGGTCCGGCGCGTCGCCGCCCACCTGCTTTACGCCGTGCAGCAGGTTGCCGTTCACAAACAGGCTGTCCCCCGGCTGTAGCAGGATGCGCTCCTGTCCCACCTGGTACTCCAGCGTTTCCCGCTCTGCCCGGGCGATCTCGAAGTCGGGATGCCAATGCAGAGGGCCTTCCCGGTTGGGCAGTTCCGAAAGTTCATTTTCAAAAAAGCTGATGGGGAAATCGTTTGATTCACGGGCGATCTGCTCCCGCAGATGCCGGTCCAGGATGACAGGCACGGCACTCTTCCCTTTCTTAAAACGTTCTTTTTTCAGTATAACAGGAACATCCCGTTTTTTCCATCTGCCGCCTTGTGTTCCGTTTGACATCTCTTTTGAAATCTGATACAATGGTCGGCGTTCATCGGAGGGTGAGCAGCACTGATGAGGCTGTGAGCTGGATAAGATGGCAGGTGAGATCCCTGCTTTTCTTATCCGGCTCTTTTTTTGCGGCAGCTGCGCCCCGGCGGTGAAAATGATTCACAGGGAGGATATCATGAGTCGGGCCAACACACAAAATCTTCTTCAGGGAAACATTCTTCGCTCTCTTATTTCCTTCGCGTTCCCGGTCCTGCTGGCGCTTTTTCTGCAGGCCATGTACGGCGCGGCGGATCTGATCATTGTCGGACAGTTCGCCGACACCTTTGAGCAGTCCGGCGTGGCCTCCGGCAGCCAGCTTTTCAACATGATCGCCATGGTCATCACCGGTCTGACCATGGGCGTGACCGTCTTTGTGGGAGACCGCATCGGTGCCGGAAAGCCCGAAGAAGCCGGGCAGGGCGTGGGGACCGGCATTGCGATTTTTGCCGTGCTGGCGGTGGCGGTGACGGCGCTGGTCGTTCCCTTCAGCGATGCCCTGGCCACCTTTATGCATGCGCCGGCGGAGGCGTTTTCGCAGACCGGGGCCTATGTGAAGATCTGCGGGCTCGGCACCGTTTTCATCGCCGCATACAACGTGATCGGCGCGGTCTTCCGCGGCATCGGCGATTCACGCACGCCGCTTCTCACCGTTGCCATTGCCTGCGCCATCAACATTTTGGGCGACCTGGTGCTGGTGGCAGGTTTTGAGATGGGAGCCGCCGGCGCCGCCATTGCCACCGTGTCCGCCCAGGCCATCAGCGTGGTGTTCTCTCTCTATTTTATCAGCAGGAAAAACCTGCCCTTCGCCTTCTCCAAAAAGTTCATACGCTTTGACCCCGCCTGTTTGAAAAAAAAATTCTGCTGGTGGGCGTGCCCATCGCGCTGCAGGAACTGCTGGTGCAGTTTTCCTTTCTGTTTATCCAGATGGTGGTCAACAGCATGGGCGTGATGGAGTCTGCCGCGGTGGGCGTTGCGGAGGAAGTCTGCGTGTTTCTGATGCTGGTGGCCTCTGCTTATATGCAGTCCATTTCGGCGTTTGTTGCCCAGAACAACGGCGCCGGAGAATTCGAGCGTTCCCGCAAGGCGCTGTTTTGCGGCATCAAGACCGCGTTGGCCGCCGGTTTTATCATGGGCTCCATCGCATTTTTTGCGGGGGATCTGCTGGCCTCTGTCTTTTCCGGCGAGGCGCAGGTCATCGCCTTTGCCCACGATTATTTGAAAGCTTACGCCATCGACTGCCTGCTCACCGCCATCCTCTTCTGCTTCATCGGTTACTTCAACGGCTGCGGAAAAACCGTTTTCGTCATGGCGCAAGGCGTGTTCGGCGCGTTCTGTGTGAGGATCCCGGCAGTCTATTGGATGAGCCGGCTGGAAGGCGCTTCCCTGTTCCACATCGGTTTGGGCACGCCCATCTCCTCCGTGGCGCAAATTCTTCTCTGTGCGGCTTACCGCATCTATCAAAAAAGCGCAAAACGCTGACACACAGCTTCGTGCACTAAACCAAAAAGGGTGCTGCCTCATCGGCAGCACCCTTTTTTACTGATAGAAGATTTTTGGGGATTACTCTTTGTCGACCCAGATGGGGCTGGACCAGGCCATATGCTCGTCGGGCTGGGTGACGCGGACATAGTAGTAATCGCTCGCGCTGCGATCGTTGTCCGCCCAGGTGACATCGCACGCGTCGGAACCCGGCTCCCAGGTCTGGATGACCTGGTTGTTCTTCAGCAGCTCCACTTTCACAGTCTTGGTGCCCAGCACGCTGATCTCGAACTGGACGGGCTTGCCTTCCGGCACCTTGATCTCGCTGCCCATGGGCTGACCCTCCGCCTTGAAGAAGAGCAGGATGCGGGCGCCGGTGGTGCCGTAGGTGCGGCGGTCGTACATGGCGTCCCAGATGCCCGCCCGGTCATGGGTGGGGGTGTAGATGGCAACGATGCCGCCTTCCACGCCGTGCTCCATCTGGTGAGAGTCGCTGCCGGCGGTGAAGCCCATGCGGTAGCCGCGGGCCAGCGCGTCCTGCACGCTGCGGCGGGGGAACTTCTTGATGTTCTTGGTGTACTTGCTCCGGCTCTCGAAGTCCTCGTAGGGGGCGTGACGGGAGTAGATCTCCGCCAGGCGCTCCACCTGGTCGTCGTGGAAGGACCAGTCGGTGGCCGCGCTCACCATGCCCCAGTCAGCGGCGGGGTGGTGCGGGATGCACATGGCGCGGTACTTCTTGATGCTGGCGTACAGGTCGGTGGGGGTGATGCCGCTCTTGTCGCCGGAGCGGAAGATGTCGCCGTCATCGTCGCGGAAGTAGACGTTCTTGTGGCCGAAGTCGTACTGATACTCGTTGGGCGTCCACTCGAAGGAGAGGATGCAGGTGAGCTCGTTGTCGGTGTCCATGAGGTGAGCGGTGGTGCGCATCAGCTCCCACTCGGACTGGGAGATCCAGTCGGGGTAGCAGTCATGGTCGGTCAGGCAGGAGAACTGCAGGTTCGCCTTGGCGCGGCTGCGGCGGTAGTACTGGTCGATCTTGCCCATACCGTCGGAAATGCCGCTCTGGCCGTGGATGTCGCCGAAGAGGAGCTTGCCGGTGTAGCCGTTCTTCTTCAGCCACTCCGCCACTTCCTCGTCGGTGCGGCGGTCCAGATGCTTCTCGGCAGCGATGGGGATGCAGAAGTTGTTCTCTGCACGCTCGGTGGAGGGATCCTGGCGCTTCTCCACGTCTTCGGCGGTGAAGCGGGTGATGACGGCCTGGGCATTGCGGTCATAGTGGCCGTTGCGGAAAGCGAACTGCCAAGCCATGCAGATGGTGCCGTCCTCGCCCACCAGCAGAGAGGGATACATGGCGCAGTGGATATCCTCATAGGACATCTGAGCGCCCTCGGTCCAGCTGCCGCCGGCCTGGCGCACGCGGACCTGGACCTTGTCCTTGCCCCAGGTGTAGGCGACCGCCTGCAGGCCCTTGGAGTTGGAGGCAACCGCCAGATCCATGTACCAGCCCACGTTCTCGGTCAGGGTCTGGACAGGAGCGGCGCACAGCGCGCCGTCGCAGGCGGTGAGGTCGGAGGCGTAGACGCCGAAGGTGGCGCCGTAGCCGAAGGTGTACCAGCACACGGTGGCTCCGGTGGGAGCGGGCATGATGCGGGGAGCGCAGACCCAGTCCTCGCTCTGATCCACACGGATCTCCTCGCTCCAGCCGGCGGCGGTCTTCACGCGGGCCATCACGTCATAACCGCCGTTGCGGTAGGCGTCGTAGGTCACATAGAGGTTACCGTCGCCGCCCTGGCAGGCGTTGGCGCGGTAGGCCTCGGCAGAGACAGAGATGACCTCGGCCTCGCCGGCGCCCGCCTCGCTCAGCGCGCAGGTGACCGCCTGGGCGCCGTTCTTGTACTGACGGGTCCACATGATGTAAGGGTCGCCGTTCCAGGCGTACAGGCAGGGGTAGAGCACAGCCTCGCCGTGGTCGACCACGATGGTCTCGCTCCACACGCCGTCCTTGACGAAACGTGCCAGGACAGACCACTGACGGTCCTTGGCTTCGCTCCAGGCGAACCAGGTCGCGCCGTCGTGGGCCAGGGACACGGGATAGAGGACCTCGCCCTCACCGGAAATGGTCTGCACGTCCTTCAGGCCGTCTTCGCCCAGAACGCCGACCTTCAGCGTGTCATGCCGGTTCTTGAAAGCCTGATAGTGAACACACACCGCGCCGTTCTGAACGGCCATGCCGGGGAACTGAGCGCTCTCGCTGTAGATGTCCGTGACAGGCATGCCTTCGGGAGCAACCGGAATACGCGTTACAAGTTCTTTCATGTTTTCTCCTTTCCTTCGTCCGCTTCGTAGAGCAGACGGACTGTCTCACAGCCGGACAGGCAAAAATTTTGGATATAGCCGGGGAAATACTTTTTCGGGTCGGATGGGCCGCTCAGTCGTCCTCGTGCTTGCCCACACCGGCGGGAGCCTGGATGTGCCGCACGCCGAAGGCCAGGACCAGCAGGGTGGCCAGATAAGGAAGCATCTGGATGAGCTGAGAGGGCACGCCCTGGCCCTGGAGGTAGATCTGCACCGCGTCGCAGAAGCCGAACAGCAGGGCGCAGGGCACGATGTAGAGCGGGTTGTAGCGGCCAAGGATGTTGATGGCCACCGCGATGTAGCCGCGGCCGGCAGTCATGTCCCGGACGAACATGTTCAGCTGGTCCAGAGACAGGAAGGCGCCGCCGTAACCGGCCAGGATACCGCAGATGATCACGCCCGAATACTTCAGCGCGTGCACCCGCAGGCCCATGGAGCTGGCCGCTCTGGGGTTCTCGCCCACCATGCGCAGACGCAGGCCGTAGCGGGTCTTGAACAGAACGATCCAGCCGATGACCACCACAGCGATCATCACAAAGAAGTTGAAGGACTGCTCGCTGATGATGGGGATGGGGCCGCCGATGGAGGTATCGATGGAGTCCACCATTTCGGAAGTGCCCTTGTTGCCCCAGACGATCTGCATGAGCAGCGTGGTGATGGCGGTGGCCAGCAGGTTCAGGCCGATACCGCTGATGACCTGGTTGACCTTATAGCGAACGCAAAGCACAGCGTGGAACAGGCCGATGAGCATGCCTCCCAGCATGCCGCAGAGCAGGCCTACCACAAAGCTGCCCGAGTAATAGGAGCCCAGCACAGCGCCGAAAGCGCCGCACATCATCATGCTCTCCAGGCCCAGGGCCATAACGCCGCTTCGCACCGAGAAGGCGCCGCCCACAGAGGCGAAGATCAGCGGCGTGGACATGGACACCGTGGAGGCCAGAATGGGGATCAGATATGTAAGAATAATACCCATCTCTTATGCCTCCTTTGCCACTTTGGCGGCTTTCTTGCCGCTGTAGTTGTTCTTGATGTGGAGCATTCCCTTGACCAGCAGAGGCGCGGACACGAAGATGACCACCATGGACTGGATCACATCCACGAATTCCGTGGGGATACCGGTGCTGCGGTTGAGCTCCATGGCGCCCGCTTTCAGAACGCCGAAAACCAGGCCGGCGAAGATGACGCCCACAGGGTTCTCCGCCGCCAGAGCGGACACGGCGATGCCGTTGAAGCCGTAGCCGGAGGAGAAGCCGTCGATCAGGCGGCGGTCAACGCCCAGCACATGACTGGCGCCGGCCATGCCGGCGATGGCGCCCGAAATGCACATGGAAAGGATCAGCACCTTGCCGATGCTGATGCCGGCCGTCTCGGCGGCCTTGGGGTTCAGGCCCACGCAGCGGATCTCGTAGCCCAGCGTGGTGCGGTTGATGAACCAGCGCACCAGGATACAGGCGATCACCGCAATGATGATGGCGATGGTCAGCTGATAGGACTGGAAGATACGGGGCAGGCGGGCGCTTTCCACCACACGCTCGGTCTGCGCCACGCTGCTGCCCTCGGCCAGCATGGGGCCGTTGAGCAGGTAGCTGACGAACAGGGTCGCGATGGTGTTGAGCATAACGCCGGCAACGACCTCATTGGAGCCGAACTTCACTTTCAAAAAGCCGATGAGCGCACCGAAGAGCGCGCCCAGGATCAGGCCGCCCAGAATGGCCAGAGGCAGGTGGATCACCATGGGCAGGTGCAGGTCCACAGTGCCCACGATGGCCGCGCCAAGCGCGCCCATGTAGAGCTGGCCTTCCACGCCCAGGTTGATGAGGTTGGCTTTCTTGGCCAGCGTGAAGGCAAGGCCGGTGAAGATCAGCGGAGTCGCCTGGGTCAGCGTCTGGGCAATGCCGCGGAGGCTGCCGAAGGCGCCGGCGATGATCGCGCTGTAGGCCTCGAAGGGATTGTAGCCGCTGACGGCCAGGATCACGGCGCTGATCACAATGGAGATCAGCAGGGAGATGATGGACAGCGGCGCGCCGTCCAGGCGGGACAGTCGGTTCTCCCGCTGAACATCGTTCTTCTTTTTCATGCGCTCTCCCCTCCCCCTTCTTTGCCGCCTGTCATCAGCAGGCCCAGTTCCATCTCGTCCCACTCGTCGTGGTTGCTTTCGGCCACGATACGGCCGTCATAGATCACGGCCACACGGTCGCTGAGGCGGCGCACCTCATCCAGATCGGCAGAGATGAGGATGATGGCCTTGCCCTGGTCCCGCAGGTCCAGCAGACGGCTGTGGATGAACTCCTGCGCGCCCACGTCCACGCCGCGGGTGGGCTGGGCAGCGATCAGAACATCCGGGTCCTGGCTGAACACACGGGCAATGATGACCTTCTGCTGGTTGCCGCCCGACAGCGAGGAGCATTTCTCCAGCACGTTGGGCGTTTTCACCTTGAACTCCTCCACCTTCTCTTCGGCGAAGGAGTGGATGGCGCCGGCCTTGCGGATGCCGCGGTTTGCGAACTTGTTCAGCTTGTGGTAGCCCAGGATGATATTGTCCTCAATGGACAGAGGCGTCACAAGGCCGCGCTTCAGGCGGTCTTCGGGAATGTGCCCCACGCCGGCGGACAGGAAGCGGGCCGCGTTGCCGCTGAGGGGCTCCCCGTCCTTCAAGAGGGTCATGGAATCCGGCTTGCGCAGGCCGGTGAGCACCTCGATCAGCTCGGTCTGGCCGTTGCCCTCAATGCCGGCAATACCCAGAATCTGCCCTTTGCGGACCTTCAGGGCCAGGTCCTTCAGGACCGGCACGCCCTGGATGGTCAGGTTCAGATCCTTGACCTCAAAGGCCACGTCGCCCGGGTCGTCCCGGTGGCGCGTGAAAGACAGATCGACTTTTCTGCCCACCATCATGAGGGCCAGGTCGTTGATGCTGCAGCCCTTGACGGGCAGCCCCGAGTCGATCATGACGCCCGCGCGCAGCACGGACACCCGGTCCGCGATCTCCTGCGTCTCCTTGAGCTTGTGGGTGATGATGATGATGCTCTTGCCCGCAGCCTTCAGGTCCCGCAGGACCACGAACAGCTCCTCCACCTCCTGAGGGGTGAGCACCGCGGTGGGCTCGTCCAGGATCAGGATGTTGGCGCCCCGGTAAAGGGCCTTGAGGATCTCCACGCGCTGCTGCTGGCCCACCGAAAGGGTCTGGACCCGGGCGTTCGCGTCAATGCCGAAATGATACTCCTCGATCATCTCGGCCACTTTTTTGCTGGCGGTCTTGTAGTCGACAAAGGGGCCTTTCACAGGCTCACTGCCGACGATAATGTTTTCGGTGACCGTCATCACCGGAGTCAGCATGAAGTGCTGGTGCACCATGCCGATGCCCAGCGCAATGGCCTGGGACGGGTGCTTGATCGACACCTTCTTCCCGTCAATGAGGATCTCGCCCTCATCACAGGTCGTCATGCCGTACAGCACGTTCATCAGGGTGGATTTACCGGCTCCGTTTTCACCCAGGATGGAGTGGATCTCGCCTTTCTCCACCTCGAAATTCACGTTATCCAGCGCCCGGACAAGAGGGTACTGCTTAACGATTCCGTGCATCTCTACCGCGTTCATGGCGGCATAGCCTCCTTTCTGCTATCGTCATGCGCATCCGGCCGCCCCCTCGGGGCCAAAAGGCCGGCGGCTCTGCGCCTTGCCTGGCCAAAGATGCGCATTGCAGCGACGGGCCGACCTGCTATTACACATAACGGGCGCTCCCGCAAGCGGAAGCGCCCGCCGTTATGCGGTGCAAATCGTTTCTACCCGTTCTTTCCAGTGCTGCTTACTTGCTGTACTGGTTGGCAGCGACCCAGCTGTCGATCTCGTCCATGCTCTCGGGGGGCACCAGGGTGCCATCCATGATCTGCTGACGGATCTCCTCGATGGCAGCCTTGATGTCGTCGGGAACCACCACGTTGGACTGAGCGTCGTCGTAGCCCACAGCGCCCTCGGCCAGGCCGGTGATGTGCACGCCGCCGGACCAGGTGCCGTCGATGACAGCCTTCACTTCGTTGTAGACCATCTCATCCACCTTGCGGGCGGCGGTGGCAACGATGTTGTCGGGGTTGAGGTAGTTGACGTTGGCGCCCACGCCGAAGGAGTAGCGGCCGGTCTCCTCAGAGCAGGTGTAGATGCCCATGCCGGAAGCGCCGGCGATGGCCTGGATGAAGTCAACGCCCTGGTTGTACATGGACAGAGCGATCTCCTTGCCCTTGGCGGGGTCGTTGAAGCTGTCCACGTTGCCCTCGATGACTTCCACGTCGGGGTTGACGTACTTGGCGCCGGCGATGTAGCCGACCACGCCCTTGCGCAGAGCGGGGTTATCCTGGCCCAGGATGACGCCGATCTTGTTGTCCTCGTTGGCAAACTCCATGTCGCTCAGGGTGCCCAGACCGGCCATAACACCGGTGAGGAAGGTCTGCTCCTGCCACTTGGTTTTCACGCAGCTGATGGTGTCCAGATCCAGAGAGGAGTCGATGTGAGAGAACTTCTGGTCAGGGAAGTCCTCGATGATCTCGGTCATGGCGTCGCCCTGGTCAGAGCCCAGGCCGATGATCAGATCGTACTCGCCGCTCTCTGCCATGATGCGCAGGTCGGGGAGATAGTCGCTGGCAGTCTCCGGCTCCAGGTAATCGAAGGTGATGCCCAGCTCTTCCTGTGCGCGGGTGATGCCGTCGTAGGCCATGTCGTTGAAGTTCTTGTCGCCCAGGCCGCCGGTGCCCAGGACCAGGCCCACGTTAATGGTGCCGGCCTCGGTCTCACCGCTGCCAGACGCCGCGGGAGTGCTGGTGGTCCCGTTGCCGCAGGCCGCCAGAGACAGCGCCATCAAAGCAGCCATAGACAGAGCAGCCATTTTCTTGAAGTTCATTCTGCTTCCTCCTTTTTCGTTTCAAACCACGTAAAATTGGAAATGGCATAATTCTGCCTTTCCGTCGTCACTTTTATAATACAAAAGAAAAAAAGCCGGCCAAGGCATACCCTTGACCGGTTTATGGACAAATTTAATATTCTTGCGCGGAATATGTATTATTTTTACTTTTCATGTCATATTTTTGACCCGCGTTCCTGTTCCGGTGTCACACCTTTGTATTTTCTATAAAGGCGCGAGAAATATCCGGGGGTCGTATAACCGACCCGTTCGGCGATCTCGTTCACCCGCAGGTCGGTCTGCAGCAGCAGTTCCTTGGCCCGGTCCAGACGGTACAGCGTGAGGTAAACGCTGAAGTTCTCCCCCACCTCTTCCTTGAACTGGCGGGAAAAGTACTCCGGAGAGCGATAGACCAATTTTGCCACGCCCACCATGGAGATGCTTTCCTGATAATGCTGGTGGATGTATTTCAGCGCCGTTTCAATGGAGGGTGAGCATCGGCCGCCATGCAGGCTCTTCAGCCGCCTGATCAGATCCAGGCACCGGTCCCGGCACTGCGCCAGCGAGGTCTGGATGGCCATCTCCTGGGGCGGCTTGTCCACCTCGTGATAATAGCGCTCCTCCACCGCCAGCACCAGCCGTCTGCTGTAGTCGATCCCCCAGGTGACGTCCTCCGCGCTGGGGCGGGCCATATCCGCAAACCACGCCGTCAGGTCCTTTTGGGTCTCGTCGTACTGCCGCCGGGCGAGAAGGCCCAGGATCTCCCGCTTCTGCCGGCGCAGTTCTTCCCGGTCCAGCGCTGCACGGCAGGCCAGCTTTTCGTAATACACCGTCTCCCCCGAGGGGTCGAAAAACAGCGCGGACAGCGCGCAGGCCGACTCCCGCAGCGTGCGGGGCGTCTCCTGCCGCAGCCTGGCCGCCGTGCTCACGCCCACGCCGCCGCTTGCGCCCAAAAGGCCGATCATTTTCTGCACCTGATCGCGCAGCGCGCCGTTTGTCTGGAGCACGATGTATTCGTGCTCCTTTTCGCTGGCCACCGCGGCGTACATCGGTTCGTCCGACCGTTCCCGCAGTTCCTGGGCCAGCCGTACCAGCCGCCGCCAGTCCTCCTGGGATTTCCCGCCGGGCACGCACAGCATCATGTAGGGCACGTTCTCATCCATGCCCTGCTTGGCCCAGAAGCTCTCGGCATAGCCCGGCTGCTCCTGGTCTCGGTAGAAGTTGTAGAGGTCGATGCAGCCGCTGGGCAGCACGTCCTGCTGCTTGTTGGCAGTGATGGTCTCCTTGGATTTTTCCACAAGGGAAAGGAAATTCTCAATGTCCGACGCCCGAAGCTCGGACTTGAGGAAATACTCCCGGGCCCCCAGCGAGAGGGCCTGCTTGGCATAGGAAAATTCGGCGTAGTTGGTCAGGATGGCGAACACCGTGAAGGGATAGATCTCCAGCACACGGCGCATCAGTTCCAGTCCGTCCATACCGGGCATGCGGATGTCGGTAAAGACCACGTCCGGTTTGTATTCCTGGATGAGGGCAAAGGCCTCTTCCCCGTTGGGCGCAGAGTGGATCTCGTGCTCTTCCGATGAGCGCCGGACGCAGTAGATGAGCCATTCGCAGATGGGAGTCTCATCGTCCACCACCATAACATTCAGTTTCATTCCGCAGCCCCCTTCCCGTCACTTTCGCTTTCCTGGAACGGCAGCC
Organism: Candidatus Allofournierella merdipullorum; assembly: GCA_019116345.1. Classification (GTDB taxonomy): domain Bacteria; phylum Bacillota; class Clostridia; order Oscillospirales; family Ruminococcaceae; genus Allofournierella_A; species Allofournierella_A merdipullorum. Next base: position 5,129 of record DXBV01000034.1, on the reverse strand, counting down.
GGAAGGTGACGCGGGTGCCGTGGCCCTCCCGTTCGGTAATCGCCAGGCCGTACTCTTTTCCGTAATTGAGCTGGATCCGGTCGTGGACATTGCGCAGGCCCACCCGGTTGACCTGCACATCCTTGTGCAGCACGGTCTCCCGCAGCTCGCGGGACATTCCCACGCCGTCGTCCTCCACAACCAGAATCAGCTGGGAATCCTCCCGCCGGGCGCTGATGCTGATGTGCACCATGGAGCGGCCCACGCTGTGGAAGATGGCGTTTTCCACCACCGGCTGCAGGATCAGCGCGGGCACCCGGGCGTTCAGCGTCTGCGGCGAAATATCATAGCTGGCCTCAAAACTGTCCTGATAGCGGAATTTCTGGAGGTTCACATAGTCCTCCAGGGTCCTGACCTCTTCCTCCAGCGTGATGAACTCGTTGGAGCGGGAGATGGTGCGGCGCAGCAGTTTGGAGAAGTAGAAGATCATCTCCCCTGCCTCCCGCACTTTCCCCATTTCCAGCATGAAGCGGATCGAGGTGAGTGTGTTGTGGATGAAGTGCGGGTTGATCTGCGCCTGGAGGAAATCCAGTTCAGCCAGCCGCTTTTGCTGTTCTCCCTGGCGCACCTCCCGGATCAGCCGGTCGATTTCGGCCACCATGGAGTTGAATTCGCTCTCGATACGGCCGAACTCGTCGCTGTGCTCCACCGGGATGCGCACACTCAAGTCACCTTGTATCACCTGTTCCATCTTGTCGTTGATGCGGTTCACCCGCTGCTGCAGCCGCCGCGCGGTCAACGACAGCGCGCAGAACAGCAGAACGCCGCACAGGGCGATGATGGCCATGATGACGCTTCCCACCTGGGTCAGCGGCTCGAAGGCGATGGCCGAGTCCAGCCACTCCACCAGATACCAGTCGGTGCCCGAGATGCGCTCGCACAAGATGAACCCGTCCTTCAGGCTCTGCTCGTTGCGGGCGATGTGCTCCAGCTCCTGGGGCGTGTAGCCGCAGTAGGTACCGATCTTCCCCTTATCCTTCGAGGAAACGATGGTGCCGTCCGAGTCCACCACCCAAAAGGTCACACCTTCCTTCTGGTATGTGCTGTACTGCTGGCACAAAATCAGCTCGGAAAGATCCAGCACCACCAGGCCCTTGGTCTCTCCGCTGAACAAATCGTCCATCCGGAGCACCATCTGAAAGGTGTAGACCATCACGCCGGTGCCTTCCGCGCTGACGTGGGTGGGCAGCATGGCCTGGTCGGTCTCGTCGGCAAGCAGCGGCGCAAGGCGCTCGTCCTGCCTGAGGGCGTCGAGGCTGAACTCATCGGTATTGTACGCCGCGGCGCGAAGCCCGCCGTTGCCCAGTACGCAGGTTTCCATCAGGGAAATGCTGTTGGTCCGGCTCATGTATTCGGTCATCAGATTGTTCAGCAGCCGTCTGGCCTCTTTCCGGGCCTGCTCGTCCGAGCGTTCGGCCAGTTCCAGCATGGTGCTGTTGACCGCCACGCGCTCGCCGAATGTGCGCACTTCGGAAAGGGTGCGGGCGGTGGCGTCGGCCACCTGCTGCAGGGAGGAACGATTCAGGCGGATGAATTCTTCACCCACCACCCGCCGGGCATAGCTGTAGATGCCAAGGCCCGCCGCGATCTGGACGACCAGCAGCAGCGCAAACAAAACGGCAAACAGCCGCGCAATAAAAACGCTCCGGCGCACCTTTCTCCCCCCTTGCATACAGCCCGGGGAACCCCGGGCTTTTGGCGCTTTGTTATTCTTATTATTTTACACGATTTTTACTTATTCGACAAGGCTTCTCCCCTTTTCGCCCTGTCCACGCTGCGGGCGCTCCCGGCGCGCTGTTCCCCTCAGAAGCCGGTCTGGACAAACATCATCCGCCGGCGGAGCGGCCTTTTCCGCAACACAAAAAAGCGGCGGCGCTCCCCCTCTCGTTTCGGGAAAACGCCGCCGGCATGTTCTGTTGTTTCGGGCTTGTTCAGACGCCGCGCTCCGTTGGGCTGCCCAAGGTCACAGGATGATGCAGATGAGTCCGGAGCAACCCTCGTTGATGACCCGTTCCAGCGTCTCCTGCAGGCGGGCGCGGGCCTCCTGGGGCATATGGAGCAGTTTGTTCTGCAACCCCTCGTTCACCAGCTCGTGCAGGCTCTTGCCAAAGATATTGGACTCCCAGATCTTAATGGGGTCCTGCTCGAAGTCCTGCAAGAGGCTCATCACCAGCTCTTCGCTCTGGCGCTCGGAGCCCACGATGGGCGAGATTTCGGTGTTGATGGTGGCTTTGAGCAGATGGATGGAAGGCGCGCTGGCCCGCAGGCGAACTCCGTAGCGCCCGCCCTGGCGCACGATCTCCGGCTCCTCCAGATGCAGCTCGTTCAGCGTAGGCATCACGATGCCGTAGCCGGTGGCCTCCACCTGCTCGATGGCGCTGCGGATCTTCTCGTACTCCCGCTTGGCCCGGGCAAGGCCGATGATGCAGGGCATCAGACTTGCCTCGTCGCAGATCTCCAGCCCCGTGGTCTCCCCCAGCACCCGGTAGAAGATGTCCGGCTCCAGTTCCAGCTCCAAAACCACCTTGCCGGTGGCCAGCTGCATGCTGCGCACCCGGGCGCTCTTGAGGTATTCGCACTCCAGCGCGGCAGCCTGGGCCACGTCCTTCATCTGGCTGACCGAAGCGGCGTACTCCTGCGCCGCCGCGTATACCGCGCTTTGCAGCCAGTGGTCCGGCTCCAGCATGGTGATCCACCGGGGCATTGCAAAGGCGATTTCCTTTACATCAAACTCATAGAGCACGCTTTGCAGGATACGGTCGATGGCGGCGCCGTCCAGGTCCACACAGTTCACCGGCAGCACGGTGTGGCCGTATTCTTCCTCCATCTGCTGCGCCAGCTCACGGGCGGGCGCGCCGTTCGGGTCCAGGCAGTTGAGCAGGATGACAAAGGGCTTGTGGATCTGGGTCAGTTCCGCAATGACCCGGGCCTCGGCGTCCCGGTACTTTTCCCGGGGAATGTCGCTGATGGAGCCGTCGGTGGTAATGACCAGGCCGATGGTGGAGTGGTCCCGGATGACCTTGCGGGTGCCGGTCTCGGCGGCCACATCAAAGGGCACCTCCTCCTCGAACCAGGGGCTTTTGACCATGCGGGGCTTCTCGTTCTCCTCGTGGCCCATGGCCCCGTCCACCATATAACCCACACAGTCGATGAGGCGGGCATTGAAGCTGCCGCCGCCCTCCAGGTCTACCCGCACCGCCGTTTCGGGAATGAACTTCGGCTCGGTGGTCATGATGGTACGGCCTGCCGCCGACTGGGGCAGTTCGTCCCGGGCGCGGGTCTTGACCGCGGGGGCGGTGAGCCGGGGCAGGATGAGTTCCTCCATGAATTTCTTCACAAAGGTGCTCTTGCCGGTGCGCACCGGGCCCACCACGCCGATGTAGATGTCGCCGCCGGTGCGGGCGGCAATGTCCTTGTATACGCTGCTGCTTTCCATACGCCGGCCTCCTTTCAAACGGTCATGGGCACCAGCAGCCGGGCCGGGGCGGTCAGCTGCAGGTCCTCCAGATGATTCAGCTTCATCATGGCCGCGGGGGGCACATGATAGTGCTTGGCGATCTCAAAGATGTTCTCCCCCGCCGACGCGTAGCAGATGCGCAGGGCCACGTCCGGCTCCGGGTTTTCCAGCGCGGTCTCGCAGGTGATGGAGTCCACCACCGTTTCCTTGACGCGGCGGAACACAAGGCCCCGTACCCGGACAGAGACCCGCACCGTCACCTCGCCGCCCGCCGCCACAGGCTGGGCCGCCGTTACCACCGGCCAGCACTCGGCGCGGTACTGATCCGCCGTGCCAGGCCATACATCGGGAAGTGTGAAGTCAAAGGACTTGTCATAGCAGTCGATCTCGCCCAGAGAGTTCATGCACAGCACATGGGCGATGGCCCGGCCGCCCAGGCCCACTCCGCCACCCTCCGCGGCCACCCACTCCAGCGGATGCAGCGTGACCAGGCAGCCGATGATCTGGGCGTTCTCGTCCGGCAGCGTGCCCGAGGCGGTGGCTTCCACCGTGCGGTTCAGCGTTTCGGCCAGCTGCTCGGCAGTGACGGACTTATAGGTCACATCGGCGCTGTACTGGGTGGAAAAGGCGTCGCTGACCACGTAGCACTCCACCTGGCGAACCATGCGCAGATGGAGCATGGCGGTGACGGTGAGGGTGCTCGCTCCCTCCTGCCCCGCCGCCGCGGTGAGGGTGCAGCCGATCATCTCCACCTCGGCAAAGGCGGTGGCGTCCTCGGGGGCGCTGTCCAGGTCGATGATTTGATTGAACGGCACCGCCTGTTCCACCGTTTCCAGCTGCCAGCCCGGCTGGCTGCGGTAGGTCAGCGCCACCTGGATGCGGCCCTTGACCACCGCCTTACCGGTGATGACCTTGATTTCCTCCACCTGGCCCACGCCGGAAATGTCGATGACCGCCTGCACCTGGCCGGGCAGGGTCACCTCCTCCTCGGCGGTGAGCAGCTTATCCAGGTTTGCCACCGTCCGAAGCCCGTTGATGGGGACGAGTTTTTGCTCGGCGCCGCAGTCCGCCAGGGCGGTGATGATCTCCTGGTCGCTCTGGGCACAAACCTGGGCGGACAGGGCATAAGCGCCCCGCACGTCTACCCGGCGCTGGTTCACCGCCCGGCAGTTGATGTATTCCACCTCGCCGTTGACTGTGACGGAATAGCCCTGATGCTGGCCCTCCGGCAGGTCCATAGCTCGGGTGAAGGGGATTTTCTGCTCCACCTGGCACAGGCTCTGGTCCTCTTCGGCCTGATAGTACACCACACACCGAAGATACCCTTCCACCGTGAGCCGCCCGGGCGCCACCTGCTTTTGCAGAGTGACGGGATAGACGAAGCACTTGACGATCTTAAAGACCTGCGGCAGATAGTCCGGGATGAGGAGTTCGGTCTCGATGGGCAGTTCGGCCTTGGTCTCCCACAGGCTGCCCATGGCGGATAAGGTATCTCTAAACACCTTGAGTTCCATTGTTTCGCCCCTTTCGCGTGTTCTGACATATGTATATTCACGCCGCGGGGGGCATATGCCGCAAAAGCGGACAAACAAGGCAGCGCCCGCGCACCGGCCTTTCCACCGGTGCGCGGGCG
>DXBV01000033.1 GCA_019116345.1 Candidatus Allofournierella merdipullorum | reverse complement strand
AAATATGGAGACGTATCGAAGTGGTCGTAACGAGAACGACTCGAAATCGTTTTGTCCAGAGATGGGCACGTGGGTTCGAATCCCACCGTCTCCGCCAGAAAATGGCGCTATGTCGAGGTTTATCGGCATAGCGCCGCTTTTTATTCTCCTGACGCCGACAGCATTTTTCTTGCCTTACCACCGGCTTTCCGGCAGTTCCTCGGGCAGCGCCAGGGCTTTTTCCATTGTGGCAGCGCTCAGCTGTTTCGACTGGGAATCCAGATGGGCGTAGATGTTCGCCGTGGTGGAGATGTCGCTGTGGCCCAGCCATTCCTGAATCTGCTTCATGGGCACCCCCTGTTTCAGCAGCAGGCTGGCACAGGAGTGGCGCAGATCGTGGAAGCGGATATGCCGCAGACCATGTGCTTTCAGGAGCTTTCCAAAATTCTCGGAAACTGCATTGGGAAGAATGAGATTGCCCATCTCATCTACGAATAGATATCCTTTGTATTTTTTGTTATAGCAGTTTCCGCAGAGCCGCTCGTTGTATTCCTGCTGTTCCTTCAACTCCTTCAGCCGCTGGGCGAACCCCTCCACCAGTGGCAAAGTACGCAGGCTGGAACTGGTCTTGGCCCGGTCAGCCTGGATGAGAATGTGCTTGCCTTCAATATTCGCACTGGTAACAATGTGCCGGATGGTCAGCGTTCCAGCCTCAAAGTCGATGGCGTCCCACCGCAGGCCCAGCACTTCGCTGCGGCGCAGTCCATAAAATGCCGCAAATAGGATGATTAGTTCCAGACGACTGCCTCGGGCCGCCTGAAATAACTCCTCCATCTCCTGGGCGGTGTAGTAAGATGCCATATACTTCTGCAGCTTTGGCCGCTCCACCTTGTCTACCGGGTTACCGGGGATGAGGTCCAGCTTTACCGCATACTTCAAAGCCTTGTGCATATTAGCATGTTGCTTGATCACGCTTGTGGCTTTGAGGGTCTCCAACTCGTGAAGGTAGAATCTTTGGATATGGCTGGCTTTCAATCCGCCCAGCGTGATGCCGGTGGGTTCGAAGTAAGGAACGATATGGTCCTTCACGTTGAAACAGTAGCCGGACCAAGTGGTTGGCTCCACAGAAGTACGGATGATTTTCAGCCAGTAGAGCATATAATCACTGAACAGCATGTCTGGGCTTAGGTCAGTGGAACGATCAGGTGCAGGCGGGGTAAAGCTATGGCGGGCCTGCCGTAGCAGATCCTCGGCCTTTTTCTTGTTGCCTTTCACCGGCAGCCCGGTACCCTGCCATTTCTGCACTCGCTTGCCGTCCGGGCCGTTATAACTGAGTACGATGTAAAAATAGCCGTTCTTTTCGGCCAATCGGCCTGCTACCATGGACATTCCTCCTTTGTTTGGTCGATGGGTGATTCTCCGGGTCCGATACAAGAATACCCGGAACCCGGTACGAAAGCTATTCACAAAAGTGTACAAGGATGGGTGCCCGGATTGGGTACACATCCACCAGACTGCCCGCGCCGGTTCGCCCGGCGCGGGCGTTTTGGTTTTAGCGGATTCGGTCTTTGTCCCGTCGTTTCTGGCGGGGATTGTCCCGTTCTTGCTGGCGGCGGTATTCCTCCCGGCAGGCGGCGGTCTTTTCCACCTTCTCGATGATGCGTTTGGCGGCCGCGTCCTCTTTCCGCAGGGCAGCGATTTGACGGGTCAGTTCCACCCGCCGCTGGGTCGCCCCGGGCGGCGGCTCCTTCCACCGCAGCTGCCGGGCACAGTCCGCCCGATCTCGACAGAGTGCATCGATTTTCCCCGCCAGAACTTCCCGGTGGGCCTTTACCTCCGCCACCGTGGAAAAGCCCCGCTTGCTGGTCAGGTGCAGTTCCTCCAGCGTCTTGCCGATGTCCTGCCAGAGGGCGTTGATCTCCGGCCAGTTCACCCGGGGCGCGGGCCGCTTCGGGTAGATGCCCAGCTGGTAGCAGTAGTAGAGGTACAGCCGGAACAGGCTGCTCTTTTGATGGGCGAACACTCCCCGGCACCGATACCGCCGTGTGGGCGGACGGTATGCAGGGCGGGGCCGCAGGCTGTACTTCGGGTTGAAGTTCAGGTCATAGAAGTGGGGGCCGTACCGGAGATGATTTTTGGCCAGCGCCCGCTCCAGAGCGGGCCAGTCGTATTCCGTCCCCAGCCGGTACACCCGCACCGCCCGGCCGCCGTCCAGGGAACGGAGGGTGGCGTATTTGCGCCCGTCCTCCCGCCGCCAGAGATACCCCTGCTGCCGCAGCACCCGGGCAAAGTCCCGCTCGGTGCTGGTCTGGGCCAGAGCCTTGTGAATGGCCCGGCGCATCGCCTCGTACCGGGTCTGGCCCTCGCCCTCATAGGGCGGCCGGGGCTTTTTGCCGCCGGGCTGCTGGATGACCGACAGGGCGTGTTCCCGGCACAGCTGGTCTGAAATTCTCCGCAGGTCTTGATACTGGCTTCGGCGCTGCGCATACTTCTTGCCGTCCACATAGGACACCGCATTGATGACGAAGTGGTTGTGCAGGCAGCCGGTGTTCAAATGGGTGGCCACCAGCACCTGGAACCGCCCGCCCCACACCCGGCGGGCCAACTCCACCCCGATGGCGTGACACTGCTCTGGGGTCACCTCTCCGGGCTTGAAACTCTGGTAGGCGTGCATGGCCACTACTCCTTCGGTTTTACCGAACTGCTCCTGCACCGCCCGCATCTCCGCCCAGGCGGTGGCGGGGCGGCAGTGGATGCCGCTCACCAGCTGGGCTGTTTCCTGTAAAGTGGTCTTGGCGTCGTTCTCCGCGTAGTGCAGCGCCTGGGCCAGACCGCTGTACTCGGTCTTGTCCGGGTTGGCGGCGTAGTCCACCACCCGGCGCAGGCTGTCCCGCACTGGCCAAATTTTAGTGGTCGCCAGAGGCATCCTCCTTCCGCAGAAGGCTGTCCAGCAGCCCTTCCCGGCAGCGGCGATACTGTTCCGCCAGAGGTGGGTCCAACCGGGCCAGCTGATCGGTCAGGTTGTCCATCCATGTCAGGTAGCTGAAAAACGCCTGGGGCGGGTGGAACCGGGGCTCATACCCCAGCGCCCGCTGGCGCAGATATTCCGACAGGGTCAGCCCACACCGGCCGGCCGCTGTTTGGATTCGATATTTCTCGGCGGGGCTCACCCGCACATTGAGACCCACGCTTCTTGTTCTCACAGGGCCACCTCCGCACGGGGGTTCGGGGCGCTCCCCGTACCGGCGAAGGGTTGCCCGGCGGCAACACAAAGCCCATGCTTGTTACCCTGAAGCGCCTCCCGTGACGATGATGACGGTGCTGACGGTGTTTCCGGGATACTCCCGCCGTCAGAGGGTGTACCGATTTTATCGTCATTCGCGTCATCACCGTCATACCACAGCCGAAGCTGCCGGGCGCTGGCGGTGCGGCGGCTCTCGCAGCGGATGCCCAGGGGCGCCAGGTCGGTGGGGTAAAATTCCACCAGCTTGCGGGTCAGCTGGTTGGGCTGCACGTCGGTGATGCCGGCGGCGGTCAGTAGCTCGGTGGCGGTGCCCTGCCAGCACTTCTGCCGCTTCACAAAGTCGGCCACTGCCCACACACAGGCGGGCACGGCCTTGCGGGCCAGTTCCTCGGAGGTCTCCTCCTGCTCCAACTCCCAGCGGCAGTTCTCCCAGCGCAGGTCCAGGGCGCGGCTCTCCATGTCCCGGCCGGTCACGTGCAGCTGGGCGTTCTGGCTCATCCGCCGGCGGCGCAGCACCCAGCTGGTGTCCGCTCCGCCCATCAGGGCCACCGAGCCGGAAATGTCATCGAAGGGGTCGTCGGTCCGGTCCTTGCGCTGATGATGCACCAGCAGGATGCCGATGTTGTGCCGGTCGGCCAGGGATTTCAAGGCGCTCATGTCCCGGTAGTCGCAGGCGTAGACGTTGCCGTTGGTATCGCCGGTGCGCACCTTTTGCAGGGTGTCGATGACCACCAGCCCGGTGTCCGGGCGGACGGCCAGAAACTG
>DXBV01000032.1 GCA_019116345.1 Candidatus Allofournierella merdipullorum | reverse complement strand
GAGGGCTTTCGCCCTCCTTTGGCATTATACGGTGCGGTTTTTCGCCACATACACCGGGAAGGTCTCGCTGCCGGTGAGGGATTTGTCGGTGGTGATCTTCACGTTCTTGTCGGTGACCACATACTCCACATGGGCGCCGGGCTCCACGATGGTGTTCTGCATCAGCACGCAGTTCTTCACCTTCGCGCCCTTCTTCACCTTGACGCCGCGGAACAGCACGCAGTTCTCCACATCGCCCTCGATGATGCAGCCGTCGGCCACCACGCTGTTCTTCACGTGGCTGTCCATGGCGTAGCGGGTGGGGGCGTTGTCGTGCACCTTGGTGTAAACGGGCAGCTCCGCCGGGAACAGGGCGTCCAGATTGGCGGGATCCAGCAGACGCATGTTCTCCTCAAAATAAGTCTCGCTGTCGGCGATGCGGGCGGTGTAGCCGGTGTACTCGTAACTCTGGACGTTCAGCAGCTCCAGGTTACGGGCCAGAATGTCCTTCTCAAAGTAGACAAGGCCGCGGATGGTGGCGTCCTTCACCATGGTGATGAGGGCCTCGCGCTGGATGACGTACACGTTCATGGACAGGTTCTGCACACCGGGACGGTAGTCGTTGGAGAGCAGCTCGGTGACGCGGCCGTTCTGGATGCGCAGGGTGTAGTTGTCGTCCTTCATGCCCAGAGGGATCTCGCGGCGCTCGTACATCACGGTCACGTCGGCGCCGGTGGCCACATGGGCCTCGATGAGCTTGTTCACATCGAAGTTGTAGGCGATGTTGGCGTCGCTCATCACCACGTATTCCTCTTTCTGGTTCTCCAAAAAGCCCACGATGCTGGCCAGAGCCTCCACGCGGCCGCGGTACATCTTCACGTTGGCCTCGGCGTAGGGGGGCACCAGGTTCAGGCCGCCCCGCTTGCGGGTGAGGTCCCACTCACGGCCGGAGCCCAGATGGTCCATCAGAGAGTGATAGTTCTGCTTGACGATGATGGAGATGTTGCTGATGCCCGCGTTGGCAAAGCTGGAAAGCACGAAATCGATCATGCGGTAGCGCCCGCCGAAGGGGATGGAGGCCATCGTGCGATGGGTCACCATCTCGGGGATCAGGCTGTCGTGTGCGTTGGGGAAAATGATGCCCAGGGCATCCGTGTTGGACTTTACCATTGCTCCTCACCATCCTTTACGTCTTTGACCACCATGGCCTTGGGGCCCACCTTGGCGTTCTGGCCGATGGTGACGCCCTCGCCCACAACGGCGACGCCCCAGTTGTCCAGATTTTCCATGTCTTCGGGGCGCTCGCCCACCACCGCGCCGCTCTTCACGGTCACGTTTTCGGCGATGATGGAGTAGCGCACCTTGGCGCCCGGCTCGATGACGGCGCCGGGCATGATGATGGAGTCTTCCACCACGGCGCCCTCGCCCACCTTGACGCCGGCGAACAGCACGCTCTGCACCAGCTTGCCTTCCACCTTGCAGCCCTCGGTGATCATGGAGTTATCGATCTCGGCGCTGCCGCCCACCCACTGGCCGGGCATGCCGGAGTTGCGGGAGTAGATCTTCCACTCCTCGCTCCAGACGTCCAGCGGCATTTTGGGGTTCAGAAGGTCCATGTTGGCCTCCCACAGGCTGTCGATGGTGCCCACGTCCTTCCAGTGGCCCTCGAAGGGATAGGCCACCATCTTTTCCTTGCTGGCCAGCATGTTGGGGATGATGTTCTTGCCGAAATCGTTGTCGGAGGCGGGGTTGGCCTCGTCTTCGATGAGGAACTTGCGCAGTTTGTCCCAGGAGAAGACATAGATGCCCATGGAGGCCAGGTTGCTCTTGGGCTCCTTGGGTTTCTCCTCGAACTTGGTGATGGTGCCCTCGGCGTCGGCGGTCATGATGCCGAAGCGGCTGGCCTCCTCCCAGGGCACTTCCATCACGGCGATGGTGCAGTCGGCACCCTTCTCCTTGTGGTAGTCCAGCATTTTGGAGTAGTCCATCTTGTAAATGTGATCGCCGGAGAGGATGACCACATACTTGGGTTCATAGCGGTCGATGAAGTTGATGTTCTGATAGATGGCGTTGGCGGTGCCCTTGTACCAGTCAGAGCCGGTGGCCGTCTGGTAGGGGGGCAGCACATGGACGCCGCCGTACAGACGGTCCAGATCCCAGGGCTGGCCGTTGCCGATGTACTCATTGAGCACCAGCGGCTGGTACTGGGTCAGGATGCCCACCGTGTCGATCCCCGAATTGACACAGTTGGACAGCGGAAAATCGATGATGCGATATTTTCCGCCGAAGGGAACTGCGGGTTTTGCCAGCCGTTGTGTGAGGGCATACAGGCGTGAGCCCTGCCCACCGGCCAGCAGCATAGCGATACATTCTTTCATACTACTTCTCCCCTTATCGGCAGCCAGAGGCCGCCGTTAGTGCGTGTTTTGCGATCCCCCAAAACGGCTTCAGGCCTTTTCGGCGTCTTTGGCGGGTTTGGCCGCCTTTTTCGCCGCAGTCCTTTTGGCCGCAGGTTTCTTTTCCGCCGCCTTCTTGGCGGGCTTTTTGGCCGCAGGCTTCGGCTCCTTCGCCTCGGGCACCGAGAAATAGACGGTGCTCAGCGGCGGCAGCGTGACGGTGATGCTCTGGTCAAAGCCGTGCATGGGCTTTTTGCGGCTGCGCAGGGGCTTGTTGTGCACCCCGCCGCCGCCGTAGGCCTCGTCGTCGCTGGAGAGCAGCTCCTTGTAGGTGCCGGCCACCGGCACGCCCATCTGATAGCCCTCCCGCAGGACGGGATTGAAATTGCAGACCACCATGACGGTTTTTCCCGCCGCATCGCGCCGCAAAAACGCGATGACCGACTGGGCGTTGTCGTCCGGCACGATCCACTGGAAGCCCTCCCAGCTGTAGTCCACCTGCCAGAAGGCCGGCAGGTCGCGGTACAGATGGTTCAGGTCTTTCACATACTGGCTGAGCTGGCGGTGCCGGTCGTAGTCCAGCAGCATCCAGTCCAGAGCCTTGGCCTCGTTCCACTCGATGAACTGGCCGAACTCCTGCCCCATGAACAGCAGCTTTTTGCCCGGGTGGGCCATCATGTAGCCGTAGAAGGTGCGCAGGTTGGCGAACTTCGCGTCGTAGTCGCCGGGCATCTTGTTGATGAGGCTGCACTTGCCGTGGACCACCTCATCGTGGCTGATGGGCAGGATGAAGTTCTCGCTGAAGGCGTAGAAAAAGCTGAAGGTGACCTTGTTGTGGTTGCCGGAGCGGAAGAGCGGGTCGGTGCTCATGTAGCTGAGCATGTCGTTCATCCAGCCCATGTTCCACTTGAAGTTGAAGCCAAGGCCGCCGTCCTCCGCGGGCTTGGAGACCATCGGCCAGGCGGTGGACTCCTCGGCGATCATCAGCTTGTGGGGGTGGCGGCCCAGCACGGTGCTGTTCAGCTTGCGCAAAAAGTCAATGGCCTCCAGGTTCTCCTTGCCGCCGTAGCGGTTTTGCTCCCACTCGCCGTCCCGGCGGTTGTAGTCCAGATACAGCATGCTGGCCACCGCGTCCACACGCAGGCCGTCCACGTGGAACTGCTCCACCCAGTACAGCGCGCTGGAGACCAGGAAGCTCTCCACCTCGGGCATGCCGTAGTTGAACACCATGGTGCCCCACTCTTTGTGCTCGCCACGGCGGGGGTTGGGGTCCTCGTAGCAGGGCTCGCCGTCGAACATATACAGGCCGAAACCGTCCTTGGGGAAGTGGGCGGGCACCCAGTCCATGATGACGCCCAGACCCGCCTGGTGGCACTTGTCCACAAAGTTCATAAAGTCCTTGGGGGTGCCGTAGCGGCTGGTGGGGGCGAAGTAGCCGGTGACCTGGTAGCCCCAGCTGCCGTCGTAGGGATATTCGGTGATGGGCAGCAGCTCCACATGGGTGTAGCCCATCTCTTTTAAGTACGGGATCAGCTCGTCGGCCAGCTCGGAGTAGTTGTAGGGGTCGCCATTCTCCTTAAGCCGCCAGCTGCCTGCATGCAGCTCGTAAATGTTCATGGGCGCGGTGAGAGGGTCGCGCTTTTTCTGCTGCGCTTCCCACTCGCCGTCGTTCCACTCATAGCCCTCCAGCCGGTAGACCTTGCTGGCGTTGGAGGGGCGGGTCTCGGCGTGGAAGGCGTACGGATCCGCCTTGAACACCAGCTCGTCCTGCCGGGTGGTAAGGCAGAACTTGTACACATCGTACTCACGGATGCCGGGGATAAACGCCTCCCAGATGCCCTCGTCCAGCTTGGCCATGGGGTGGGCGCCGGGCACCCAGCTGTTGAAATCGCCCACCACGCTGACAGCTTTGGCGTGGGGAGCCCAGACGCGGAACACCACGCCATCTTCCCCGCCCTGGCAGTCAAAGTGGGCGCCGAAAAACCGATATGCCTCAAAGTTGTTTCCCTGCTTGAACAGGTATATGGGCAGATCGGCCGGATTATTCTGTTTCTTCACGGTGACTCCCTCCCTGTGGGCCTTACGCCTCACTTTCATCTATAATCTTACTCATTTTAGGGGTGGTTTTCAAGAGTTTTCTGTCATATACTGCTAAAAAAGCAATTTTGTTTTTCCTCGTTTTATGCAGTTTTTACAGTGTTGTTGAATAATCCTTGGGTATTCACCATAGTTTTGAAAAACTGCTGATTTTTTTGCCGCATTTTAACATTCGGGCAGCAAAAACGCCCGGACGCCGAAGCGCCCGGGCGAAACGATCATTTGGCCTGGATAAAGCAGCTGCGGTTCTGCCACAGGTAGATGCCGCCGCTGACCACGGTGGCCAAGGCCACCAGCCAGCACAGGATGTTGGAAATGAGCGACACGGCCGTCACGTCAGTGGCGCCGGCCAGGGCCGCGGCAAAGAAGTAGAACAGGATGGTGAGCATCTGCAGCACGGTCTTCACCTTGCCCCACATGTTGGCGGCGATAACGGTGTTGGAAGAAGCCGCCAGCATCCGCACGCCGGACACGGCGAACTCCCGCGCCAAAATCAGCGCCACCACCCACAGGCTGCAAACGCCGTCCCGCATCATGTACAGGAAGGCCACGGTGGTGAGGAGTTTGTCAGCCAGGGGGTCGGCAAATTTGCCGAAGTCGGTGACCATCTTCCACTTGCGGGCGAGATACCCGTCCAGAAAATCGGTGAAGCTGGCCAGCGCGAACACCACGCCCGCCGCCAGATACCAGCCGGACTGATAGTTGGCCGTGCCATATTGGGTCATGCCGGCCAGCACCATGAACACCGGCACCAGCAGGATGCGCAGCAGGGTGAGTTTATTGGGCAGATTCATCCTCGTTCTCCTCCACTACATAGCCGAACAGGTCGTACATATCGCTCTCGTCGATCTTCACCCGGTAGAATTCGCCGGGATAGAGGGGCGATTCGCTGGCGACGCAGATGTTGCCGTCGATCTCCGGCGCGTCGGCGGCGGAGCGGCAGAGGTACAGGCCGCTCTCCTCGTCCACGCCGTCGCAGATGACCGTCTGGACGCTGCCCACCTTCTTTTCCAGAAGGTCGGCGCTGATGCGGGCCTGCAGGTCCATGATGACGTCGGCCCGGCGCTGTTTTTCCTCCTCGGGCAGCTGGCCCTCCATCCGGGCCGCGGGGGTGCCCTCCTCGGGGCTGAAGGCGAAACAGCCCAGCCGCTCAAAGCGGGTCTCCTTGACGAACTCGCACAGCTGCTCGAACTCCGCCTCGGTCTCGCCGGGGTAGCCGGCAATGAGGGTGGTGCGCAGGGTGATGTCCGGCATGGCGGCGCGCAGACGGCGGATGGCGTTCTTCACCACTTCTTCGTCGCCCCGGCGGTTCATGGCCTTGAGGATGCGGGTGTTGCAGTGCTGGATGGGCAGGTCGAGGTAACGCACCACCTTCTCGTTGCGCTGCATGGCGGCGATGAATTCGTCGGTGATGCGCTCGGGGTAGGCGTAGAGGATGCGGATCCAGCGGATACCCTCCACGGCGTTCAATTCGTCCAGCAGCTCACAGATGCTGTTTTTGCCCCAGTCCTCGCCGTAGGCGGTGGGGTCCTGAGCCACCACCACCAGCTCCTTCACGCCCTCGCCGGCCAGCCAGCGGGCCTCGGCCACGCAGTCCTCCAGCGGGCGGCTGCGCAGCGGGCCCCGGATGAGGGGGATGGCGCAGTAGTGGCAGCGGTTGTTGCAGCCCTCGGCGATCTTTAAGTAGGCGTAGTGGGCGGGGGTGCTGATGACCCGCTTGCCGCCCAGGGCCAGGTCGGTCTTGGGGCCGAAATCTTCCTCCGGGGCGGCATCCGGGGCGGCAAGGCGCTCCAGAATGGCGGGCAGGGCGGCGTTGCAGCCGATGCCCACCACCGCGTCCACCTCGGGCATCTCCTTGCGGATCTCCTGGCGGTAACGCTCGGCCAGGCAGCCGGTGACGATGACTTTCAGGCCGGGCTTGCGCTCCTTCAGGGCGCAGGCGTCCAGGATGTTCTCGATGGCCTCGGTCTTGGCGCTCTCGATGAAGCCGCAGGTGTTCACGATGATGGCGTCCGCCTCGGCGGGGTCGGCGGTGGTGGTGTGGCCCGCTTTGATGAGGCTGTGGCAGAATACGTCGGCGTCCACCTGGTTTTTGGGACAGCCCAGAGAGATGATGGCGATCTTCAAATGCGTTCTCCTTTTGCTTGCCGTGCCGGTTTCACAGTTCTTCGTCCCCTTCGGCGGGGTGTTCTTCCAGCCAGAACTCCACCGCCCGGCGGGCGTCGCCGGACGAAAAGCCCCGGCGGGCCAGAGCCGCCAGCACGTTCTGTTTTTTGCCCGCCGCCAGTTTTGCGGCGTACTGCTTTTCCACAAGGCGAAGGGCGGCCGCGCCGTCCGGCCCGAGGCCCTCCGGCGCGTCCGCCTGACGCTCTTCAAAAACTTCTTCCAGGGTTTGCCGGGCCAGTTCCCGGTCCAGGCCCCGCTGGGCCATCCAGCGCAGGATCTCGCTGCGGGACTTGTTTTTGCCCAGCAGCCAGACCGCGGCCCGGCGGGCAAAAGCCCCGTCGTCCAGCAGGTCCAGCTCGTCCATTTTGGCCACCGCCGCGGCGGCGGTGTGCTCGTCGAAATCCCGGCAGAGCTTCTGGAACAATTCGCCCGAGGCGTGTTCCCGGGCGGCAAGATAGCCCAGGGCCTTGTCTTTGGCGCGGTGGGCGTCGCTTTTGCGGCGCAGCTCCTCCAGACGGGGGCCGTCCAGGCTCACGCCCTCGGCCAGGTGCTCGCTGAAGAAGGTCTCATCGTCCACGCTGAAGAGGAATTCCTCGCCGCAGAACAGGGCGAAGCGCCCCTTTTTGGTGCGGCTGATGCGGGTGATCTCCATGGCGCGGGATCAGTCCTCCACCATGATGTCCAGGTCCTCTTCGCCGCCCTTGACAGGCGCAGCGGCGGGGGCCGCGGGGGCCGCCACCGGGGTGATGCCGCCCTTCACCGGCTTTTTGCCGGCGGCCAGCAGCTTGTCGGCGTTGGCGCGCACCAGCGCCTCGATCTCCGCCATGATGGCGGGGTTCTCTTTCAGGAAGGTCTTGGCGTTGTCGCGGCCCTGCCCGAGGCGGGTCTCGCCGTAGTTGAACCAGGCGCCGCTCTTCTGCACAACGCCCAGCTTGGCGCCCAGGTCCAGCACCTCGCCCACCTTGCTGATCCCCTCGCCGAACATGATGTCGAACTCGGCCTCACGGAAGGGAGGCGCCACCTTGTTCTTGACCACCTTGGCGCGGGTGCGGTTGCCGATGAACTGGCCGGAGGAATCCTTCAGACCCTCGATGCGGCGCACGTCGATGCGCACGCTGGAGTAGTATTTCAGCGCGCGGCCGCCGGCAGTGACTTCGGGGTTGCCGTAGACCACGCCCACCTTCTCACGCAGCTGGTTGATGAAGATGGCAACGGTGTTGGTCTTGCCGATGACGCCGGTGAGTTTGCGCAGGGCCTGGCTCATCAGGCGGGCCTGCAGGCCTACGTGGGAGTCGCCCATCTCGCCCTCGATCTCCGCCCGGGGCACCATGGCGGCCACCGAGTCGATGACGATGGCGTCGATGGCGCCGCTGCGCACCAGGGCTTCGCAAATTTCCAGCGCCTGCTCGCCGGTGTCCGGCTGGCTGACCAGAAGGCTGTCGATGTCCACGCCCAGGGCCTGGGCATAGACCGGGTCAAGGGCGTGCTCCACGTCGATGAAGGCCACTTCGCCGCCCTGCTTCTGGGCCTCGGCCAGAACGTGCAGGGCCAGGGTGGTCTTGCCGCTGGACTCGGGGCCGTAGACCTCCACCACGCGCCCGCGGGGCACGCCGCCCACGCCCAGGGCGATGTCCAGCGAGATGCTGCCGGTGCTGATGGCGTCCACCTTCATGGCCACGTTGGCGCCCAGCTTCATCACCGCGCCCTTGCCGAACTGCTTTTCGATCTGGGCCAGCGCCGTTTCCAGCGCGTCCTTCTTGCTGGACGCGCTCTTTTTCTCCGGGGAGGCCATTGCCGCCTTCTTCTCTGCCATATCCTTCAAAACTCCTTGTCTTGCGCCGGCCAAAAGCGGCGGCGCTTCATTCTTTCATCTGAGCTTATTATACACGATGGCCCCGGCGTTTACAACCATTAGTTGTAAAATGTCGAGTTGTCGTCCTTTTTATATCCCCTTTTCCGGCTTTTGGCCCGCCACCACCCGGTCGCGGCCCTCCAGATCGGGGATGCAGGTCACGGTTTCGTAGCCCGCCGCCCGGAAAATGGCCTGCACGGCCGCCCCCTGCTGCCAGCCGATCTCCACCGCCAGCCAGCCGCCGGGGCGAAGGGCCGGCAGGTAAGCCGGGGCGATGTGCTCATAAAAGGCCAGGCCTTCATGGTCCGCCCGCAGGGCCATGGCCGGCTCCCGGCGTACTTCCGGCGCCAGCTGCTCCATCTCCCCGTCGGTGACGTAAGGGGGATTGGAGAGGATGAGGTCGAGGCTTTCGGGGGCCAGCTGCCGCTGGTATTCGAACACGTCCCCCCGCACACAGGTCACGGCGGGGCGGGCCGCGTCAAAGCCCGGCAGGGCCGACGCGGCGTTGCGCTCCAGATATTGGAAGGCCTCGGGGCTTTTTTCCAGGCAGGTGACCCGGGCAGCGGGGCACAGGCGCTTGACGCCCAGGCCCACACAGCCGCTGCCGGCGCAGAGGTCCAGCACCGCCGGGCTGCTTTTGCCCGCCAGCCGTTTTGCCCCTTCCTCCGCCAGCAGTTCGGTGTCCGCCCGGGGGCAGAGCACCCCCGGCCCCACCTGCAGCTCAAAATCCAGGAAGGGCCAGCGGCCCAGAATGTACTGCAAAGGCTCCCGCGCCGCGCGGCGGGCGGTGAGCGCCTCCAGCCGGGCCAGGGCGGTTTCGTCCAGCTCCGGGTCCTGCCAGCGCCAGCCTTCCCCGGCCTGGGTCGCTACCAGCGCAGCGGCGTCGAAGGCCGCGTCCTCCACGCCCGCGGCTTCCAGCCGCTTACGGGCCTCGTCAAAGGCCTGCCGCGCCCTCACCATTTGGCCTCGTCGGGGTGGTCGGGCAGAACGGGGGTCACGGCGGCGATGGCCACCTCGATCATGGAGTCGTCCGGCTCGAAGGTAGTCAGCCGCTGGAGCCACAGGCCCGGCGCGCTGATGATGCGGGTGAACAGGTTATCGTAGCGGCCGGCCAACTTGATGAGCTCGTAGCTGACGCCCATCACCACCGGCAGAAGCAGGAGTTTCAGCACCACCCGCAGGCCGGTGCTGCTCCAGGGCAGCACGCTGAACAGCAGGATGCTGACGATGAGCACCAGGATCATAAAGCTGGTGCCGCACCGGGGATGGAACCGCCGGTGGCGGCGCACGTTCTCCACGGTGAGCTCCTCCCCTGCCTCGTAGCAGGCGATGGTCTTGTGCTCGGCGCCGTGGTACTCGAACACCCGGTGAATTTCTTTCATGCGGGTGCAGAGGAACAGATAGCCCACGAACAGGGCAATTTTGAGCAGGCCTTCCAACACCACCTTGCCCCAGCCCAGGGGCACAAAGCGGTCCAGAACGCCCACGATGGCGGTGGGCAGCACCATGAACAGCACGATGGCCAAAAGGCCGCCGCACACCGCCGCCAGCGCCATGAAAAGATTCTGGAAGGCAGGGCCGGTGTGTTCATTGAGCCACTTTTCAAAGCGTCCGGGCTCCTCCGCGGCCTCGTCCGGCATGCTGACCTCGGCGGAGTGCATCAGATAACGGTAGCCCAGCACCAAGTTCTCGATCATCGCCGCCGCGCCCCGCACCAGGGGGATCTTCTGCCAGCGATGGTGTTTCACGTTTTCATAGGTCATGTCCAGCGTGCCGTCGGGCTTGCGCACCGCCACGCAGATCTTCTCCGGGCCGCGCATCATGATGCCCTCCATCAGGGCCTGCCCGCCCACGCTGGTCTTGAAACATTCCTTTGGTTTTTCCATAGTTCTCCTTCGTTCGCCCGGCGGCCCGGGCTGTTGTTTGGTATCTGCCGGTCAGCGGGCCGGCGCGGCCAGTTCCTTCTCCAAAACAAGGCTGCCGTCCGCATGCAGCCGATACAGGCAGTTGGCCCGCAGCGGCGTGCCGTCGGCGTCGGTCAGCTGCGCCTGCGCGGCCACGGCCTCGCCGTCCCACGCGCAGTACACATACCGGAGCGGGCGCACATCCGCCGCCCACTGAGCGTAGACTTCCGCCATGGCGTCGCCATGCTCCACAGGGTTGAGCGCGAAGGTCTGCCCCGGCGTCAGATCAAATTTGTAAAGGCGGCAGTCGTGGTCCCAGCGGGGGCCGTCGGTGACCACCAGCGTGGCCGCGTCAGCGCTGCGGAGTTCTTCGGGGAAGGAATCGAACACCGGCTGCAGCTCGGTCTGCTCCCGGGCCCAGTTCGCCTCCTGGGGGTCCAGCTGGCGATGTTCCAGGAACCATCCCGGCACAAGTTCGGTGGCGGCCGTCCAGTTGACCCCCACAGCGAACGCCGCCGCGGCACAGGCAAGGGCCGCGGCCCTGCGTTTGGGCGTGTGCAGCCGCCCGGCAAAGGGCGCCAGCGCCCCCAGCGTCAGATAGACCATGGCGATGGGCAGCGGGCCGATGTAGCGATGGTACGCCGCCAGCTGCTTCGCCTCGTCCGCGTCAAAGAGGTAGAGGTAGGAGAAGCACAGCCCCACCGCATAGACCAGAAGCACCCCGGTCAGCACAGCGCCGGCAATGCGCAGCGCCCGGGCCCGCGCGGGCACAAGGCGGCCCAGCAGCCACACCAGCGCCCAGAACAGCACGATACAGCCCAAAGCGGAAATCCCCGTGGCCCGGTTGAGCGGCTCGAGGCAGAAGAAGCTGAGGAAGTGGGCGCTCACCGCCCGCGCCTCGCCCTGGCCGGTGAGGAACGCCCGCAGATTTTCGGCGCTCAAGGCGCCGTTCTGCAGGTCTTCGGTGAAGTAGGAACTGGTGCCTTTCAGGCGGCTGAGCACCTCCCAGCTGGCCCAGAAGGCGGGCACGGCCAGCGCTGCGCCCAGCGCCGTGAGCCGGGCCCACACCCCGCCCCGGCGAATGGTCTCCGCCAGCGGCTCCCGCCACAGAATGAGCACCGCCGCCATGCCCGTGAGGGCGTAGAGGGGGCCGGTGCTCTTGGAGATCACCAGCACCGACAGCGCGCCGCTGACCGCCGCCATCTCCCAGAAGCCGGGGCGGGGGCTGCGCCAGGCGGTGAGCAGCGCCCAACCCAGCAGCAGGGCCATCACCGGCTCCACCACCAGGCTCATCTGATGGTACTTGGTGAAAAACGCGGGGAACACCAGCAGGAAGCCGGTCATGCCGCCCACCTGCAGCAGGCCGGCCCAGCGGCGCTTCGGCCAGCCGAAGTCCGCCAGCAGCGGCAGCGTCAGGCCGACGTACCACAGCAGCTGGGAGATGAACATGGTCTGCACGGTGGCACGCCGGCTGCCCAGATGCAGCAGCGCCGCCAGCATTTGAATGGCGGGCGGGTAATCGCCGAACTCTGAGGCGCTCCGGGCGGCGTTCGGGAACTGGTCGATGGCGCAGATCTGACGGGTGAACAGGCCCCAGTGGGAGAGGTCGTCAAAGATGGTCAGCTGCAGATGGCCGGTGAAAGCCACCACGACCGCCATGGCCAGCAGAAAAGCGAAAAAGGCAGGCCCGAAGGCCGGGGACTTTGGTTCCTTCCTCCGCCGCCAGGCCAGCACGGCCAGCACCGCCAGCACCACGGGCAGCGCCGCCGCCAGCCACTCCTTTTCGCCCGCGGCGGTGAACAGATAGGCCGCCAGCGCGCCCAACGTGAGGACAAGGGGCAGCGACTGGGCAAAGTGCAGCCCCGCCGCGTATGTGAGCAGCGCTGCCGCCAGCACCAGCAGGCACAGCATTGCAAGGAACATCAGCATAGGTGTGTTTTGGGCGACAGGCGCCCTTCCTTTCCGTTAAGTTTCCACCGCCGGGCCGGGCCGGTAGAGCGGCAGCCGCAGGGTGACGGTGGTGCCCACGCCGGGCTGGGAGTCGATGTCCGCCGAGCCGTCCAGGGCGGTCATGATCTCGTCCACCACGGCCAGGCCGATGCCGCTGCCCCGCACCGCGCCCTTGCCCTTGAAGAACTTGAGCTTGACGTTTTCCAGGTCCTCGGGCAGGATGCCCCGGCCCTGGTCGGTGATGGTGACATAGGCGTTTTCGCCCTCCTGCAAGAGGTCGATGGTGATGGCGCCGCCCCGGCAGGAGTATTTGACGGCGTTGTCCAGCACATTGACGAACACCTGCCGTAGCCGGGCGGGGTCCGCCCAGATGGGCAGCGGCAGCTCCGGCTCCTCGTAGACAAGGCGCAGGCCTTCCTTTTCGATGCGGGGCTGCATGAACAGGGCCGCGTCGGTGACTTCCGCCACCAGGTCCAGCGGCTGGCACTCCAGCTTGACGCCGCTCTGCAGCCGGGAGAAGCTGAGCAGCTCCTCCACCATGGTGTACAGGCGGTCGGTCTCCTGGCCGATGATGGACAGGCCCTTGCGGTAGTTTTCGTCCTCGGGGTCGCGGATGGCGGCAATGGTCTCCACCCAGCCCCGGATGCTGGTGAGGGGGGTGCGCAGTTCGTGGCTCACCGAGCTGATGAACTCGTTCTGCATCCGCTCGGTCTTGCTCAGTTCCTGCGCCATTTCGTTGATGCGCTGGCACAGCCGGCCGATCTCGTCGTCGTAGGGTGTGTCGGGCAGGCGCACCGACAGATCGCCCC
This sequence comes from Candidatus Allofournierella merdipullorum, assembly GCA_019116345.1. Taxonomy (GTDB): domain Bacteria; phylum Bacillota; class Clostridia; order Oscillospirales; family Ruminococcaceae; genus Allofournierella_A; species Allofournierella_A merdipullorum. The sequence goes on along the minus strand of DXBV01000032.1, from coordinate 33,613 downwards.
GGGCGATGGCGGTGGCCGCCTCCTCGATCTGGTGCACCGGCTTAACGATGCTGCCCACAAAGAACAGGCCGCTCCAGACGGTGAACACGATGATCAGCGCGCCCACGCCCAGCGCCAGCAGCACCTGCCGCGTCAGCTCCTCGTCCACCAGAGAAAGGCTGGTGAGCATGCGCATGGCGGCGGCGTCCTCGCAGGCGTAGGGCACCAGCACCGTGATGGCCATCACCCGGTGGCCGCTCTCGTCGGTGTAGATCATCTCGCCCTGGCCGCTGCTGGCGGAGAGGGCGAGGGTGAAGTCCTCGGGCGGGGCATCGTAGCGGATGACCGCGCCGGAAGAAGTAATGAGCGGCTGGCCGGCGGAATCCAGCAGCATGAACTCAAATTTATCCTTTTCGTCGAACTGCTCCACCGCCCGGTGCAGCAGCTGGCTGCGGCTGGACGCGGTGAGGGCCGGGTTCGCGCCGGTGACGATGTTCAGCTGGCCGGAGATGCTGGAGATGCGGCTGAGGATGGCCTGCCGCGCCCCGTTGTAATAACCGGACCAGATGGCATAGATGAAAAACCCTTCCGCCAGCGCCACCAGCAGCAGGGTCACCAGCAGGCTGCCCTGCAGCCAGCGTCGGGTGATACTGCTCACAGCCTGCCTCCTTTCCCCTTTGCTGCCGGCTTCAGCCGTTCCAGCGGTATCCATAGCCCCAGACGGTGAGGATGTGCTTGGGGCTGGAGGGCTCGTCCTCGATCTTCATGCGCAGGCGGCGGATGTTCACGTCCACGATCTTCACGTCGCCGTAATAGTTTTCGCCCCACACGCCTTCCAGGATCTTCTCCCGCACCAGGGCGGCCCCCGGGTTCTGGAAGAACAGCTCCATGATCTGGAACTCCACCTGGGTCAGGTCGATGGGCTCGCCCTTTTTGTAGAGCACACGGCTCTTCTGGTCCAGCACGAACTGACCGCTCACCAGCCGGGAGTCGTCGGCCTCGGCGGCGTTCTGGCCGGTGCGCTGCACCCGGCGGCACAGCGCGTCGATGCGGGCCAGCAGCTCCGAAACACTGAAAGGTTTGGTCATGTAGTCGTCGGCGCCGATGGACAGGCCGCGGATCTTGTCCTGCTCCATGCTCTTGGCGCTGAGGATGATGATGCCGATGTTGGCGTCGTCCCGGCGGATGGCCTCGCACAGAGAAAAGCCGTTCATGCCGGGCAGCATCACATCCAGCACCGCGGCGTCGCAGCCGCCCTCGCTGCCCAGCAGCGCGAGGCCCTTTTCGGCGCTCTCCGCCTCCAGCACCTCGTAGTCCGCCATGCGCAGGTTGAGGGCGATCAGCTCGCGGATGCTGTCCTCGTCTTCCACTACCAGAACTCGTCTCATGGTTTGACCTCCTTTAAACGGGCCGCGAAGCCCGCCTTGTCTCGTTTTGAACGGCGCTCACAGCAGCCGGAACCCGCGCAGCAGGTCGCCGGACTGCAGGTACCAGTCGGACGTGCCCAATCGGGCCTGTACCCGCTGGGCGCCCAGGTTGCCCAGCTGGAAGTAGCCGGCGCCCTGGGTGTTGGGCTCCACCACCCGGACGGTGAGATGCAGCGCTTCGCCGTCGGCGCTGCGCACCTGCCAGCTGTCCGGCTCGTCGCCGTCGGTGAGCATGATCTGGCCCTGCCACTCGGAGGGCAGTTCCAGATAATAGCCGTATTCCAAGTCCGCCACACCAAAACTCTTTACCTGCTCGTACTCGGTGGTGTAGTCCATCCAGGCCACGAAGCTCAGCCGGTTCACCGCCAGGTTCTCCATGCCGGCGCCGTCCAGCTGGACGGGGATCTCCACCGTGCTGTCGTCGTCGATGTCCTGGCTTTTCAGCAGGCTGGAATAACGCTGGGTGGCGGTGAACAGATCGTCCACCGTGATGGGATGATAGGTCACCAGCTGCTGCTGGCGGGCGTCGTAGTAAAGGATCATGCTGGCCAGGCTGTTGGCGCTGCCGGTCTGGCCGTCCAGAATGAGGTAGTCGCTGCCGTCGTCGCCCTTGCTGGTGTAGAGGCCTTCGCAGCTGGTGAACTGATTGCCCACGGCCAGCGGCGGCATCACCGGGATGAACTGGCCGTCCTGGGCGGTGAGCATCTGCAGCTGCAGGCCGCTGTCGGTCTCCGGGCCGATGATGACCAGGTCGTTGCCGCCGGTGCCGCTGATGTCCCGCAGCTCGTACTGGGAGTAGGACTGGTGGAACACCTCGTTGAGCGTCTGGTCCTGATAGGAATAGACCGCCAGATACTTCTCCCCCGAGGCAGCGGCGTAACCCACCAGCAGCTGAGAACCCTCGGCTCCCCGCAGGCTGGCGGTCTCGATGCTCTCCACCGAGGTGGCAAGGCCCTCCCGCTCCTGGGTGACCGCCCATGCGCCGTCCACCGATTCCAGCACCGCGAGGTGGACGTTCTGCCCCTTGGCGCTGCTCACATACAGCGCGGCGGCGTCGGTGACACCGTCGCCGTTCCAGTCGTCGAACACAAAGGGGGAAAGATGCTCGCCGGTGGTGGGATACTTCATCTGGGGCGTCTCGCCAAGATAGGCGATAAGAGCCTTTTCCACCTCGTTCTGCTGGCCGTCCAGCTGGGGCGCGCGCAGCAGATCCTCCACGCCGGCGGGCGCGGCGCCGCAGCCGGCCAGAAGGCACACCGCCGCCAGTGCCGCGGCTCCTTTGATCCATCTCACAGCTGCCACCCCCTTTTATATATACGAAGTTTATTATATCACGAAAGGAGGGCGATTCCAAGGGTCATCGCCAAAAGGCCGGCTCCGAAGCCCGCTGCCGCGGTCTCCTTTTTGCCCAGGGACAGGGCGGTGGGCAGCAGCTCCGCCGCGCTTACCCAACACATCACGCCGCTCACCAGCGCCGCCATTCCGGTGACGACGCCCGCGGTGATGCGCCCGCCCAAAAGCCCCCAGGCCAGCAGCGCCCCCGCCGGCTCCGCCAGACCCGAGGCCAGCGCCGCCAGAAAGGCCCGGCCCCGGCTTTTTGTTGCGTAGAGCACCGGCAGCGCCACCGCCAGCCCCTCGGGCAGATTGTGCAGGCCGATGGCCACCGCCAGCCGCACACCCACCGCCGGGTCCTCCAGGGAGGCGAAGAGGGTCATGGCGCCTTCCGGCAGATTGTGCCCCACCAGGGCCAGCGCGGTGACCAGGGCGCTGCGCAGCACTCTGCCCTCCTCGCCGCCGGAAAAAGCGGCTTCCTCCGGCAGAAGTTTCTCCAAAAGCGCCCCCGCCGCGAGCCCCAGCAGCACCAGGCTGGCGGCCATCGCCCCCGCCCGCAGCGGGGAGAAGGCCGCCAGATACCGCCCCAGCGCCGCCGGCAGCATATCCATCAGGCTGACGGCCACCATGATCCCCGCGCCGAAGCCCATGGAAAAGGCCATGCCCCGGCGGCCGGGCCGGCGCAGCGCGCCCAGCGCCCCGCCCAGCGCGGTGGAAAGGCCCGCCAGCGTGGTGGCCAGCATCGCGTACAACATACAAAACGCCTCCCATACCCTTTTTTACAAGGATATGGGAGGCAATTTTTTCTTATGAACCGGCGGCTCAGTAGCCCTGAGCCTCCACGCCCTGCACCAGCTTCACGATGCGGCTGGTGCCCAGACGGTCGGCGCCCAGCTCGATGAAGCGCACCGCGTCGTCCAGGGTGGAGATGCCGCCCGCGGCCTTGATCTTGCAGCGGCCCGCGCAGCAGCGGTTGAACAGCTCGATGTCCGCGAAGGTGGCGCCGGCGGTGGAGAAGCCGGTGCTGGTCTTGATGAAGTCGGCCCCGGCGTCGATCACGGCCTGGCACATGGTCTCCTTCTCGGCGTCGGTGAGCAGGCAGGTCTCGATGATGACCTTCAGCACATGGTCACCCACCGCCTTTTTGGTGGCGGCGATCTCATCGGTGACAAAGGCCGCGTCGCCCGCCTTCAAGCGGCCGATGTTGATGACCATGTCCACTTCCTCCGCGCCGTTCTCAATGGCGGTCTTGGCCTCGAACACCTTGGTGGCGGTGTCGGTGGCGCCCAGAGGGAAGCCGATCACCGTGCACACCGGCACGGCGCCCTTCATGTACTCGGCGGCCTGCTTCACAAAGCAGGGGTTGATGCACACCGAAGCAGTGTGGTACTCCATGGCCTCGTCACAGAGTTTCTTGATGTCGGCCCAGGTGGACTCGGGTTTCAGCAGGGTGTGGTCCACTTTGGCCAGGATTGCGGCATTGTCCATTATTTTAAGCCTCCTCCCAGTTTGCACTGCTTGCACTGACGCGCCTTGCTCATGCCCACGGCGCTGAGCACGATGGCCACCACGGCGGCCACGGACGCCACGATGCCCAAAATCAGGCCGGCCAGACGAAACGCGGAACCTTTCATAGTCAAAAACCTCCTGTTCTGCCGCCAAAAGGCGGCGCGGTTTGTCTTTTTTCCAGTATACCATACCGCCCGCCGTTTGCCCAGCCCCTTTCGCGCGGCGGCGCGGCCCCGCCGCTTTTTTTGCGGCGGTTGCGTTTGCCCCCTTCAAAAAACGCGCCGCTGTGCTATAATAAATAAATATACGGAAAAAGGGGAGAAAAACTCATGCCTGTTCCGCTCACGCGGCTTTCCGCCGTGGAATACGACAATATCCTCCACGGGCAGATGACCCCCTCCATGGCGGTGCGCTACCTGCGGGAGGGGCGCATCCCCCTGCGTTCCTTCGCGGAAACGTTGCGGGGCATGTACCCCGCGCCGGACCTGGCCGAGCGGCTGGTGGACTTCTACCTGCAGGAGGAGCCGGGCGCGAACCACGAGTCGGTGGGCCGGCGGGTGCGCAACTGGCTGGCTGGCCGCAACCTGCCCACCGCCCGTGAGGACTTTTACCGCATCGCTTTCGCCCTGGGGCTGGAGGAGAGCCAGCTGAACTATCTGCTGGGGGCCTTCACCGGCTACGGGGTGCAGTACCGCACCGGCTGGGAGGCGGTGTATGTGTGGTTCCTGCGGGGCGACTACAGCTACCGGGAAGCGCGGGAGTTCTACGAGAGCCTGCCTCCGGCGGCGGGCGTGGAGCAGCTGCAGCAGGGCTGGACCAGCCGGCTCACCCACGAGATGCAGAACGAGTTTTTGCTGGCGCAAACGCCCCAGGACCTGCGCGCCTGCTACCGAAGGAACCTGCGCTACTTCGGCAGGCTGCACCTGCGCAGCTACTACTATTTCGAGCGCTACCTGGACCAGCTCATCCACCCAGCCCCCGCCTGGGCGGAGGAAAAGGAGCAGGATTATTCCATCGAAACGGTGATGGACAGCTACCTGTCGCTGCAGATGCCCGCCGCCCGCAGCCGCTCCAGCTACACCCTGATCCAGAAGCTCATCAAGCAGAACTGGCCCAACGCCACCGCCCTGAAGAACATCCGCAACCACCAGGAGGACGTGCCCCGCAAGCTGCTGATGCTGCTGTATGTGGTCACCGAGAACAGCCTGAACGGCAACGACGCCTACCGGGAGCTGGACGAGAGCTACATCACCCAGGAGGAGCGGGTGGAGGACCACTGGTGGACCCTGAACGCCATGCTGGCCGATTGCGGCATGGCCCAGCTGGACACCCGCAACCCCTTCGACTGGCTCATCCTCTACGCCATCAGCGCCGAGGAGGACGAGTTCATGAGCGACCGGATGGAGCAGGTCATCGCCAGCCTGTTTGCCGAGCAGCCCCAATAACAGCGCAAAGAGCCGCCCCATGGACCTTCGTCCATGGGGCGGCTCTCACTTTTTGCTTCAGCCCGCAACCGGCTGGCTGCCGGTGAACCGGCCGCCCTCCGCCACCACCAGCTGCGCGCCGCCCGCCGCCACCAGGGCGCCCTGGTTGTCCAGGCTGCCGGCCACGGTGAGGGTGCCGCCAAAGGCCAGGGTGCCCCGGTTGACCAGGGCGCCGCTCACCGTCACGGCGGCGCTGATGCGGCTGTCGCCGCCCAGGGTCAGTTCGCCCGCCAGCCGCCGGGAGAACTGGTCGTGGTTGTACTGGAACTCCACCTTCGCGTCCTCGCCGGAGGTGATGGAGGAGCCTTCGTCCACCAGCAGATCGGCGTTGTACACCAGCAGCTCGCCGCCCCCCAGCTCCACTTCGCTGTTTTTCAGCGCAAAGGAGCCGCAGGCCCGGAGCATGCCGTCCTGCTCCTGCAGGCCGCTGTTTTCCAGCTCCAGCCCTTGCAGGGCCAGCAGGCAGCTGCCCTGCCCCAGCCAGGTCTGGCTTTCGGCCAGGGCCAGCGGCGCGTCGCAGGCCAGCAGGGCGTTTTCCAGCGCCAGGCCGGCGCAGTTGTCCAGCGCGGCCAGCAGGGCCGTGGCCCCGTCCCGCAGGGCAAGGGCGCCCCCGGAAAGGTCCACGCTGCCCGTCAGCGCCGCGACCTCCCCCTCCAGGGTGAGGTCGCCGTCGGTGACGGTGAGGCGCGCCTCGCCGGTGTCCAGCCCCTTGGAAAGGGTCACATCCCCGGCCAGGGCCACATCCCCTTCCAGCCGGATCAGGGTGCAGCTCTCGTCCGCCAGGGCCTCCCGCAGGGCGGCCTCGTCCGCCACCCGGCGCTCGCCGGCGGGGTCAAGGGCCAGGGCCCGGCCGCCCCCCTCCGCCACCTGGCAGGCCAGCGCCTGGGGCCCGGTGTCCATCCAGTTCACCAGGCCGCAGTGGCTGAACAGGGCCGCCTCGTCCAGCTCCAGCGCGCCCGCGCAGCTGGAGCCGCGGGGCAGGAACAGGCCGCAGTTGGCCAGCTCGGCCCCCGCCTCCAGCCGCAGAACACCGCTGTTGTCCAGCAGGGCCTGGTTTTCCAGCCGGCCGCCGCCGGCCACCGTCAGGGTGCCGCTGTTGACAAAGCGGGTGCTGTTGGCCAGGTTGACCCAGTTTTCGCCCGCAATGGTGAACTGGCCCATGTTGCAGACGGTGCGCTCGTAGAAGTTCATCCAGTTCTGGTCCCCCTCGCCCTGCTGGGTCCACAAGCCGGTGGTGTACACGTCGGTCTGAAGGACCTGGGCGGACCGGGAGGTGACCTCACCGTAGTTCACCAGGGCGCCGGGGGCATCCAGGAAGAGGCTGCCCCGCACCTCGCCGTAATTCACCAGCAGGGTGGCGGCAGACGGGACGGTCGTGGTCCAGCTGCCCGTGGTCAGCGAGCAGTCCAGCACGCCGTGGTTCACCAGCAGGGGGATGCTGTCCACCAGCAGGCCGGCGGCAAAGACGTCCATCCCTTCGGGGGCCGAGGCGGTCACCGTGACCCCCTCGCTGATGGCAAGGGGCACCCGGCAGGTCCAGCTGCCGTCCAGCAGCAGCTCCATATCCCCGTCGATGACGACGGCGGGGCTGTCGGCGCGGGTCACCGCGGCCCGGAACTCTTTCCAGCTGGTCACATACACCGCGTCGGCGAAGATCTCCTCCTCCGACCGGGCCAGGAAGTGCTGCTGGAGGCCCCCCTGGTCAAAGTCCTCGTCGCCCAGGGAGGCGCTGCCGCCCTCTTCCACCGTCAGGTCGGCCTCGCGCTCCATCCAGAACAGGCAGTTGCCGCAGAGCGTGCCGGTGGAGCCGATCTCCACCGCGCCGGCGTTTGCGGTGCGAAGCAGGCCGTTGTTTTCCAGTATGCCCTCCACCCGCACAAGGCCGCCCCCGGCCACGGTGAGGCTGTGGAACAGGCGCAGGCAGGCGCCCTGCTCCACCAGCAGGGGTTTGGCAAGTTCCAGATCCTGCGCCTGCACGGTCAGCTCGCACCCGGCGGGCAGCGCCACGGCAGCCACGTCCTCGTCCTCCAGCAGCGCCCGCAGCTCCTCCTCGGAGGAGCCGGTGAAGGCCACCGCGTCCTCCCAGGAGAACGCGGCGTCCGGGCCGGCCGGCAGCTGCGAGGCCGCGCCCGAAAGGGAGGTGACGCCGGAGGTGCCGACGGGAAGGGTGTTTTGGCCGCCCAGCGCCATGCCCGCCCAGATGGCCGCCGCCAGCGCCGCGGCGGCCCCCGCTGCCGGCCACAGCCAGCGGGGAGGGGAAGGGGCGGGGGGAACGGGCCCGTCGCCCGTGTCGTCTGTGCCGGGCGCGTCGTTGACCGGGATCTTGTTTTCGTCGTTCGATGAAACTCCCTTTTCATCGTCGGGCAAAACTTTCTTTTCGTCGTCCGGCGGCGGGGGCGGTGGGGGCGGCGCCGGCTCGACGGGCGCCTCGTAGAGGGCGGCCCGCAGCTCCTCCACCGTGCGAAAACGCCGGTGAGGGGCGGTGGCCAGACCCTTGAGCAGGGCGGCCTCCTGCCAGGGGGGCAGCGCCACCCCCAGCTTGCCGGGCCGCAGCAGCTCATCCTGGGCGATGCGGTCCAGCGCCGGGGGCGGGGCCTTGCCGGTGAGGCAGAAGTAGATGGTGGCGCACAGGGCATAGATGTCGGTCCAGGGGCCCTGGCCCTTCTGCTGGTACTGCTCCAGCGGGGCGTAGCCGTGTTTCAGGGTGATGGTCAGGGTCTCGTTGCCCTGGCTGGCCTCCCGGGCGCAGCCGAAGTCCAGCAGGCGCACCCGGCCGTTTTCCAGCATCAGGTTGTCGGGGGCGATGTCCCGGTGGAGCAGGCCGTTCTCATGGACGATGCTCAGCGCCCCGAACAGCGGCTCCAGAATGGCGAACAGCTCCTCCGGGGGGATGCGCCCGCCCCGCTGGCGGGCCAGCTCGCTGAAGGTGGTGCCCTCGATGTACTCCATCACGATGTAGGCGGTGTTGTTGGCCTCGAAGTGGTCCCGCACCCCCACGATCACCTGCTGCTTTGCCAGCCGGGCCATGGTGCGGGCCTCGTCCAGAAAGCGCTGCTTGCCCCGCTCAAAACTGCGGGCGGCCAGGCCCATGAAGCCGGTGACCTCCAGCGACACGGCGGCGTTGCGGGTGGAGCGGTCCAGGGGGTAGTACTCCTTGATGGCCACCTTCATCTCCAGCCGCAGATCGCAGCCGATGTAGGTGATGCCAAAGCCGCCCTCGCCCAGCACCCGGCCCACCAGATACCGGTCTTGCAGCACGGTGCCGGGGGGCAGGTGATGGGGCGAGGGCCTGTAGGCCCCCTCGGTGAGGCCGCACACCGGGCAGCTGCCGCCGGGGGGCACCGGGCTCATGCAGTAGGTGCAGAATTTCTTTTCCACGGCGGCAGTCCTCCTTTCTTTCGCGCGTTACTATAATAATGACAGAAATCGTTTCGTTTCACAAGCATTTCCCCTTTTTTGGGCAGGTCAGGCGAAGAGCAGCACCAAAACAAGGATCGCCAGCCCCAGGATCACGGCGCCCGCCGCCGTCAGCAGCATGTGGGCCCGCTCGTCCAGCAGTTTCTGCAGCCGACGCTGGCCCGTCCGTGCATAGCCCGCCGCCCAGATCCGGCCCGCGCGCAGCCGCTGCCACAAGGTGGGCGGCAGGGGCGGGGGCGGCGGGTCCTCTATCCAGGGGCCGGGGGGCGGTTTCAATTTCTCCAGCCGGGCCTCGAACCGATCCGCCAGCTCCTCCATGGAGCCGGGGCGGGCGGTGGGCTGCAGCTCCGTCCCCCAAAGCAGCAACCGCTCCAGCTCGGCGTCCATCTCCACCCCCAGGGCGCCGGGGGGGACCAGCTTGTCGGCGCCGTCCGTCATCGCCATGAACAGGCGGTCCGGCGCGGCGGGGGGCACCTGGCCGGTGATGCAGTAGTACAGGGTGGCGCACAGGGCGTAGATGTCGGTGTAGGGGCCCTGGCCCCGGGTCTGGTACTGCTCGATGGGGGCAAAGCCGGGTTTCAGCACCACCGTCATGGAGCGGCCGTCCTCCATGGAGCGGGCGCAGCCGAAGTCCAAAAGGGTGAGGGAGCTGTCCGGCATGAGCATCAGGTTGTCGGGGGCGATGTCCCGGTGGAGCACCCCCGCCCGGTGGAGGCGGCCCAGGTCTCTCATCAGGGGCAGGGCCTTTTGCAGCAGCGGCACCGGCTCAAAGGTCTGGCCGGCTCTCAGCGCCTGGCGCAGGGTCACCCCGTCCAGGTAGTTCATCACCATGTAAGCGGTGTTGTTTTTTTCAAAAAAATCCAGTACCTGTACGATGGAGGACAGCCCGCTCACCGCCCGCACCATGCTGGCCTCGCTGAGAAAGCTGTTCTTGCCCCGCTGGTAGATCTCCCCGGTGCCCTCCAGAGGCAAAAGGTTGCCCCGCAGGTCCCGCTGGGGCTGGCAGCGCGTCGGGAAATACTCCTTAATGGCCACCGACCGGCCGCTGTTCAGCTCCTTGCCGATGTAGGTGATGCCAAAGCCCCCCTCGCCCTTGGCCACGCCCACCAAAAAGCTGTTGCGGGCGGGGCTGACCAGCACCGTGCCCACCGGCAGCTGGTGGTCGGCGGCGCGGGCGCCGGCGTCCTGCCCGCACCAGGGGCAATACCGGCTGCCCGGGGGAACGTCCTTCATGCAGTGGGGGCAGAATTCCCGAGCCATCAGCCTGGCCTCCTTTCCGCCACCACAAAGGTCTGGGCCTGGCCGCCCAGCCAGAAGGCCTCGCCGGGGCGAAGGCGGATGGTCTGCCCGCCGCTCAGGCGGCTGCCGGGGCTCACAAAGGTGCCGTGGGTGGAGCCCATGTCCTTCAGATAGAGCTCGCCGTTTTCCACCCACACCGCGCAGTGGCAGCCGCTGACGCCGGCGGTGGTGGTGGGCAACGTCACGGTGCAGCGGGCGGGGTCGCGACCCAGGATGAGCTGGCCGGAGGAGGGCAGGGCGAACCGCCTGCCCTCCAGCGCGCCCGCCACGCCCTGCAGCCGGTAGCCGGAGTCGTTGGCGGAAGGCGCCTTGGCGGGCGGCGTTGCGGGGGCGGCTTTTTTCCGCTTTTTCACCACCAGCACCACCGCCACGGCTGCCGCCGCGGCCGCCACCAGGCCCACCGCCAGCCCGACCAGCACCCAGGGGATGCCGCCGGCCATGGTGTAGGGCACATTGTTGGCGTTGAGCATGGGCAGCGCCTCGTTGATGTTCACCGCGTAGTTGGCCTGCTCGCCGGCGGTGTTGGCCACCGAGTAGGTGTTCACCCCCAGCACCTGGGCCCGCCCGTTCACCATCGGCCCGCCGGAGTTGCCGTGGCGGATCTCCGCGTCGGTGAGGATCTGCCCCACGCCGGTGCCCGCCACGGTGGAGATGCGGCTCACTATGCCGGTGCTCACGGTGGCGTCCGACTCGCCGCGGGTGGTGGTGGATTCCTTCAGCACGTTGTCGGAGATGCCGGGGTAGCCCACCGTGTACACGGTGTCGCCCACCATGTCGTCGGTGGGGCTGCACAGGGTCAGGGCCGCCCGCTTGTCGGTGGCGGCGGACAGGCGCACCAGCGCCAGGTCACGGGTGGCGTCGTAATCCACCACATAGGCCTCGGTGAAGTCCTGGCTGTCGAAATAGACCCGCACCTTGGCCCGGCCCGTCACCACGCCGCCGCTGGCGTTGGTGCCCATGAGCAGCTCGCCGGCGCCGTTTTCCAGGTAGTACTCCACCACATGGTGGTTGGTGATGAGATACTCCACCGGCTGGTTCTTTTCGCCCACGAAAAAGCCGCTGCCCCAGCCGGCTTCCTCCCACTGGTCGCCCACCTGGATGCCCACCGCCACCACCGCGATGCCGTGGCGGGCGGTGGTGATCACGTCGCTGGCCGCAAGGGCCGGGCAGGCGAGGGCCGCCGCCAGCACAAGGCTCATCAGGATCGCAAACACACGTTTCATCAGTCATTCTCCTCTCGGTGTTCTTCCGGTTCCGCCCGCAGCCACAGGGCGACGGCGGTGTTGTTGTCGCTGTTTGGCGGGGCCTTTTGCCACCGCAGCGCCCGCATGGCCGCGAGCCACGCCTGGGGGGAGTCGGCGGCGGCCAGCGTTTGCTCCATCTCCTCTTCCAGCACATACTCCCAAAAGCCGTCGGTGCACAAAAGGAAGGCGCAGTCCCCGGCGGGCAGGGCCGTTTCGCCGCCGTCCGCCTCCAGGTCCCCCTCCTGGCCCAGGGCCCGGTAGATGCAGGCCCGGTCCTCGTGGAAGCGGATCTGGTCCGGGGTGATCTGCCCCAGCAGCACCGCGATCTGGGAGGCACTGTGGTCCCGGCTCTGCCAGGCCAGCCGCCCGCCCTCAAAGCGATAGATGCGGCTGTCGCCAGCGTAGGCCCAGGCGCAGCGGCCCGGCTCCAGGGCCAGCACCGCCGCGGTGGTCTTCATGCGGCAGGCGGGGGATTGCAGGGCCAGCACCGCCCGGTGGGCCCGGCCCACCAGCGCCTTGAGCTCGGCGGGGTCGGCGGCGCCGCTCCAGCCGGCCAGAATGGCGCGCACCGCCGCCGCCGAGGCCTCCTCGCCCTTTCCGTGGCCCCCCAGGCCGTCGCCCAGGGCCACGCAGAGCCGGTCGGCGTTCAGCCGGCGGCAGGCCACGGTGTCCTCGTTGCGCGCCCGGCCGCCCTGGTCGGTGTAACTTGCGTATCGGATCAATGCCAAGGCACCCCTTCTCTGTTTAAGATGCGCCGTCCGCCTCCGCCTGCCCGCCGCGGCAGGCCAGGATCACGGCGGTGTAGTTGTCCTGATCGGAAAAGCCCTTGCCGGCGATGGCGCTCTCCAGCGCCCGGGCGGCCTTTTCCGGCGGGGCGTTCAGGGCTTCGTTCAGTTCCTCCCGGGAAAGGGCGTTGTACACCCCGTCGCTCATCAGCACCACCCGGTCGCCGGGTGCGAGAGGCAGGGGGGCGGCGGGCAGGTCCACGCCCTTGAGGGCCCCCATGCCCACAAAGCTGGTGAGCGCGCCGCCCTTTTCGTCCCCCAGGGCGGCGGCCAGGGAAAGTTCGCCGTTCACCGCCCGCAGGGCCAGCTCGTTGCGGTAGATGTGCTCCCGGTTGAGCTGGTAAAGCGTCCCCCGCCGCCACAGGCAGACGCGGCTGTCGCCCACGGTGAGAAAGTGGAGTTTGCCCTCCCGCAGCAGCGCCAGCACCAGGGTGGAGCCGCTTTTGCGCAGGCCCTCGGGGCCCAGCAGCTCGTTCACCGCCTGCACTGCCCGGCCCGCCAGCGCCAGCAGGGTCACCTCTCCCCCCTCGTCGCCGGGGCGCTGGGCAAAGGCGTCCAGGGCTGCCTGCACGGCGGCGGCGCTCACCCGATCGCCGTCCGAAAGGCCGCCCATGCCGTCCGCCACCACTGCCAGCAGCCCGTGGGTGGGCAGCAGCGCCTGGTCAGACACAGCGAAGCAGTCCTGCTGGCACTCCCGGGCCCCCTGCTGGTGGAGCTTGCCGACCTCGTAGCCCGTCACCGGGCCCGGCTCCCAGGACGCGGCGGCCCGGCGGCGGGCGCGCCGGCGCATCAACAGAAGGGCGACGATCGCCGCCACCGCCAGTGCCAGCGGCACGAACACCGCCAGCGTCGCCGCCCACACCGGCAGGCAGAAGGCGGCCAGCAGGCCGGTGTCCGGGTCGAATACCAGCCACTCAGCCATCGGTCTTTCCTCCGTCGGCCCAGCTGAACTGCTCGCCGCACAGCCCCACGAACAGCAGCTTGGTGTTGCCGATGGTGATGCGGTCGTAGTTGTGCAGTTCCACGCCGCCGCCGATCACCGGCAGGTCGTTCACCAGCAGCACGTTCTTGCCCAGCTCGTGGGCGATGTAAAAACGCTTTGTCTGGGGCACATAGGTCACGTTGGCGTCCTTTTCGGCGGAGATGGCAGCGTCCCCCTGGATGCGGATGTCGCCCGTCTCCCGGCCGATGTAGTTGTAGCCGGTGTGGATGCGGTAGTCGGTGCCCCGGCAGGGGCCATCCACCGCCACCAGCCAGCCCACCACCGGGGCGGGAGCGCCGGCGGGGGCGTCCACGTCCACGAACTGGGTCTTTCCCATGTTGTTCCCCGGGTTCGTCGGCGTGAGCGGGTCGATGGTATTGCTGAAATTCCGGCCGGGCTGCTCCCGGGGGCGGTCACCGCCCCCGTTGCCCGAGGAGAAGGGGTCCTCCGTTTCGGGAAAAGTTCCCGACGCGCAGAGCGGGCATCTGTCGTATTGGTTGGCGTCGTAGTAGTGGCCCTTGGGGCAGCTGATGATTTTTTGCAGGATCTCCGCCATGGTGTATTCCTCCTTCATCTTGGCCGGGACGCGCCGGTGCTCGCGGCCCGGCCTTTGTTCAATGCCTACATTGTACCACGGCGGGGCGACCCCTCCGTCCAACCTTTTTCCGCGGGCTTTCAGCGGGCCGAAAGCCGCACTGCCGGTTTTCCGCCGCCCGGCGTCCGGGCGCAAAAAAACACCGTCTGCAAAAGCAGACGGTGTTTTTTTGGTTCGGAATGGATCACTCGGCGTCCTCGGCCTCGTCGTTGAGCAGGGCCTTCATGGACAGGCTGATGCGCTTCTTGTCGAAGTCCACATCCAGCAGCTTGACCTTGACCTCGTCGCCCACCTTCAGCACGTCGCTGACCTTCTCGACGCGCTCGTTGCTGATCTCACTGATGTGGACCAGGCCGTCGATGCCGGGCAGGATGCGCACGAAGGCGCCGAACTTGGTGATGCTCACCACGGGGGCGGTGAACACGCTGCCGATGGGATACTCGTTCTGCAGCTTGACCCAGGGGTTGTCCTCGGCCTTCTTGTAGCCCAGGGAAACCTTGTGGTTCTCGGTGTCCAGAGCCTTGACGTACACCTCGATGGTGTCGCCCACGTTCACGACCTCGCTGGGGTGCTTGATGCGGTTCCAGCTCAGCTCGCTAATGTGGCACAGGCCGTCCACGCCGCCCACGTCCACGAAGGCGCCGTAAGCGGTCAGGCTCTTGACCACGCCGGTGTAGGTCTTGCCCACCTCAACGTCAGCCCAGAAAGCCTCACGCTTGGCAGCGTTGGCCTCGGCGGTGACCTTGTTGATGGAGCCGACGATCTTGCGGCCGGCGCACTCGGTGATGACCAGCTTCACGTTCTGCTTCACCAGAGCGTTGATGTCTTCATCGCGGCGCATGGTGGCCTGGCTGCGGGGCACGAACACCTTCACGCCCTTGACCAGAACGATCACGCCGCCCTTGTTGGTCTCGGTGACGACGCCCTCCATGACGGTGCCTTCCTCGGCGGCCTTGCGGACCTCCTCCAGACCCTTCATGGCTTCCAGGCGCTTGCGGGACAGGTAGGCAACGCCTTCCTGATCGTTGACCTTCTCGACGACGAGGTCCAGCTTGTCCCCAACCTTGACCAGATCCTCAGCCTTGGCGGTGGGATCGTCGGTCAGCTCGCTGACCTTCACAAAGCCGGTGTGCTTGGTGCCGATGTCCACCTGCACCTCGTTGGGTGTAATGCTGGTAACAGTGCCCTCCACTACCTTGCCTGCGAACACAGGCTTGAGATTCGCTTCGCTCTCAGCAAACATCTCGGCAAAGCTCATCTCGTCACGGATTTCTTCACTCATACTGTTAAGTACCTCCTCAATAATAGACGATGGCGTGGAAGCCCCGGCTGTAACACCCACCGTTTGCACCCCGGAAAACCAGGCCGGATCCAGCTCCTTGGCCGTCTCCACCGTAACACACCGGGTGTGCTTTGCGGCGACTGCTGCCAGCTTCTGGGTGTTGGAAGAATGATGACCACCAATGACGACCATCAGGTCGCATTTTTGGCTGAGGTCTTCCGCTTCCTGTTGCCTCGTCCACGTCGCACTACATATTGTATCAAATATTTTGGCGTTTGTATACCCTTTTTTTATAAACGCCGCACATTCTTGCCATTTTGCAACCTGAAATGTGGTCTGCGCCACCACAAAAACGGGTTTTTCGGGGTTTTCAGGGCCTTTCCAGCCCTCCAGCTCGCCCAAATCGGAGAAAACGAACACCTCTCCGTCGGTGTGGCCCACGATGCCCTGCACCTCAGGATGGGTCTTGTCCCCCGCCACCAGCAGCACCGCGCCCTCGTCGCTGGCCTTGCGGGCGATGCGATGGATCTTGGCCACGAAGGGGCAGGTGGCGTCGTGGCACTCAATGCCCGCCGCCTCGATCTGGTCGTAGACCGAACGGGGCACCCCGTGGCTGCGGATGACCAGTTCGTAGCCCTCGGGAACTTCCCCGAGGCTGCCGGCGGTGACCACGCCCAGCGCTTCCAGTTCGGCCACGCACTGGGGGTTATGGATGAGCGGGCCCAGGGTTGCCACCTTGTGGCCGCTTTTGGCCAGCTCGGTGGTGAGCTTCACCGCCCGGTCCACCCCGAAGCAGAAGCCGGCGGTCTTTGCCTTGATGATCTTCATGGCGCTCTCCTCACTCAAAGCGGTTCTCGTCGTAGAGTTTCTGCCAGGCGTCCAGCAGCAGCTGCTTGTTCTCCCGCAGCTTGGCGGCGCTCTTCTGCTCGCCCAGATACAGCGTCTCGGCGGGGATGGGCTCGCCGAAGCACACCCGCACCCGGCTGAACAGGCGCATGCGGCCGTGGCGGTAGATGATGCGGCAGGGGATCATGTCCACTCCTGCGGTGCTGGCAATGACGAAGGCGCCGCTCTTCAGCTTGCCCGGCTCGCCGGTCTTGGACCGGGTGCCTTCGGGGAAGATGAGCAGGCCCTGACCGTCCCGCACCTTTTCGATGGCGTTCTCCACGGCGGTGGTGTCGCCCCGGCCGCGGCTCACGCCGAACACCCCCACCTGGCGGAAGAACCAGGTGAAGAAGGGATTCACATGCATGACCTCGTCTTTGGCCATCACCAGCATCTTTTTGCCCCAGAAGCGGGCCAGCACCACGAACACCGGGTCGATGGCGGACAGGTGGTTGGGGGCCAGCACGAAGCCCCGGCCGTCTTTGGGCAGATTTTCCCGGCCCACCACCTTGATGGCGAAGCCCAGATGCCAGATGACCCACGCAAGGGGCACAATGATCGCGTAAAACATTGCCTACCTCATTTCGGCGCGGCGCGCCTGTTTTTATTTTTCCACCCGCTCGAGGATGAGTTTTTTGAGAGCCTGGAAGCTCTCTTCAAAATCCAGCTCGCTGGTGTCCACCAGCACCGCGTCCTCCGCCTGCTTCAAGGGCGCTGTCTCCCGGTGGGTGTCCTGCCAGTCACGCTGGCGGATGTCCTCCAGCACCGTTTCGTACTCCGCCGGCTGACCCTTCTGCCGCAGTTCCAGCATCCGGCGCTTGGCCCGCGCTTCGGGGGAGGCGGTGAGGAAAATTTTGACGGTGGCGTTCGGCAGGATGACGGTGCCGATGTCCCGCCCGTCCATGAGCAGGTCATGGGTGAGGGCCATGTTCCGCTGGGTGTCCAGCAAGAACCGCCGCACCGCCGGATGGGCGGACACATCGCTGGCCGCCATGCCGATCTCCTCGGCGCGGATGGCCTCGCTCACGTCCTCGCCGCACAGCAGCACCCGCTGGGCGCCGTCCACATATTTCAGCTCCACCCGGACCCGGGGCAGCAGCGCCTCCACGGCGGCGGCGTTTTTGGTGTCCGCCCCGGCCCGCTTTGCGTACAGGCCGATGGCCCGGTACATGGCGCCGGTGTCCACATAGAGATAGCCCAGCTCCTTGGCGAGTCGCTTCGCCAGGCTGGATTTACCGGCCCCGGAGGGGCCGTCGATGGCCACAGAGATCATTGTTCCGATGCTCCTTGTTGTGTGATTCTTTCAAAAAGCCCGCGCCGCCGCCTGGGCGGTGCAGAAGGCGATTTGCAGGTTATAGCCCCCGGTGTAGGCGTCCACGTCCAGCACTTCCCCGGCGAAATAAAGGCCGGGGCAGAGTTTGGAGGCCATGGTGCGGGGGTCCACTTCCTTCACGTTCACCCCGCCGCTGGTGATGACCGCGTGGGCCAGGTCGCCCCGGGCGGCGACGGGCACCGTCCAGTGCTTCATCAGCTTGACCAGCCGGCGGCGGCTCTCCTTGTCGATCTGGCTGGCTTTCAGCGCCGGGTCCACGCCCCAGCGCTCCACCATCACCGGCTGCATGCTGGCAGGCAGCAGCTTTGCCAGCGCGCCCTGGGCGCTCTTGGCCCCCAGCAGCTGGAAGTCCCGGCCCACCCGGGCATAGAGCTGGTCCTCGTCCAGGGCGGGCTTCAGGTCAATTTCCGCCGTCCAGCGGTGCTTTTCCATCTCCCGGATGTAGCTGGAGGCGGAGAGGGTCAGCGGCCCGGAGATGCCGAAGTGGGTGAACAGCATCTCCCCCAGCTCGCTGAACACGGGCTTGTCGTCCCGCAGCAGGGTCAGGGTGACGTTGCGCAGCGAAAGGCCCATCATCTTTTTGCAGGCGGGGTCCGGGCTGACCAGGCTGCACAGGCTGGGCACCGGCTCCACGATGGAGTGGCCCGCCTGTTTTGCCAGTTTGTAGCCGTCGCCGGTGGAGCCGGTGCCGGGGTAGGACACGCCGCCGGTGGCCACCAGCACGCCGTCGGCCAAAAGGCGGCGGCCGCCCTTGGTGACCACGCCCGCGCAGCGTCCCTCTTCCAGCACAAGGCTCTTTGCCCCGTCCATCACGATGTTTGCGTCAGCAGCGTACCGCAGCAGCGCGGCGCGGATGTCCTCGGCCCGGTCACTCACCGGGAACACCCGGCGGCCCCGCTCGGTCTTGAGGGGCACGCCCAGCTCCTCGAACAGCTCCATGGTGGCCGAGGGCGGGAAGGCGTGGATGGAGGAGAACAAAAACCGGGGGTTGGTGCGCACGTTCTGCAAAAAGGTGTTCTCGTCGCACTCGTTGGTGACGTTGCACCGTCCCTTGCCGGTGACAAGGATCTTTTTGCCGGGCATCTCGCTGTGTTCCAGAACCGTGACCCGGTGGCCCAGACGGCAGGCCGCGCCCGCCGCCATCAACCCGGCGGCGCCCGCGCCCACCACGATCAATTCTGCCATGAAACGTTCTCCTTCCAGAGGGTGAGGATGCCCGCCGCGCTGAACAAAATCAGCAGCGGGTGCACGGTGGAGAGATACATCGCGTAGGTGCCGATGTTGAAGCTGGACACCTCCACGAAGGCGATCATAAAGCAGCGCAGCAGCGCCATGGCGAAAAGGCCTGCCAGCAGCAGCGCCAGCATCCCACGTCCGGGGGCGATGGGCCGCTTTTTGCGCGCGTCGCCCAGCAGCGCCGCCGCATTCTTCACCTGCAGCACCACCGCTGCGGCGAAGGCCACGGGCAGCGCCACGGCGTAGACGGCCCGAATCGCTTCCAGGCCGAAGTAGACCAGCCGCTGCAGCGGGCTGTAATAGGGCAGGGCCGTGCCCGCCTGAGCGGCGGAATTGGTGCGCTGGCCAAGGTAGTTTTCCCAGACCGCCAGATCCTCGGCGGGGCCGATGGAGAGGTTCTCCGCATCATAGGGCTCGCACCCGCCGAAGGTCAGCGAGTACCACAGGCTGCGCATGCCCTCCGCCAGCACCGGGCCCACATACTCCGCCCGGATGGGGGGGGTGGTGCCGGTGCGCTTGGGGCCGTTCGAGGGCAGCTCGCCCGCATCGCACAGGGCGTTGACCGTATCCGCCACGCCCTGCCAGTACTCCTCGGCCTTTTGAGCGTTATCGTAAACGCCTTCATAATAGGCCGCCTTGCGGATGGCCCAGTAGAAGCTGCCGGACTGGTAGTCGTCCAGCTCCGGGTTGCGGAAGCTGTTCTGCAGGTCCTCGTCCTCCTCCAGCCATTTCTCCAGAGGGGCCAGCGCGGGCACCTTTTCATAGAGGAGCTGCCGGGCTTCGGCGTTCACGCTCACCAGCGGCTGCCACTGGCCTGCTTCCACCCGCGTCATGGCGCCCATGGCGGCGGAAAAGCCGCCGGAGGAAAAATCGCTCACGGTGAACACGCCGTAATGGGCGTAGTTCACGGCGCTGAAGGTCAGGATACCCGCCGCCAGCAGGGCGAAGGGGATGGCCAGCGCGGCGCACCGGGCCAGTTTTTTCGCGAGGGGCATCGCCGCCCGCAACGCGGTGATGAGCAGGATGAGGCTGCCCGCGGCGGCAAAGGGCAGCAGCCACATGCCGTCCTCCCGGGTGAGCCAGGCGAGGGCGAGGCCGAGGCCGGACATGCCCAGCCAGGGCAGGCCCTTTGCCAGCGCCCCCCGCCAGCGCAGCGCCCAGCCGCAAAGCCCCGCGAAGAAGAACATGCACAGGGCGGGGAAAATGTTGTCCCGGTAAACGCGCAGGGTAAAACTGGCGCTCACCGCCGGGCTGAATGCCAACAGAGCAAACACCAGGAAGCGGCTTTTATACCGCCGCAGCACCGGAGCGAAAGCCATCGCCGAGGCCAGTGCCCCGCCGCAGGCCAGCAGCTGCCCCGCCGCGAGGTACGGGATGTGCAGCGCGTTGCACAGCGCCAGCCACACCGCGAAGAACATATGCTTTGAGAGGGTGAGCCAGTCATACTCCCCCAGCCACTGGCCGGCGGAGATGCTCTGGGCCGCCCGGAACATCAGTTCGTCGTCGATGGGCGCGCCGTCCACCCAGACCCAGATCATTTGGAACCGGCTGACGGCCAGCTTTGCCAGCACCACCAGCGCCACGGCGATCCAGAAGGCGCGGCGGCTCATGTCCTTTTTGAAGATATCCTTTTGAAAAAAGCCTTTCATGAAAAACGGGTCCTTTTTCTTATTTTTGCAGCTTCTCCACGCCCTCAATAAGGTAGCTCTGCTTTTTAAAGGTGAGGCGCACCAGCAGGTCCAGATACTTCACCGCGATGGTGAGGATGAAGAACAGGCCGGAAAGCCCCGCCGACAGCACCAGCATGGTGGTGGTCCAGCCGGCGATGGGCTGGCCCAGGCAGAACACCGCCACCGTGTAGATCAGCGCCAGCAGCGTGAGCACCATCATGCCCAGGCTGATGCCCAAGCTCATCTTATAGCCCGCGTCGGTGTAGAGGGCGAGGCTGTCCACCGCTTTGTCCAGGCGGGGGCCGTCGTCCTTCGCCGCCGCGCCCTCAAAGTTGAGGCTGGCGCAGGCAAGGCCGCTGGCGGCGTAGGCCGCCTTGCGGTAGGCCAGATCGTCGCTGATGGCCTTCACCCGGTTGATGGCCCGGCGGCTCACCAGCCGGAAGGCGTCGGTGGAAAGCTTGTAGGGGCTGTTACTGAACTTGTTGAACACCCGGTAGAACGCCGTGCTCATGGGCCGCTGGCGGCTGGGGCAGACGTTGACCACGTCGAAGCCGGTGAGGGCTTTCTGGTAAGCCTGCCAGATAAGGTCGGGGGCGTAGTTCATGGCGGGGCGGTCGAACTCGAACACGAAGTCGCCGATGGCGGCGTCCAGGCCTGCGTTCATCGCCCGCTCCACGCCCTGGCGCAGGCTCATGTTCACCACCGTCAGGGGCGCTTTGAGATGCTCGGCGGCCCACTTTTTCAAGGCGGGCACCGTGTCGTCGGTGCAGCCGTCGTTCACCGCGATCAGCTCATAGTGAGAAAAGTGCTCCGCAAGCACCCCGTCCAGCGCGGCGAAGAACTCTGCCGCCGACGCGCCCGCGTTGTGGAGGCAGACCACCGCCGAGACGAAATTGCTCTCTTTATTGTTATTGTTCTGAGCCATCTTGCAGCACCTCGTCCAAATCGTATACCGTGTTGATCTTGCCGGAAAGCACGCTCACAAAGGCCGGCGCGTCGGAGTACCGGCGGACCACCGTGGGGCGGGAGTCGTCGATCTCGCTGGCCTTCAGAATGGGCTTCATGCTGAACAGACTGCCAGCGTATTCAAACCCGTATTCCTCTTTCAGATACTTGCGGGCCAGCTGGCTCATCTGGGGCCAGGCGCTGGCAGGCTTTGCCGGGCAGTCGTTGCAGTTGAACAGGTCCCCCGGGCGGCAGCGTCCTTCGCTCTTCGCCTGGCAGTCAAAACTGGGCAGGCTGTCGTAGCTGGTCACATGGGGGGTGAAGGTAACACTGGTGAGGCTGTGGTAGCCCGTGCGCCCGAAGGGCATGATGGAGAAGAACGGCCCGTCCATCACCGTAATGCCGGTGTCTTTCAGCTTGTCGTTCACCGTGCAGAGGATGATCTCGCACAGCTCGTACTTTATTTTAAAAGGTTCAAAGCCCAGCATGGCGTGGACTTCGTTCACTCCGGCGTAGGTGGCGTTGAGCAGGAACGGCGCTTCGGCCTTCACGTCCCCCGCCTTCACCCGCCAGACGCTGCCCGCCTGTTCGATGGACTCGGGCTTGTGGGAATAGAGCACCGTCACGTTGTCCATGGCGGAAATGCGCTTCAGAAAGTGCTCTTTTAAAATGTTCGCGTCGTAGGTGTACTCGGTGGTGAGGAAGGCTCCGTCGCACTGGCCGGGGTTGAAGTATTTCGAGGGAGCCACGTCATCACAGCGGATGTTCGCCGCCGCGCAAAAGCGCCGAAACTCCCCGGCGTTCGTCCAGGAGAAGTGGGCGCTGGTGGCGTAGACCTGGTCGAACTCCCGTAGAAGGCAGAAGTCGTAGTCCTTGCAGAAGCGCTCAAAGTAATGGGCGCTTTTGATGGCCGTGGAGTAACTGCGGGGGTAGTGGTAGCCCATGTGCACCCGGGCTTGGTTGATATAGGTCGCCCTCCGGAAGGGGGTGGGGTCCTTTTCCAGCACCAGCACCCGCTGGCCAGCCCCGCCGCACTTCTCCGCGGCGTACAGGCCGTAGAGCCCCGCGCCCAGAATGATCTTGTCGTAGGTCATGCCTTGCCTCCCTTATTCCGGGTCGTATTTGCCCGCCAGCGCCGCGAAGAGAATTTTTAAAAGGTTCGAATTGCCCTTGAAGCCCTTGATCTTGGTGGGGGCGGGCTCGTTTTTGGGGTAGGCCCGCTCCACCGGTACCTCGCAGGCCTTGAGGCCCAGCTGGGTGGCCCGCACGCTGAGGTAGGCCAGCAGCTCATAGCCGGGGAAGATGTCCCGCAGCGGCTGCACCGCCGGGTGGGTCAGATAGGCGCGGCTGTAGGCCCGGTAGGCGTTGGTGGTGTCGGTGAACCAGTGGCGGGCCGCCAGACTGATGACCGGCGCGTGGATGAAGCGCACCGCCAGCCAGCGGGAGAGCGGCGTGTTCACCGCTTTGCCGCCTTTGACAAAGCGGCTGCCCTGCACCAGGTCGTAGCCCTCGTTCAGTTTTTCAATGAACAGGGGCACGCTCTCGATGGAGTCCTTGTTGTTGCCGTCGATGGTCAGAATGCCCTCGTAGCCCCGCTCCAGCGCGAAATGCAGCCCCATGCGAAGCTGTGCGCCCTGCTTGCCGGGGCCGGTCTTGGTGAGCAGACAGTTCACCCCCCGGCTCACAAGGCCCGGAAGGGCCATGCTGCCGTCGGTGCTGCCGCCGTCGCACAGGATGATATCCACCAGCCCGCACACGCCGGCCTCTTTCGCCCGGTCCAGTTCTTTCAGAATGCGCCCGCCCTCGTTGATGATGGGGATGAGCAGGCAGTAATCACTGCGCTTTTCCGCCAGCATCTCCACGGTATAGTCCGGCACGCCGGGGATGTTTTTGCGCTCTTCCATGGTTTAACCGAACACCTCCGCCACATACTCCAGGCTGCGGGTCAGATCCTCTTGGCCCGCGGCCTTCATCTCCAGAGACACAAAGCCCTGGTAGCCCACGCCTTTCAGCAGCAGCGCCAGTTCCCGGTGCAGGGGGCGCGGCTGGATGGGGGCAAGGCCCGGCTCGCTGATGTGCACATGGCTCACCCGGTGGAGATGGGCGGCCACGTCCGCCGCCGTCTCGCCGTTTGCCACCATGGCCCCCACGTCCAGATTGACCGCAAGGCCCGGCCGGTCCAGACGCTTGGCCAGGGCAAACACCTCTTTGTGGGTGTTGAGGAAATTGGTGTTGTACATCGGGGGATTGGCCTCCAGCGCGATCACCGCGCCCCGGCGCTGGGCAAGATAGGCCAGCTGCTCGAAGAAGCCGTCCGCCTCGGCGGCGGTGTGGCCTTCGGGGATAGCGCGGTTGCGGGGGCAGCCGAACACAAGGCTTTTGCAGTGGCAGGCGTAGGCGAACTCCAGCGCCTGGGCGGTGTAGTCCGCCAGGGCCGCGGCCTCGCCCGGCTCAAAGATGCTGCCGGTCCGGCCGTACCAGATGCTCTGCATGCTGGGGATGGAAAAACCGTATTTCTGCCACATCACCCCGGCGAACAGCGCCGCGCCGGGCAGGTTGTCGTAGGGGCGCTCGGGGAAAATGCGGGTGGGGGCGATCTCCAGGCCGGTGTAGCCCAGCTGCTTCATTTGCTGCCAGACCCGCTCGTCTTCGGCGGCGCTCCAGCCGATGTTGGAGGCGGAAAGTTTCATGCCTGTTCCTCCCAGTGTTTCATAAAGCGGCGGATGCCCGCCAGTTCTTCCTGCTCGGTGCAGATGTAGCCGCCCGCGCCGCCAAAGAGGTCGGCGTGTTCGGTGCGCATATCGTAGTCAAAGGGCGCGCCGGGCAGCTCGTTTTTAAACTCGCCCCCCGTCACCGCCCGGTAAACGGCGGCGGCGCTCACCGGCGGGGTGGCCAGGTTCAGCACCCGCAGGCCGGCGGAAAGGGCGGTTTCGATGTGGCCCCACAGGCCCGCCAGGTCGTAGAACTGGTAGACCGAGCGGCTGTCGGTGAAGTTAAGGGCGTTCCAGTCGTTCTGCTTGAACCACGCCCGCAAAGCGGCCGCGTCCGCCGCCCCGGTGAGCTTGTAAAAGCCGTTGCCCCCGTCGGCGTAGGCGGCGGCCACGAGGTCGCTCTTTTTCGCCAGCTCCTCGTACTTTGCCGGGCGCAGCAGCGCCGGGGTGACGGTGTGCAGGTCGTAGAGGAAGTTCTTTTTCAGCCCCTTGCCGTAGAGGGCGGGCAGCCGCACGATGAGGGCATTTTCAAAATCTTCCCGCACCCACTGCTCCAGCTGCAGACGGTTGGCCCCGTAGGGGGCGAGGGCCGCGCTTTCGGGCTTGTCCGCCTCGGTCTTGCCCCGGCTGTCGGCATAGACGCACACCGAGGAGATGAGCACGGCCTGCTTCGGGGCGAGGCGGCGCAGGTTCTCCCGCGCGGCGCGCATCACTGCAAGGTCGGCCTCCGGGTCCTGGTTGGCCAGATACATGGCCGCCGGTACCCCGGCATAGACCACCAGATCGTTGTCTTTGCCGAACTGCTCGGCCACATCGGTGGAGTGGCAGGCCGCGTCAAAGGCATGGCTTGCCAGAAGGTTCCCCCCCACAAAGCCGGTGCTGCCCACAAGAACGGTGCGCCCCATCTTCTTCGCCCCTTTCAAACAGTCATAGCGATACAGAATACATTATACACAAAAAGCCCCCGGCATACAAGGCCGGGGGCTTTTTGTGCCCCTTTAAGAAAATTGTAAGAAAAAGGGCGGCCGTGTCGTAAGAATTACAGGATATACTGGCAAGCGGTTGGCAAGGCCTTTGCCATCGCTTACAATAGAGGCAAAGACAGAAAGGGGGGCTGCGGCATGGAACCGCTTTGTATCCTTGTGGCGGACGACGACGCAGACATCGTGAACGCCGTGCGGCTGTATCTTGAAAAGGAGGGCTTCACGGTGCACGGGGCGGCCAACGGGCTGGAGGCGCTGGAGGTGCTGGAACGGGAGACGGTGCATCTCATCCTGATGGATGTGATGATGCCCCGGCTGGACGGGTTTTCCGCCATCATGCGCATCCGGCAAAAGCGCAACCTGCCCATTCTGGTGATGAGCGCCAAGACAGAGGACTCGGACAAGGTGCTGGGCCTTTCCATCGGGGCGGACGATTACATCACCAAGCCTTTCAGCGCCATCGAGCTGGTGGCGCGGGTGAAAAGCCACCTGCGCCGGTATCTGGAACTGGGCGGAGCCGGGGCCGGCGGCTCGGTGCGCCGGGTGGGGCGGCTGGAATACGACTTTGACGCCCACAGCCTGCTGGCGGACGGCGCGCCGGTGAAGCTCACCCCCACCGAGACGCGCATTATGGAGCTGTTTATGAAAAACCCGGGGCGGATCTTCTCCGCCGAGGAGATCTACGCCCGGGTGTGGAACGAGGCCGCGGCCTACGCGCCGGAGAACACGGTGATGGTGCACATCCGGCGCATCCGCGAGAAGATCGAACTGAATCCGAAAGAACCGGAATATTTAAAGGTGGTGTGGGGTCTTGGGTACCGATTGGAAAAAAAGTAAGCTTGCCGCCCGCATCCTGTGCGGCTGGCTGGGTGTGATGTGCCTGCTGGCGGCGGCGCTGTGCCTGCTGGCCTGCGGGCCTGCCATGCTGGGGGGCAGCGCCCCGGGCATGGGCGACCTGCTGGCCGGGCAGCTCAGCGGCTCGGTGTACTATCAGGAGAAGATGGCCCAGCTGTTCTACAACTGCTCGCTGCTGGCCGCGGGCGGCGCCGCCGGCGACGGTACGCCCCTGACGGCGGGCCAGAACACCCAGCTGCGCAGCCAGGCCCGGGACGCGCTGAACAACGACAGCGGAGCGCTCACCTCCGGGCAGGTGCTTTTTGCCGTTTTGCCCGACAGCGAGGGCGGCGCAAGCTACAGCAACACCGACTTCGCTCTCTGGGAGGACGGCCGGGTGGCCGCGCCCCTGGGCTATTCGGTGGCGCTGGCTTCCACCGGCGGCACATCCTGGGGCAACCGGGCGCTGCTGGCGGCTTACAACAAGCTTTTGAGCAGCCAGACGGTGTACCCCAGCGCCGAAGGGCTGGAAAACGCCGTGGTGGTGCTGGCGGTGCAGGACGGCGCGGGCCCCTGGCTGCCGGGCTTTGTCGGCGAGGGCCTGCGGCAGGTGGAAACGCTGCGCCCCCACCTCATCCTCTTCCTCTCCGGCTGCGCCCTTTCCCTTGCCTGCGGCGTTGTGTGCCTTGCATGGCGGCGGCGTGCAAAACCCGCCCGTGCCTGGGCCGCCTCCCTCACCGGCCGGATATGGCTGGAGGTCAAACTTCTGGTCTGGGGCTTGGGGCTGTTCTGCCTCTGGGTCTGGCAGGCAGTCTATGTGCCCGACGCCCTGTGGACGGTGCTGCCCGTTTTGCTTTGGCCTCTGGTGTGGCTGACCCTTGTTGACCTGAGTTTCAACGGCGCAGGCGTGTTCCGCCGCAGCCTCGTCGGGCGGCTGGCGGGTCTTATGCGGAACGTCTGGCACGCCCAGCCCTGGCAGCGGCGGGTGGCCGGGCCGGCGCTGCTGTGCTGGCTGGTGCCGGTGGCGCTGCCGCCTCTGCTGTGGCTGATGTTCTATACCTCCTACTGGTCCGCTCCCGGGCTGACCGTGCTGGCCCTCCTGCTGGGGCATCTGATCGCTCTGGGCTTTGCCCTGGCCGGCGTCGCCCTGCAGCTGCGCTTTTGCCGGGATGTGGGGCGTCTCACCGGCTCGCTGCACACGTTGCGCAGCGAGGGCGCGGCCCAGCCGCTGCACTTCAAGGAGGCCGCTCCCCTGCACGGCGCTGCCGAGGACCTGAACGCCCTGCGGGAGGGCATCGACGCGGCGGTGGAGCAGCAGCGCCGGGCGGACCGGATGAAGATGGAGCTGCTCACCAACGTCTCCCATGATCTGAAAACGCCCCTCACCAGCATCATCAACTACGCGGACCTGCTCTGCGCCGAACCCCTGGGCGGGGCGGCGGCGGACTACGCCAAGATCATCCAGCGCAAGGCGGACAGGCTCAAGCACATGGTGCAGGACGTGTTCGATCTTTCCAAGGCGGCCAGCGGCAGCCTGCCTCTGGCTCCCGAAGCCATTGATCTTTCCAAGCTCATCCGCCAGACGCTGGCGGACATGGACGAGACCATCGCCGCCAGTCCCCTCACCTTCCGCACCGCTCTGGCCCCCGAGGCCTGGGTGCTGGCGGACGGCGAGCGGATGTACCGTGTGTTCCAGAACCTGTTCTCCAACGCCCTGCGCTACTCGCTGGCGGGCAGTCGGGTGTATGTGGAGCTTGCCGCCGAGGACGGCCAGGCCGTGGCCCGGGTGAAGAACGTGGCGGGCTATGAGATGGAGATCGACCCCGCCGAGATCACCGAGCGCTTTGTGCGGGGGGACCCCTCCCGCACCGGCGAGGGCAGCGGGTTGGGTCTGTCCATCGCCAAGAGTTTCACCGAAGCCTGCGGCGGCACGCTGGAGGTGCGGGTGGACGCCGACCTGTTCTGTGTGCAGGTGGCGCTGCCCCTCACCGAAAAGCCCGCGCCGCAGCCCGCCGGGGACGGCGGGGAAGCCGAGCCGTCTGAACCCTGCGCCGCCGCGGCCCTGTGACCGGGTGCGCCGAACTGTGTTGAAAGGTGATTCCCATGTCCTATTTTTCCCAAGCATTCACTCCTGACCCGGCGCCCCGGGCCCCTGAGGGGGCCGAGCTGATGCTGCTGGGCCGCCGCCGTGGCTTCTTCGGCGAGGAGAACCTGTTGCGGCTGGTCACCTTCGTGACCCTGCTGTTGCAGGCCATCAGCTTCATCACCACCCTGCAGGGCGCCACGGTGTTCCTGGGCGGCATCTTTGTGCTGGCACCCCTCTTTTTCGCCCTGGCGGTGCAGGCCACCGCCTGGTTTCTGGCGGGCAGCCTGCGGGTGCGCATCACCCCGCTGCGCTGCGTCGCGTTGGGGCTGGCGCTGTGCTGCTCCACCTATTATTCTTATGTAGGCATCTACAACACCGTGAACCCGCCCGCCGTTTATCTGGCTTCGGAGTACGCCCAGGTGCGCAGCACGCTGGACGGCGTTTACGCCGCCCGCCGCACCGAGGCTTTCCGCACCGCCCAGGACCAGATCAACGCCATGGTGAGCGACCTGGCCCAGCGGTACAGCCTGCTGGAACAGGAGAGCGCCCGTCTGGCCGCCTGCTCGCAGGAGCTGGAGGAGGTCAGCGCCGAGTATTCCGGCGGTCTGCGCGCCCCCAGCCGTTCCAGCTACGCCAATTACGAGGACTACGTGGCGGCTTACAACGCCTATCTTGCCAGCATCACCGCCAACGCCCCCGCCGAACAGGCCGCCGCCCGGCAGGCCATCCTCACCCGCTACGGGTTTGAGAGCGAGAGCGCCCTGGCCGAAGCCACCGCCAAAAACGCCGCCGACCTTTCCTCCTTCGAGGCCGCGGCCGGCGAGCTGGGCACCGAGGGCGAAACGGTGGCCGCAAAACTGGAGGGCGCCCGTGCCCTGCTTTTGAACGCGCTCACCGCCGCCGAGGCCGAGGGCACGCTGACCAGCGACGCCCGGGCCGCCCTTGGCCGGCTGGTGCAGCTGGCTGCCGCCCAGACGGGCAGCGCCCTCTCCACCGACGACCTTCTGCGCCCGGTGGACGCCGCCATGACCGGCGTGGGCACCCAGCTGATGGCCTCCTTTGACGAGCTGGCCGCCCAGCTTCCCGGCGGGCAGGTCACCCGGGCCAACGCCCAGGAGATGAAGACCCTGCTCACCTCCGAAATTCTGAACGCGGTGCTGCGGGTGAACGAGGTGGCGGGCGAAGAGGTGCAGCGCACCGACGACCCGGCGCTGCAGATCACCGACCTGCACTTAAAGCCGCTGCTGACTCTCACCGTCCCCACCCAGCGGGGCATGGCGCTGTTCTGCCTGTTCCTGGCGGCGCTGATGGACGGGCTGACGCTGGTGTTCAGCATCGCCTGCCGCCGCAAGCCCACCCTGCTGAAAGCCCGCAGCCCCCGCCGCCTGCTGGCGGAAAACGGCGACGCGCTGGCGGCCCAAATTTGCGCCTGCCTGCCCGCCGGGCGGGACCCGATGGACGAGCTGGAACTGTTTTTGAGCCGCTTTGCCGCCTGCCCGGACACCCTGGCCGAGGGCTACAGCCTGGCCGCGCCCCGGACGGAGCTGGCCGCCTATGAGCGGCTGTGCGCCCTGCTGTGCCAGGCGGGGCTCGCCTCCATCCGCCCGGCGAAGGAGGGCGAGGCCGGCGAGACGGTGCTGCTGCGCTCGGACTTCTTGCTCTTTGCCAATGAACTGCTCACCACCCGCAGCCGGGGCAAGCTGGCCTGCGACCTGGCCGCCGAGGCCGCCGCGGGCCGCCGGGCCGCGATGCTGGGCCAGCGGGCATAAAACCGCAAAGCGGACCCCCGCCCTTCGGCAGGGGTCCGCTTGCTTTATTCAAAATAGTGCTGGGGGTCCACCCGGTTGCCGCCCTTGAGCACTTCCAGGTGCAGATGGGGGCCGGCGGAGGTCTCGGCCATCACTTCACCCACCGTGCCGATGGCCTGGCCGGCGCTCACCGCGTCGCCCACCGCCACCTGCAGGCTGGAGGCGTCCAGGCCCGCGTAGCGCCAGGTCAGCTCGCCCGCTTCCACCTCCACGATCTGGCCCCACATGCCGTCCTCGTAGATGTTGCAGACGGTGCCCGCCACCGCGCTCTTCACCGCGGCGTTTTCGGCACAGGCGATGTCCACGCCGTTGTGGGTACGCCAGTCCTTCAGCGTCTCGTTGTAGACCAGCTCATCCCCGGAGTAGACCTGCGTGATCTGCCCATCGACCGGCTGCACAAAGGAGGGTGCGGGCGCAGCGGCAGCCTCGCCAGAGTCCCCAGCCTGCGCGGAGGCTTCGCCAGAGCCAGACGCCGAGGACGACGGCTGTGACGGCTTTGCCGACGGCATGGGCACATCGTTCACCTTTTGCTCCACCTGTACGTCCGGCAAGTCCCATTCCTGCGTCTCCTCCTGTTCCAGACTGCTGTTCGCGTTCGGCCCGAATCGCTGCATCACGCCCCGGATGGCCCAGAAACTGCTGGCCGCCGCAGCCAGGATGCACAGGGCCAGGGCCACATAAAAGCCCTTGCCTTTGAAAAACGAGATGATCCTGTTCATGCTATCGCTCCTTGTTTTTTTCTGCTGCCGGCCGCGCGGGGCCGACAGGGCCGGGGCGGCGGGTCATCGCTTTGCCCTTAGTTTGCGGCGGCGCGGCGGGTTTTATTCACCGCCTCTTGTAATCCGGGGGGCGGATATAGTAAAATAGTATCTTCCCAATCAATCGTTTTTCGGGAGGTGTTTTCTTGGGCGGAGCCTATGTGGCGGGCATCGGCGGGGCCAATGTGGACATCCACGGCCAGAGCCTTGCCCCCCTCATCATGCGGGACTCCAACCCCGGCCGGCTGCACGTGTCGGTGGGCGGCGTGACCCGCAATATTCTGGACAATCTCACCCGTCTGGGCCAGCGGTGCGAGCTGGTGAGCGCCGTGGGCGGCGACGTCTACGGCCGCATGCTGCTGGATTCCTGCGCCGCGCTGGGCGTGGGCACCCGGGGGCTGCTGGTGCGGGAGGATCATCCCTCCTCCAGCTATATCTCCATCATGGACTCGGAGGGCGACATGCTGGTGGCCATGAGCGACATGCGTGTGCTCTCGGCCATCGACGCGGGCTTTGTGGCCGCCCGCATGGACCTGTTGAACGCGGCGCCGGTGGTGGTGTGCGACGGCAACCTGCCCGCCGGGGCGCTGGAATATCTTGCAAAACACTGCGCCGCGCCCCTTTACATCGACCCGGTGAGCACCACCTGGGCGAAAAAGCTGGTTCCGGTGCTGGGCCATTTCGACACCATCAAGCCCAACCGGCTGGAGATGGAGGTGCTGGCAGGCATGTCCATCGCCACCGACGCCGACCTGGAAGAGGCCTGCACCCGGGTGCTGGCCACCGGCGTGCGGCGGGTGTTCGTCAGCCTTGGGGCGGACGGCATCTACTACAAAGGCCCGGCGGGCAGCGTCCACCGGCGCAGCCGCGTGTTTGACAAGCTGGTGAACGCCACCGGCGCGGGCGACGCCACCATGGCGGGCATCGTGCACGCCACGCTGGCGGGCAAGAGCGAAGACGAAGTGCTGGACTTCGCCCTGGGCGCGGGCCTTGTGGCCATCGCCGCGCCGGACACCATCAGTGAGACCATGAGCGAACAAGCCGTTCACACTATGATAAAGGAGTATGTACAATGAACCTGAAGAACTATCTGGACATCGCACCCGAAGTCAAATCCGCCGTGGAGGCGGGCAAGCCGGTGGTCGCGCTGGAAAGCACCATTCTCTCCCACGGCATGCCCTACCCCGAGAACCTGACCTTCGCCGCCGAGGTGGAGCGCATCATCCGCGCCGAGGGCGCCATTCCCGCCACCATGGCCATCATCGACGGCCGGATGAAGGTGGGCCTGTCCGCCGGAGAGCTGGAGCTGATGTGCAAGGGCGAGAACGTGGCCAAGGTGAGCCGCCGCGACCTGCCCATCCTGCTGGCCACCGGCGGCACCGGCGCCACCACCGTGGCTTCCACCATGATCCTGGCCAGCCTGGCCGGCATCCCCGTGTTCGCCACCGGCGGCATCGGCGGCGTGCACCGGGGCGCCGAGACCACCATGGACATCAGCGCCGACCTGCAGGAGCTGGCCCACACCCCCGTGGCGGTGGTGTGCGCGGGCGCCAAGATGATTTTGGACATCGGCCTGACCCTGGAGTATCTGGAGACCATGGGCGTGCCGGTGCTGGGCTACAACACCGACCAGTTCCCCGCCTTCTACTGCCGCAAGAGCGGCTTCGGCGTGGACTACACCGCCAAGAGCGCCGCCGAGATCGCCAAGATCGCCCGCACCAAGTGGGACTTAGGGCTTGCCGGCGGCATGCTGATCGGCAACCCGGTGCCCGAGGAGTACGCCCTGGACTTCGACGAGATGAGCGCCGTCATCGACAAGGCGCTGGCCGCCGCCAAAGAGGACGGCGTGCGGGGCAAGAACATCACCCCCTACCTGCTGGCCCACATCGTGGAGTACACCGGCGGCAAGAGCCTGGCCACCAACATCCAGCTGGCCTACAACAACGCCCGTCTGGCCGCCAAGGTGGCCGTGGAGCTGGCGAAGCTGTAAGCCGCCTGTTCGGAAGGAGGGACCGCCATGGACCGCTGCGGCTGGTGCGGCAAAAAGATCCCGCGCGGGCGGCGCTTTTGCAGCGATGCCTGCAGCGAGCGTTACGCGCGCACCCTCGCCTGGGACCAGCGCTGTATCAAGTGGTTCCTTCTCCTGCTGGCCGTGGGAGTGCTGGCACTGTTTGCCGGCGCGCTCTGTGAGCAAAACGCCCTGGTCGGCGGCGGCATGCTGCTGATCGGGTCGGACATTTTGCTCTTTCCTCTGGTCACGCCCCAGACCATTGCCCTGCTGGGCATGCGCGCCGCCCGCCGGGCGGGGCGCGCGCTGGGCGCCGCGACCATGGCCGCGGGAATCTGGATCGGCTGGTTTTGAGCCACCGTTTTTCTGAATACCGCACGGCAAAACCGGGCCTTCCCCTTTCGGGGCGGCCCGGTTTTTTCGCGCAGTTTCTGCCCGCCGGTGCGTCTCATAACAAGCATTCGCAAAAGTGTGACTTCTTTCAAGCGTCTGCTCCCAATACAGCGCATCTCGGGTTCTTTTTTGCAACTTTATCCATTTTGTCCCTCGTTATCTGAATTTTTTCTACGGAATTAACAGTTGAAATGCGTCGAATCTTTGAGTATGATATTAAAGGTGTGCCGGGACGCGGTCACGCGGCCCCGCCGCGCCGTTCCATTTGGTTTCAGCAGTCAGCTGTCCGTTTCCTGCACCCGCCCCCCTGACGGCCTGCTCGCGGGCAGCCCTGCGCAAGCAATTCGATGTGGTGGGGGTATTGATCATGAAAAAAGCAAAAAATTCTCGTTCCCTGGCAGCAAGAATGGGTCTGGCGCTTCTGTTTGGATGCGTTGCAGGCCTTTTTTTTATGTGGCTGCGTGAAACGCTGAACGCTTCCGGCAACGCGGCGCTCTGGGGCACGATCAACAACATCCTGTTCCAGGACATCACCGCTGAAGGGGCCTCCAATGCCATCGGCCTGTTCTACATCATCGGCCAGATGTTCATCCGCGCGCTGCAGCTGGTCATCGTTCCGATGGTGTTC
>DXBV01000031.1 GCA_019116345.1 Candidatus Allofournierella merdipullorum | reverse complement strand
CATGAGAAAGAGAGGTAAAGGCAGATGATAGGAGCAATCGTTGGAGATATTGTAGGTTCAATCTATGAGTGGGACAATATCAAAACAAAGGATTTTCCGCTTTTTCAGGATGACTGCTTTTTCACAGACGATACGGTTATGACCTGCGCTGTGGCTGAGGCAATCATGGAGGGCGGCAAGCGTGATAACTTTATCGACGCTATGAAAAAATACGGCAGAATGTATCCCGGCGCAGGCTACGGCGGAAAATTCACTTCATGGCTTATTTCCGATACACGTGAGCCTTACAACAGCTTCGGCAACGGTTCCGCAATGCGTGTTTCACCCTGCGGCTGGATAACTGACTGTGATTATTATGATAAAACCGGAAAAATTCCGGAGGAGGTTGCGGATATTGCAAAGCTTTCCTCCGAAGTGACACACAATCATCCTGAGGGCATAAAGGGCGCAATGGCAACCGCAGACGCAATTTTCCTTTGCCGTTACTATCGAATGAAAGATGCAAATACCCTTGATGATTGCAAAAAGGCTGTCAAAGAGCACATTGAGAAAAAATACGGCTACAATCTTTCTCAGACCCTCGACGAAATCCGACCGGGCTACGACTTTGACGTTACCTGTCAGGGTTCCGTTCCTCAGGCAATAATCGCTTTTCTGGAGAGCACAGATTTTGAGGACGCCATAAGAAACGCCATATCTATAGGCGGCGACAGCGACACCATTGCCGCCATAACCGGAAGCATAGCCGAGGCCGCATACGGTATTCCGGATTGGATTAAAGAGAAAGCTCTCTCCTATCTCGACAAACCGCTTATGGATATAGTAAACCGCTGGGAGAAAGAGAACGCAGAGTTAAGAAAACCTTATCAAAACATTTAATAAAATAATGATCCCCCGGCAAAGCCGGGGGTATTTCATAGACGGGTATAACCCTTTGTTCCCAGCCACGTGTCACGTCACGTTGGTACGATCTGACATTTGCATATTTTGTTACTTGCTACTCGTAAACGAGTTTTAGAAATTAGGCATCGTCAGTTGTTCTCCTGCCTTATCTTCTTCTAACTGATGCTTTATATATTCCTCTATTTTCTTTGCATTTTTTCCAGCTGTATCTACATAATATCCTCTACACCAAAATTCTCTATTTCTGTATTTGTACTTTAATTCCGGAAACTTTTCGTATATCATTAAACTACTTTTTCCCTTTAAGTATCCCATAAAACTTGATATTGATACTTTCGGCGGTATCTCTACCAACATATGTACATGATCTGGGCATACTTCTGCTTCTATTATTTTTATTTTTTTCCACTCACATAATTGCCTTAATATTTTTCCTACTTCTATTCTTTTTTCTTTATAGAACACTTTTCTTCTATACTTCGGCGCAAACACTATATGATATTTGCAATTCCATTTCGTATGTGATAAAATGTTCATGTCATTCATTTGAATGTCCTCCTTTTGTTGTCCTTGCAGCTGCCAGACCGCAAGCTTATTTTACAACAAAAGGAGTTTTATTTTCTACATCACCGGCTGTCGCCTTCTTTTGAACCACTCGCCTAGCGAGTGGTTTTCTATATACAAAAAGGGCCGTCCCCGCGGGGACGGCCCTTTTATTTGTTTCACAGTTTCAGCCTGCGTCGGATGGCGCCGGCCAGCGCCAGCGCGCCCAGGCCCTTCAAAAAGTCCGGAATGACAAAGGGCAGCACACACACCGTCAGACTGGCCCAAAGACCCATGCCGCTGACGAACATGAACCAAACAGTTCCCAGACCGTAGCAGACCAGCTGGCCCGCCAGCACCCCCGCAAGGCGCAGCGCCATGCGCTGCGTTCGGCGGCAAACCGCTGCCAGCAGCGCCGCCATCAGCGGGTAGGCCCACAAAAATCCGGCGGTCATGCCGGTGAGCACCTGCACGCCGGCGGCCATATTGGCGAACACCGGCAGGCCCACCGCGCCGATGCAGATATAGGCAAGGATGGAGGCGGCCGCCCAACCCGGGCTGAGCATGGCCCCGGCAAAGAATACGCCCAGCACGCTCAACGTCAGGCTGATGGGGCCGATGGGGATGCTTAAAGGCGCCACCACCGCCATGAAAGCGGTGCAAAGGCCCGCAAGGGCAATGTTCTTTACTTTTGTTCCCGAGGCAGCGTTCACGGCTCTCACTTCTCTTTCTTTCGTTTGAGCAGCTCTGCCGCCCGTGGCTCATTATACCACAATGCCCGCCTCGCGCGCAAAGGTTTTGCACAGCTCCACGATCCCGTTCACAGTGCGGAAGGCCTCCCGCTCCACCTGGGTGGGCTGTATCTCCACGCCCATATCTTCCAGCCCGTCCAAAAGAGTGATAAACGCCAGGCTGTCCAAGAGGCCGGTCTCCATTAGGTCAACATCCTGCCGCAGCACGGTGTCGCTGCCGCAGGCTTCGGTCAGCAGGCGGCGCACCTCATTTTCAAACTGCGCCTCACTCATGTTCCATCATCCTTTCCAGGGCTGCATAGTCGCATTTGCCCCGCTCATTCACCGGCATGCGCTCCACCGCACACCAGCGTCTGGGCAGCATATACTCCGGTAAAACACGCCGCAGACGGGCTGAACATTCTTCAGGGGCCAGAGGTTCTTTTCCCCACTCCACCGCGGCGACAAGGCCTCGCACTTCACAGCCCGCCCGAAGAGGCAGCACCGCCGCAGCCCGCGCCTCGTCCCAGGCGAGGATGGCGGCTTCCACCTCTCCCGGCTCGATGCGATAGCCTTTGTATTTGATCTGGCGGTCCCGCCGGCCAAGATGCCACAAAAGGCCGTCCCGGATAACGCCCTCGTCCCCGGTGCGGTATGCTTTTTCTCCGTCAAACGAGCCGAACCCGCCCGTTTCACCGCCGATGTAGCCGCTGCCCACGCTATGCCCGCAAATGACGATTTCTCCCGGCTCGCCGTCGGGCTGCGGTTCTCCCTGTTCGTTCATGATGATAAGGCGGCTGGCCGCTCCATCCACCCAGCCCACCGGCAGTGTGCCTTCCCTGCCCTGCACCTCTGCCGCCGAAACAGCGCACGTCGCTTCCGTGGGGCCGTAGGCGTTGAGGATGCGCAGGCCGGGAAATCGTTTTTCCAGCGTTTTGACGGTGCGGGGTGCAAGGGTCTCACCGCAAAAGAAAACGGTCTCAAGGTCCGGCAGCAGGTCGCGGCAAAAGGCCGCATCACACAGGCACAACCGGGCGAAAGACGGCGTACAGACCAGCCGCCGCGCGCCGCTGCGTCCCAAAGCCTTATACAAAGCAGGCAGATCCCCCTGCTCTTCCGGTTCCAGGGCCCGGACCGTGCCGCCTGCAGCAAAGGTGGGCCAGAGGTCCGCCACCGAGAGGTCAAAAGAAAACCGCGCCTGATTGACGTTCACTCCTGCTCCGCACGCCGCCACCGCCGGAAGGCTGAGCATCCACTCCACAAAGCTTTCCAGCGCAGAAAGCGGGATGCGCACTCCTTTGGGGGCGCCGGTGCTGCCTGAGGTGAACATCCAGTAGGCGTCCCGCTCCCTCTCTTTTGCAAACCGTTCCGGTTCCAACAACTCGTGTCCTCCGAACAACGGCTCGGCCTGCACTGCTTTCAGCGCCGCCACAGCCGGGTGGCTGCCGCAACAGAGAACGTCGGCGCTCCCAGCCTGGCGGCGTATTTTCAAAAGGCGCTCCACAGGCTGCTGCGGGTCCACGGGCAGCCAGGGCCTGCCCGCCATAAGGCAGGCCAGGAAGCAGACGGGCATCCCCGCCTCCTTTTCGCCGCAGACGAGCACAGGCCCTGCGCCCGCTCGCAGGCGAAAGGCCAGCGCACAGGCGGAATGCCAGAGTTCGCCGTAGGTGAGCGTTTGGGCGCGGTTTTGATAGGCCATGCGCTCGGGCGTTTCCCGGGCGTGCCGGGCAATGGCTTCTAAAAGCATGTTTCTCCCTCCCGCTCAAGAATCCTGCCGGATCTGGTCCGGCGGGATGAGGGCCGGGTCGTACATCACACGGGAGTGGTTGTCCAGCACCAGCTCTTCGGCCAGGAGCTGCCCGCTTTGGCGGTCGATGACCCGCCGGTAGACCCGGCTCACCCGATACCATCCGTCCGCTTCTTTGCGGAAGTGGCTGTCCCGCTCCACGATGCGGTAGCGGTGCGGAAAAGATTCCGTGGTGCGCAGTTCGCCGCACAGGTCGGTGTCGGTGAGCCAGAAAAGCAGCTGCACCGGCCGGTCGGTGGTGTTTTTGAACTGGTAGTCCACGTTTTTGTAGAACACCGAGGTGCCGGTGCCGAAGGGAACCGTCCGGCGGTCGTCGGGAAACAGGGCGTCGGAGTGGTGATGCAGTTCGGTGACCGTGAGAGGGCTGTTGAGCACCAGCCAGTGGGTCATATTCGCCAGCTGGCACAGCCCTCCCGCAAGGCCCGGCTTCATCCGGGTGCCCGCAATGACCAGTCCGTCAGTATACCCTTGTTTGCGGGTGGGATGGCCGACGAGGCCCCAGAAAGAAAAGGTCTCACCCGGCCGGACGATGACGCCGTTCAGCCGCGCTGCCGCAAGGGCAAGATTTTTCACCTTGCCCTTTTGCAGTTCCATGTCCACCCCGTGCAGCCGCCGCAGCAGCGGTGAGGTGTGCCCCTTCACGATGCAGGGCAGAGGCTCAGTGTCCCGCTGCCGGGCGTATCGCTGGCCGCTGAACAGGGTCTTTACGTCCCGAAGGAGGTACTCTTTGCGCAGAGAGAGCCAATACCCCGCCGGGCCGGTTTGACAGAGAAGTTTCCGGGGCCGCATCCTCCCGCCTCCTCATTTTTACTTTCAGGTCAGAGGGCTGCCCCCCGTCCTGTTCATTCTCTCTTGCGCCTCGAGGTACTGCGCCACCATGACAAAGTTCTGCAGGTCCTTTTCGTCCAGGCCCTGGAAAGCGCGCAATTCATCCCAAAGCAGGGTGCTGCCCTCCACCATGTAAAAGCCGCTGGCAAGGTCTACCCCCACAAAGATACGCTCCACATTGCCGCCCCAGAGTTCGGGGTCGTCCCGGTTTTCGGGCAGGTAGAATCGCCTGCCCGCCCCTTCGTTTTCAAGATAAAAGGCCCGGGGCGAAGGGGCCGTGCCTGCGGGCAGCTTTTCGGCCCAATACTCGTTCATAGTCACGTCGTAGGCGATGGCCTTTAACGCTTCGGGGTCGGACAGTTCGGTGAGCGGATAGTGTTTTTGCAGGTATTCCAGCACCTGCACGCCGGTCTTTCGGTTGGGGGAAAGCCGGTCCTTGTTCTCCCGCCAGACCGCCTTCCATTGGGCGATCATCTCTTCGGTGGGTCTCTGCGTGATCATGAGCGTGCCTCCTTTCAAAAAAGCACACAAAGACGCCGCACACGCGGCGCCTTTGCACGAAAAGCTCAGTTGATGAAACCGATCAGCACAAACACCACCACCGCCGAGCATAGGCAGGCGAACAGCTTGTGGTCAGAACGTTTGTCTTCGTCTTCGGCACGGAGCGCCTCCACCATAAAATGGGGGAAGCAAAACGCGGCGACTACCGCAGCCAGGATGAACAACCATTCCATGCAAAGCCTCTCCTTCTGACGTTTTGCCGATCATCTCTTTTACTCATCTTATCACGGGCGGCGCCGGCTTGCAACGGTTTCACTGCAGCGGTGTGCGGTTGTCGGCGCTGGCGTAATAATCCGCCTTTTTCAAGAGGTAAAAGTCGGTGGCATAGTAGGAGCTGGTCTCTTCCACGCCGGTGGGCCCCGTCACTTTTGCAGTGCGCAGGCTCTCGCCCAGGGGGATGATGAAGTGCTGCTCCGTCTCACCTGCCACCTCGTAGGGTACGCCGTAGCCGTCGTGCAGGGTGACCTCCTGGCAGCTGCCATTCGTCAGGTCGATGGCGAAAGTGCTGCCGGACATGCCGTCGGCAATTTTTTCAGAGCACGTGAGCAAAAGTTTGCCGTCCAGAAAACAGCCATCCTCCGCCACCTGGCTGCCGTAGTAGGACACGCTTTCCGCCACCATCTCTTCTTCGCCGAAGCGCAGGTCGCGGCGGCTCAGCTGCGCGGTGCGCTCGCCGGAGGGTTCCAGGATATAGAGATACTGCCCATGAGAGAAGGCAACCGAATGAGGTGCAGGATTGTAATCATCCGACATTTCGCCGCTGGCCTCGTAGTGGAACAGCTGCGTCTCCTGCCCGGTGGACACATCCAGTTCAAACACGTCCGCCACGGCGCTGAGATAGGAATCGTTGTTGTGTTCCAGCACCAGCTTCTGGTCGTAGGCCCCCAGCAGGATGGTGGGCTGGTCGTAT
This sequence comes from Candidatus Allofournierella merdipullorum, assembly GCA_019116345.1. Lineage (GTDB taxonomy): Bacteria > Bacillota > Clostridia > Oscillospirales > Ruminococcaceae > Allofournierella_A > Allofournierella_A merdipullorum. The sequence continues at coordinate 21,001 of DXBV01000031.1, read as the reverse complement.
TGTTGCAGTTTTTCCAGCTTCCCGTCCGAAAGGCTGGCCTGATACAGGCATTTTACACTGCTTTGGGTGGCGGGGTCGACCTCGGAACTGAGGAAATAGACAAAATCGTCGCTGGCCGCCATCTGCAGATCCACCAAACCGTTTTGATACTCCATGCAGAGGGTGCGGTCTGCGCCGTTGGCGCTCATGCGGTAGAGCCGCACGGTGGGATACTGTTCTCCTGATGGGTCCTCAGTCGAGGAATAAAGATACAAGGGCTGACTGTCGTTTTGCTCATCCAGCAGCAGGTAGAGCAACCCCGGAGCCCATGCGGTACAGCTGTCGTCGGTATGGGGGCACTCAGGCCGGGCGCACAGCGGCACTGACTGGCCGCTGGTCTCGTCGTAATAGTACACGGTGTTCGGGGCGCTAACGCCCAAATAATACACGCCCTGCGCCCCCGCCGCCACATCGTCTCGCTTGCCGAGGAACCGAATGGGAGACGCTTCTTCCTCCGGCTGAACCTGCGCCTGGCTTTGCGGCCGGCTTCCATCGCTTTGGGATGCCGGCCCGCCTTTGCATGCCGCGAGGCCAAACAGCAGAGTGACTGCGGCAAACAGTGTCAGAAATCGTTTCATTGCATTTTTCTCCTTTTGTTTTATTCCCATCTTGCGCGCAGCCGGTCCACACACAGCCAACAGACCACTGCAGCCAGGATAAGGACAATAAGGCCCGCCGCGCCGTCGGAAGGGCGGCGCAGCAACTCGGCCAGGTGGAACAGCGGATACGCCCCCACCCAGCGCAGGGGCCACAGGCCGCTCAAGGCCAGCAAGGGCGGCAGGCAGAAGACAAGGGCCGACAGAAACATGGTACTGAGGGCTCTGCCCAGTGCCTCCGAGAGCCAGAGCGTCGCCGCCGCCATGCACAGCACTGCTGCCAAACGGGCAAGCCCCGCCAGCTCCAACACCCCGGCAAGAGTCAGCCAACACGGCAGATGAAGATAATCATAAAGACTCATGGCCGGGGCAAAGGGGGCGGGCAAACCGTAATCCCGCAGGACCACAATGAGCCGCGGCAGGCCCACCAGCGCCCACAGCAGCGCTGCCGCGCCGCCGGCGGCCAGCAGCTTCGCGTCCACCGTTTTGCGTCGGCCCAAGGGGGTGGCCATTACCACACGCTTCATGCCGCCCCGGTGTTCAAAAGCGAACAGGCCCGAAAAACAAACGCTGACCAAAAGGCCGGTCACCATGGTATCCCGCAGGTCTTCTTCCCCTGTAAAGCAGAACAGCTTTTCCCACCCGCTCTCGTATACCAGTTGCGCGCCGGGGTGCTCTTGCAGATAGGGCAGGTTGCCATAGACGATGCGGTCGAACACCTGCATTTTCTGGGTGAGGCCATAGTAGGCTCCCATCCGCATCTGGTACTCCTCCACCGTTATTTCTCCTGTTTGCAGCGCCCGGTCCAGCCGGCGGATGGGTTCGAACTCTTCGCTTTGCTCCTGCAGCCACTGGTATGCCTCCTGATCGTAGGGGCCGGAGATATGGGTCATGTAGTACTGATAATATATTTCGTCCGCGTTGATGAAGCTCTTGGTTTCGGCGGTCTGCCATACCTGATACCCGGCAAAAGCAATCAACACCGCAAGCACACCGCAGCTGAGCGCCAGTTTGCGCGCCTCCTGTCGCAGCACAGTAGTGGGCCGGGTACGAGGGTTGCCCAGCCGCAGGCCCGCGAAGGCCGGGGCGGGCAGCAGTGCCGCCCGGCAGAACACCAGACAGAAGGCAGCCAGCAGCGCCGCGCACCACAGCGCCGCGGCGGTCCATTCCACCAGCGGCAGCGGGATGGGGTGGTCAAACCAATAGAGATTTCGATAGCTGCCTAATAATTCGTTGGTACGAAGAAGGCTCGCCAGGTTTGCATATTTCACCACGTTCAGCCGGCTCGTTGCGGGGATGGCCTGCCGGATGAGCCACTGAGCAGCGGGCAGCGCCAGCCCGGCACACCAGCCCGCAGCCGCCCGGCGGCAGACCAGCGCCGCCAACATGACCCAAAGGCCCATCACAAAGGCTCCCGCCCATTTGGCCAGCAAAAACACCCCCAGGTACTGCCCCACGGTGATGCGCATGGTGCAGCGCATGAGAGCGGGCACGCTCTGGATGCTGCGGTCAAGTGGGCCAAGGCCAAAGGTGAGCTGGCAATAGGCAAGGTTCACCCCATAGAGCAACACAAGAACGGCCAACAGACTGACCGCCAGCGCCCCCAGCTTTGCCGCCGCCGTTTTCAGACGCCCGCCGGGGGTGGTACGCACAAAGGCCAGCATACCGCTGTCCCGCTCGGCGCGCACCAGAAGGCTTGCCAGCAGCAGCATGGCCGCCAGCAGGATGAGGTCGGTGAAGGGATAGTTCAGCGCAGTGTAGATGCCCTTTTGGGGCGCATAGTTTATTTTCACATCGTCCATTCCGGCGTAAACGGCGGCAGTCTTGTCGATGTTTTCCAGATCGTAGCCGCTGCGAGAGTTTTGAAAGATGGAAATGCCGGAAAGCTGCTGCGCTTTGGCCTGCACATCGGCCAGAAATTCCGGATAACCGGCCACCGTGTCCAGTTCCTCCTTAACAGTGGTGAGGAAGTTGACCTCCTGGCCCAGATCCTCGGTGTAGAGGGTATAGCTTTTGTCCTGGTACACCTGCTCGTACTGTTCGAACAACTCGGGGTACTGGGCATGCGGGTCGGACATAAAGCCGTACTGGGCGTTCAAGGCATAGTCATAGAGCAGCTGCCCCACCCGATAAACGCCCTTGGCGGTATCCAGCTTTTCGTTGATGAGCGTCTGCTGTTCAGTGGTGGAGAGGCCGCGCAGATCCCGCCCCACGGCCCGCCAGGCCGAAGCGGGGGCGACGTTCGCGCCGGGTTTGGTTCCGGTGTAGAGCAAAAACAGGTTCGCCCCCGCCAGCACCGCAAGGCAGAGGGCGGTGACCCGGCGGCCCCAGACCTTGCGCAGTTCCGCAAGCAGGACCCTCATGCGCCGCCCTCCTCTCCAAAGACGTGGAGATACACGTCCTCCAGGCTTTTGCCGGGGGCGTACTGCTCCACCAAAGCGGCCACCGGGGCCTGAGCCACCAACCGGCCGTCTTTCAGCAAAAGGATCTCCTTGGCCACCGTCTCCGCATCGCTGACCACATGGGTGGCCACAAGGATGATGCGGTCTTTGGCAAGTTCGGCCAGAAGCTGACGCAGTCGCACCCGTTCCTTGGGGTCAAGGCCGGCGGTGGGCTCGTCCAGAATGAGCAGCTTCGGCTCGCCCAGCAGAGCGCTGGCCAGCAGGAGTCGCTGCTTCATGCCGCCGGAATAGGCGGCGAGGCGCTTGTCCAGTTCGTTTGAAAGGTTCACCCATTCCGCCACCCGTTCCACCTGTGCCGCCGTCTCTTTTGCCGGTATCTCTTTCAATGCGCAGAGATAGGCCAGAAAGCGGCGGCCGGTGTAGCTGTCGTAAAGGCCCTGCTGCTGGGGCATGAAGCCCAACGCGCGACGAAATTTGACGTCCAGAGCCCGGGCGTTTTTGCCGCACCAGAGAACCGAGCCGCTGTCCTGGGCAAGGCCGCCGGTGATGATATTGATGAGGGTGGATTTGCCCGCGCCGTTGGGGCCCAGCAGGCCGTAAAGTCCGGGCCCGAGAGTGAAGCTCACCCCGGCCAGCGCCTGCTTTTTGCCCGCCGGGCGGCCGAACCGCCCCGGCAGCGCATAGCTCTTTTTCAGTTCCTTCACCTGCAAAGCCGGGACGTTCATTTCCATGGCGGGCCTCCTGTGTTTTGTTTATTCAGGCAGCTGCGAGTTCAGATAGTCCTGCCAGCTGCACACCACATATTCGTATCGCTGGAAACTGTAGACGTCGTTCCCGCTGTAACGGGGCACCTGTACCACCAGTTTGTTCCCCATCGTGCCCATCACCTGGTAGGGGTAGCCGCGCACCGGATCGTAAAGCTTTATCTCCCGCAGCTCACCCGTTTCGGGGGTATAGGCCCAACGCTGAACGCCGCTGCCGCTGCTTTCGCCGGGGCTGAACACAGTGAACATCAACGTGCCGTTATAGCGGGCGAGGGACATCACATACCCGTCCTCCTCCACTTCCAGGCCCGGGTCATAGTCGGCGTCGGCGCCCGAAGCAAGATCCCGCACGGTAAGATGGAGTTTTCCCTCCGGGGCGCTGAGAAGGTAGAGGGAGTCGTCGGCCACCAGCTCCCAATATTCGTCCTGCACCCAGTCCAGCACAGGCGTTACCTCGCCGGTGGCGGGGTCCACCGCTTTCAGGGAATGGCGCTGCGTATAGAAATCATCCGGAGATGTGTTTGTGTCGGACTCGCTGCCGATGGTCTTGATCATCAGCTTGCCGCAGGCCACGCCCATCAAAAAAGTGCTGTTATCCACCTGGCACAGGTCTGTCAGGCTGCCTTCGGAGAGGTTCAGCCGCGCCAGGGACATGGTGGGCGAATCCCCCTCGTAGGTGGCAAGCAGGAAGTAGAGGTTTTCACCGTCACCGGCAACACTGCCGCCGAACGACTGATTTGCCTCAAAGGTATACACCGTCCTGCGTCCGGAACCGTCCGGCTCCATCACGTCGATGTGGCCGGGCTCCTCGCCGGACCCACTTTCGCCGAACAGCAGATACAGCTTACCGCCATTGAAGGCCAGATAGGGGCCGCTGGAAAAGCACACCGGGCAGGCATCGGAATCATGGGTACAGCTGGGGTTTGAGCACAGTACGATATCCTGGCCGCTTGCTCCGTCGATAAAGTGCACATTGGAATAGTCGGCGCCGTCCTGGATGTAATAGAACCCTTGCTCGCCCTCGGCCCCATAGCCAATGTTGTCCGGCGAAGCGGAAAGAAACTCAAGTTGCCCGCCTGCCCCATTGGAAGCAGCAGGGGCGCTTGTGGCCGCCGATGGGGCGGCGGAAGGAGCTGTTTCTCCGCAGGCGGCCAGCAGCAGGCAGGCCGCAAGGCAGAACGGAAGAATGTGTTTTTTCATGGTGCAAAGACCTCCTTTTGTCGGGTGAAACGCCTCGTTCGGCGGGCCGCTCCCCCGTTGCGCGTTCAGTATAGCACGGGCCGAATGCCCGTCTCTATCATTGGGGTGTATGCTTTGCGTATCGAAACTGTAAAAAGCGGTCGCTTTATCCCACCCGGGTCACCGCGCGGTAGTTCGGCATGCTGTTCCAGAAGTCCTCCGCACTGATGAGGGCAAAGGCGTATTCCACGATGTCCTCGCCGTAGGTCGCGCCGTTCGGAGCCGGTGTGCGGACGGTATTGTAAGTGCGGCTGGGCGAAACGAGATAGTTTTGACCCTGCCGCGCAAATATCTCCAGCATCCGCATGTTGTCGCGGTCTTCGGTGCTGTCCGCCTGCAGCGTTTGCCGGGTCGTTTCGCCCTCAAAATCCACAAGCAGGTTGCAGTAGCCTTCCTCCGTCGCCGCTTGCACCACATACCCCTGTTCGGTCACATTGGCCAGCATGAGCCACGGAATCGATTCGCCCGCCAACAGGTCGGTTTGCAGTTCGGTCACGCTGCCGTCCTTCAGCGAGACAGTGCGGATGACCCCGGTAGTCTCGTCCACGCAATAAAGCGCGCCCTCGCTTACCACCGCCGCGCTTGCGCTGGTCATGTCCAAATCCCGCAGCGCTTTTGTGTCTACATTGTAAGCGGCGTAGTAATTGCGGCCGGTGCCGAACTGCAAAATCAGTTCCCTGCCCCATGCGCCCACGATGCGCAGTTCGTCCCGCTGGACCGACTCGTCGGCGCTCACCGCGCCGGTGGCGAGGTCGACGGTCACGATCTTGACCACAGCTTTGTCCGCGGCGCCGTAGTCCGTGACAACTGTGTAAAGATTTTTTCCGTCCACCGCCGGCATAGAGCTGATCGCTTCCGCCGCGCCAAAGCGGACCAACTCCTGCCGGTTTGAGCCGTCCGGTCCGCATTTGATAATGCGGGGCAGCGCCTTTTCCCCGCAGGTGTCGAACACCCAATCGCTCCAAGGAGCACCGGAGGAAAGAATATACAGAGAGTCTTGGGACGCAAGGACGTTCGCCCCGACGCCGTTCCAGGCAAACCAGGCCGGGCAGTTTTCGTCCCGGTGGGCACAGTTTGGCTGGCCGCAGAGGACCACGTCCTGCAGCGTAGCGTAATCCACAAAACGCAGCAGGCTGTTACCGTTTTCATCACTGGTGAAATAGTAATAGCCTGATTCGTTGCCTGACCCATAGGGCGAATCCGAACTCAAAAAGCGGATGGCATCTTCTTTTTCCCGGGTTGCGGTTCCCGGCGCACCGCAGCCCGCCAGCATCAGACAGGCAGAAAGCACAGTGGCGAGAAGGCTTTTCCTGATTTGTTCTTTTTTCATGATGACTGCTCCCTTCGGGGCGGAGCGCAGACGCTGCTCCGCAAAGTCTGCCCGCGCAGGCGGGTCCTACCGTCAGGATAGCGCCGGAAGGAGCACAGGGTCTTCTGCAAACTGTATCGAAACTGCAAATCTCACAGCTTGCAGCGCGTGATATAATAATGGAAACCGAACCGCTGAAGCAGCGAAAAAGCCAAAGGAGTTGGGGCGAATGGAAATCGGAGCATTGCCGGGCGGCCACATCGCTGCGGCCATGATGGAATATCTGGGCTGCGAATGCACCTTTTTCGCCCCCGCAAAGGACGATGACGCGATCATGGCCGCCTACCGCCGTGCCCGGGAAGAGGGCCCTGCAGAAGGCTTTGTTCCCATCCTGGTGAAAGCGGACAAGTTCCTCTGGGAATGGCTCTTCATGAACGCCCGGCCGGCCGGCGCTGACCGGGACAGCTGCTCTTTTGGCCCGAAACGGGTGGCTGAACTCCGCCGGCAGGCCCTTGCCCTCCCTTTGGAGGAAGGCAGCGCTCTTTCGGAACGGATGCGCGGATGGCGCAGAGAGCCGCCGCAGGAGACGCCGGGAATGGAAGGCGGAGAAGTGAACGACTGCTTCGCCGGCTATTGGGACGTTTTCAGCGGCATGACCGCGCCTCTCATTCTGGCAAAGGTGCCGGTGAAGAATCCCTGGGAAGTCTTTGCGTATCTGCCCTTCGGCGGCTGGAACAGCTGCCCGGATACCGTTCGGCTGATGACCACCGCCAAATACTGGTTCGAGCAATACGGCGCGGTGCCGGCCGTGATCTCTCACGACACGCTGGAATTTGATCTGCCCTCCCCTGTTTCCCGCGAGAATGCCCTGGAACTTGCGGCAGAGCAGTATGGTTTTTGCTCGGATTTGAACGAAGGCTCCGATTGGCATCTCGGCGTTCTGGCAGACACGCTTTGCCGTTCCACCGTATGGTATTTCTGGTGGGACTGACGCTTTCTTTTCCGCAAATAAAAACGGCGGCAGGCCCAAAAGGGTCTGCCGCCGTTGGTTTTTGTTTGGTGCTTATCTTGCCGTGGGGTCAATCCTCATTTTCCACAAAGGTCTCGCTGGCCGGAGCCTCCTGCACATCCTGGGCGGTCTCCAGAGATTCCCAGGTGAAGCCGGGGATCTCGTCCTCGTCCACAACGGTCACATAGGTCTTGCCGCAATTGATCTCGAAGGGTTCTTCGGTCTCAAAATCCACAATGCGCAAAGTATCCAGCGGGGTGCCTTTCTGCCAGCGGATGCGCTCGATCTTGCCGCCGTAGCAGTAGTAGCCCACGCCGCCCCAGCCGTACTCGGCGTACTGCAGGTCCGACGTGTCGTGGCCGGGATAGCGGTGGATGTCGGCAAAAAGGACGATCAGGTTGTCGAACATCAGCTGCTGGCCGTTGTTCTCGTCCACCGTTTCCATATAACTGCCCTTGGCGGAGTAGTACTGGGCCATGGCGTACTGGCCAAGGCTGGAATCATAGTCAAACTGGGTGCGGTAGTAGTCGGAGTGACGGATGGTCACGCGGCCCGCGTCGGCGCTGGCGCCGTCCTCCAGATGCTCGCCGGTGAGCACCTTGGCGGGGTCGCGGTAGTCCACAAAGTCGAAGAAAGTGGAGTTGTACATCCGGCGGTCATCCACGTCGTGACGCTCCACATAATCGGCGATGAGCTGGCCGTTGGTGTAGGCGGTGTGCTCGGTGGCCACATGATTGCCCGCCCAGTTCACACGGTTCTTGTCACGGTAGCTGAGGTTGCTGTCGTATTTACCTTCCAGGTTCCACTCGTCGTAATTGTAGTTGGTGATGTATTCCGTCTGAACCACGCTCTGGCCGATGTGGACATAGAGCGGCTGCCAGGGAAGCACCAGGCGGAAGAACTGGTCGCGGGCAGAGCGCACGGGGCCGATGTCCGGAATGTTGTTGTAGTCGGTGAACAAAGCCATGAAGCGGGTGATGCCGCCCTCCACCTTGATCTCAAAGAGCATGTCCGCCGCTGACAGGCCTCGCTGAGGCCGGCATTGCGCGATGTTGTTCACCATCACCGCGGTGATACGCTGGCCCTCAGGGTAGTCGGCGTCTTTCTTGTAGCCGGTGAGCACATTCGCCTCGTAGGGTTCGGGGGTAGGCTCGGGCGTGGCTTCGACGGCGGGCTCGGCGCTGCCGCCGGAGACAGCGGTCCCTTCGTCGCCGCCGCCACAGGCGGTGAACAGACAGACCGACATGGTCAGTGCCAACAGGATACACAGCAAACGTTTCATGTCACTTGTTCCCTCGCATTCCGCTATTTTATTGCGGGCGGCCTGCCGCCCTTATATCCTCTTCATTATAGCAGACGGCCTCTCCGGGGGCAACCACGCCGAGGCCTTCTGCGGGCAGACAAAAAGCCGCCCGCCCCGCTTTCGCGGAGCAGACGGCTCTCGTTGTAAAGACTCAGCGGATGGGGCACACGCCGTTCACGCAGTCGGAGGCGCCGATGTCCAGCTCGGTCTCCTCGTGCTCGTAACGGCAGAGCAGCGCCGGGTTGAAGGGGCGCATCTCCGCCTTGCGGCGCTCGTACTCCTCTTTGTCGATGGCTTCGTAGGGCAGAAGTTCATAGAAGCTGTCGTCGTAGCTCAGGAAGGACAGGGCCACCACATCGTCCCAATGGTCCCAGACCCACTGCTCCACATCGGCCCACTCGTTCTCCCGCACGTGCACCGTGATGGAGCAGTTGTGGTCCACGTAATGTTCCATGAACATCTTGTAGTTTTCCAGCTGCTCGATGGCGGTCACATCGCCCTTCACCCGTCCTGCGGGGGCCTTGACCGGGAACTCCAGCACCTTGGTGGTGGGGTCCTCCGGGTCCTGGCCCACCTCGGGCAGCACCGGGTAACCCAGTTCTTCACAGACGCGGCACAGGGGGTCGGTGGCGGTGATGCGCACACGGCGGATGTAATAAGGAGAATGAGAATAGTGCACGCCGCTGGACACGGTGGGCAGCAGCGACAGGGTGCCTTCCGGCTTGAGGGTGGTCACCAGCAGCGGCCGGTTGCCGCCCAGCTGCGCGGCCATCTCGTCTGCCGCCTTGCGGGCAGCCGCCCGCAGCTGCTCCAGCAGTTCTGCCTGCTGGTCACGGTCGATGCCGGTGGCGTTGACCATGTCCTGCCAGCCGGTGAGAGAGCAGCCCAGCAGGCGATCGCGCTTCTGCACCCGGTCCCAGCGGTACATTTCCAGCTCCCGGCAGGTCATGCGGTAGCCAGCCCGTGCGGACAGGCGCTGGGCCTCCAGCAAGCCCTCCTTATCCAGCGTGCCGTCCTCGCCCACAAAGGCCATCACGTTTACGGTGGTCAGGTTGCAAAGGCCGTTGGAATCCAGCAGAATCTCGCCGCAGGGGTTGCAGCCGCAGAAGTTGGGCCGGCGCTTGAGACCCGCCTCTTCATTGATCCAGCCCGGCTCGCCGGAATAACGCATCTGCTGAATGTGCCAATGCAGTTTTTCCCGGGTGGGCTTTTCGCGGTAGAAGATGGAGTTGTTGCTCATCTGCCGGTGAGCGATGGACTTGTCGATCTCCCAGTGGCCGTTCACCTGGCGGTAGAGGTTGGACTTGGCCTGGATACAGGTCTCGTCGTCCGCGTCCACCAGGCCGATCTCCGAGGTGCGGCGCACGCCGCCGGAGACCACGTTCTCGCCAATGATGTTGGCGATGTCCAAAAGGTCGATGGGCCGCAGCTGGGTGCGCACCGCGCTGTCCCGGGCGCCGGCGGCGGCGACCACCTTGTGGATCTTATCCAGCATGGTCATCATGGAGCCGGAACCGCTGGCAGTGCCGCCGAAGGTCTTGAGCCGCTCTCCCTTCGGACGGATGGAGTCGTAGTTCACCACCAGGGTGGTCACGCCCTCGTACTCCCGGTTGGTGATGAGTTCGAAGTAGCGGGTCAGCGCCTGGGCCCAGCCCTCCTTGGAGTCGCCGATGGCCAAGGTGGCGGTGTCGCGCTGGAAGGTAAGGTTGGTGTACTCCAGCCGCTCCGCTGCAGGGACAGGGTCATAGGACTTGTGCAGAATTTTCAAATCGGTGCGTACCGGCGGCAGCTGGTCCGCGTCAGATTTGAGCACCCGCACGCCCACGCCGCTGCCCACCATCAGCAGGTAGAACAGGTCGTGGTAGGCGATGAAATCGTTGATGACGGTGAAGGCGCAGTTGTAGTTTGCCATGGGGTATTTTTCCGCCACCGGCGTGCCGCCCACCCACAGGGTGCGGCCGGACAGGAACTGCCGCAGATGGTAGATGTTGTCATAAAGCTTTTCCGCTTCTTCCCGGGGCGTGGGGGCCAGCGAGGCGTTGTATTCCACCGCACGGCGCACCGTCTCCCACCAGAATTCCCGGCGGCCCTGCTGGGGCAGATAACGGGAATAGGTGCGGGTGTAGACAAAGGCGCCCAGCTGCTCCATGGGATTGGGCGCGTGCTTGTAGGGGCTGAGGAACTCCCTGGTCAGGATGCCCTCTTTCCACTCGCCGCTGGTGCGCTCTTTCTCCTTCTGCACCCGGTAGAGGATGTAGGTCTTGGCGGTTCGATAAAGCTGCTTTTCAAACAGGGTCTCCTCCACCGCGTCCTGGATGCGCTCGATGTCCACGATGTCCTGGCCGGCAGCCAGTTTTTCTTCCACCGCGGCAGTCACGTCATCCACTCTCTGGGGGTCGTGTTCTCCGGCGGCGGCCGCAGCCAGCGTAATGGCACGGCGTATAAATTCAGCGTCAAAGGGCACAACTTTGCCGCTGCGCTTGCGTACGTTCATTTCAGTTCCCTCCCAACATCGTTTTCAGGATACACCATATATAGTAGTTCCATTTCGGCAAAAAGTCAACATATTGTTTGTTTTTCCACAAAAGCGGACACATATACGGGTGCCTGGCCAACTTTCTGCCCTTCTGTGCCCAGTATAGCAGGCAATTTATCCCATTGTGCGGACGTTTTCCCGGCCACGCAAAAAGGCCCCGGCCAAACGCCGGGATGGCATAAGAAAACGGCGTTTTCTTACGGCACCCCGGCCAAAAAGCCGGAGCCTTTTTACGGATTCGTTCCGCCATTCACAGCCGGTTCGTCCGGCTGGTCGCGATCACTGAAAACACGCCGAAGGCGATGCCGATCACCGCCCAGATATACAGGTCGGCGTAGCTGCCCGCGTTGGGCAGGGCAAGCAGCGCAGGCAGGATATAAAACCCGGCGGCAACATAGCCGCCTTTGCCGCCTTTGCGGGTGCAGATGTTGATGATGCCCGCCACCAGCAGGCCCAGCGCCAGCAAAAAGCCGGCCGAACCGCTCACCTCTCCGTTATCGGCGAGGGTATTGCCCAGGCCGGCCGCACAGGACTGCAGCGAGACCAGAAGGAACAGGACGATGCTCAAAATACCGATCACAAGTTTTCCTGTTTTCATCTCTCTTCCCTCCCCGGCTCAAAAGGCGACCGTAAACGGCCCGACCGTTTCATGGTCGGTGAGGTCGTTCAGGTTCAGCCGATCCACGCAGAATTCCAGAGAGGTCATATTCTCGATCCGCTCGCTGTTCTCCTCATCATCCAGCAAAATCAGTTCGGCGATCGCTTTGCGCCCCGCGGGAATGTCGGCATAGAGATTTCCGTTCACCATGTATCCGTCCACCGACACTTCGGACGCGGTGAAGGTGTAGTCGGCTTCCGTGCTGTTCTCAATGTAAAGCTGAATGCCTTTCCCCATCAAAGAGTCCGTCTGTTCCAGTGCGGTGATCCGAATGCCGCTTTCGGCAAAGAGCTCCGTCCCCTCCGGCTGATACACCGCAGGCTCCGCCGCATCGGTGGCAAGGGTGATCCAGCCGGTTTCTGTGCTGTTTACAAAGCTCTCCGGGTCGATCATTCGCAGCGTGCATTCGATCTGCGCCAAAGTTTCCACATGGGCATTCTCCAGATCTGTGCGGGAGAGCGTCATCTCGGCATCGGCCTTTTTCCCGGCAGAGACTTCCTGCGAAAGGCTGCAGCCGACCGCCCAGCCGTTCACAACGCAGTACCCGGTCTGAACGAGCACGCCCGCGGACGAATTGTTTTCGATGGTCAGTTTTACCTGCGGGCCGAACACCGAATCCTCGTCCAGGCCGGTGGCGGTGATTTTGATCCCGCCTTCGTCGTACATGACCGTTTCAGGCAGGGTCACCACGGTCGGCTCCGGCTCCGGCTCCGACGCCGGCGCCGCAGCACTGACAGAAGACGCCTTCGACTCTTCGGTCTGCCCTCCGTCTGAGCAGGCCGTGGCGCTGAACATCAGCATCAGCGCCAGAACAATGGACAACATCTTTTTCATTTTGGATAGCCTCCTCCTGCAACCAGGTTGCGGTATGTACCACACAGTATATACCGCTCCCGGACGCATTTGGTGGGCTGTCAGCAGACAATGGAAAAGAAACGCTCAGTGTATCACCGCTTTGACCGCGGCCGCCACCACCCCGGTCAGCAAAAACACCGCGACGCTCCAAAGCGCAACAGTGAATGCTGTCAGGGCGCGATGGGTATATGTGCCCCGCACTTTATTCAGAAGAGGGACATGGCGCTGGATGTTGAACAGATCGAAACCGATGACATAGGCGCCCACGGGAATGGTCAGTATCCCCACCACGATCACCAGATCCACCGGGTCGTTTGCCGCGGATGAAAAGCCGGCCGCCGCAAAAATAAAGAACCAGAAAGCAGCCGCAACCGCGAACAGGGCCTTCTCCGGCGTTCCCGAACGGAAACCGGGCACAAGGCAAAGGGGATAAGGAAAAGCGATCCGCTTTTTCTGCGGTTTGCAATACGCAGGCCGCGGGCTGCGGGGCAACGCCGCCAGCGCGGCGTCAAGTTCCCTCACTGAGGCATACCGCTGCTGAGGGTCCAGATTGATGCACCTGGCAACGATCTCCCCCAATAGCCCGTCGGTCTGCGCTTCGTTGGGAAGACTTCCTGTCACGATCTGATTGATCACAACGCCCAGCGCGTAAATATCGGCGCGCGCATCGCTTTGGCAGAAGCCGAACTGTTCCGGTGCGGCATAGCCCTGTGTGCCCAGAAACTCGGTATCGGCGCTGCGGCCCGCTTTCTCCACGCGGGCAATGCCGAAATCAATCAGATAGACCTGCGAGTCCACCCCAAGAATGATGTTTTCCGGTTTGATGTCCCGATGAACGATCCCGGCGGCATGCACCGGCGCCAGCGCCCGGCAGAGCTGTCGGGCGATCTCAACGGCGTCGCTCTTTTCCAGGCGAGGCTGGCAGTCGTCCAGTACCTTGCGCAGTGTAACGCCCTGGATGTAATCCTCATAAATAAGCACGGTTCCGTCCGGCTGCGGTTCAATGGCCCGGATCGCCGGAATATAGCCGCTGCCGATCGTGCGAAGCGTTTCAAAAACGCCGGTTTGCTCTGCCGCCGCTTTCCTCGCGACCAGTATACGCCCGGTGGAGTTCTGACGCACCAGAAAGACCGTCCCATGCCTATTCAGCGCTTCGAGGAAAATAAAGTCTTCACGTTCCATATCCATCATCCAATAACGATCTCACCGCATTCGGAAAGCTTCTCGTTGCACTCAAAGAGCGTTTTCCCCGCCGCCAGCTGCTGCAGGATGACGGCGTCCCTTTTGATGCGCGGATACAGCGGAGAAAGGCCCGCGATGCGCAGCATGGTCTGGGTCTCCTCCAGGCTGAAACGCAGCCCCAGCGCAATGGCCAGCAGGGTGTCCCGGGAGGGATTGCGGCGAGTTCCGTTGAGGATCTGATAGCAATAACTGCGCTCCCGGCCGGAAGCGAAAATCAGGTCGGTCTTGCGCAGCCCATGCTTCTCCAGCAAAGCGCACAGGTATTCCCCGATGTCCGTGTAAAGCATCTCCCCTGCACAGTCCTCAAAATATCGGTCCAGATCCGCGTGTTTGTTTTTCAAAATGGATGTCAGTTCATCGGTGCGAAGCATACTATCCCCCGTTTCCGCTTTCAAAGCGGCCGTTTCATACGGCTTTATCATAGCATGGAACGCTTTCTGTTGCAATTTCCGAAAAAAGGCCGGCCCCGCAGGGCCGGCCTTTTCGATCGGTTTTACGCTCAGAAGTTGTCGCTGTGGATCTCGAAGAAGCTCTTGGAGTAGTTGCAGGTGGGGCAGACTTCCGGAGCCGCGGTGCCGACCACGATGTGGCCGCAGTTGCGGCACTCCCAAACCTTGACCTCGCTCTTCTCAAAGACCTGAGCGGTCTCCACGTTGTGCAGCAGAGCGCGGTAACGCTCCTCATGGCGCTTCTCGATGGCAGCCACCAGCCGGAACTTGGCGGCCAGCTCGGGGAAGCCTTCCTCTTCGGCGGTCTTGGCAAAGCCGTCGTACATGTCGGTCCACTCGTAGTTCTCGCCCTCGGCCGCATGCTGCAGGTTCTGTGCCGTATCGCCCAGACCGTTCAGCTCCTCGAACCAGAGCTTTGCGTGGGCCATCTCGTTCTGAGCAGTCAGCTGGAACAGGGCCGCGATCTGCTCAAAGCCCTCGTTCTGAGCCACAGAGGAGAAGTAGGTGTACTTGTTGCGGGCCTGAGACTCGCCGGCGAAGGCGGCCTGCAGGTTCTTCTCGGTCTGGGTGCCGGCGTACTTGTTCGCGCCCTTGGCGGGGGCCTCCTCGATCTTTTCAAAGGAAGAGCCGGGCTGCTTGCACAGCGGGCAGGTGAAGCCCTCGGGCAGGGTGTCACCCTCGTAGATGTAACCGCAAACTTTGCATTTCCACTTGCTCATAGCTTTCATTTCTCCTTTTGTTGTTTTGTTGTTTTCGGGCCCGGCCTGCTTGTGCAGAAGGCTGCTCTGGTCCCGATAGCTGGTATGAAGCATTTTTTCCGCCATCTCGCTCAGAGGCTGGCCGTAAAATGCAGCGTAAACTTCTTTGATCTCGGGGTTCTCATGGCTGGTGCGCAGGGTCATGGCCTCGTCCCGCCGGTAAAGGGCGGCAATGCGGCTCTTGCGGGTCTCGTCCGCGTCCTTCATCAGGTCCTTGGGCTGTCCGCCGCCGCCGATGCAGCCGCCCGGGCAGGCCATGACTTCCACGAAATGGTATTCCCTGCCCTCCGCCTTCATGCGCTCCAGAAAACGCCGGGCATTGGCGGTGCCGTAGACCACAGCCACACGCAAGGTCAATTCACCGACCTGCACCTGGGCTTCACGGACTCCTTCATAACCCCGCACCGGCTCCAACCGGAGCAGCTCCTGGGGCGCCTTTTCACCGGTGACGTACTCATAGGCGGTACGCAGGGCGGCCTCCATCACGCCGCCGGTGTTGCCGAAGATAACGCCGGCGCCCGAGGCCTTGCCCATCAGGGAATCGTAGGCAGAATCCTGCAGGGCGTTCCAGTCCACCCCTTCGGCTTTGGCCCACCGGGCCAACTCCCGGGTGGTGATGACCTGGTCGGTGTCCCGCATGCCTTCCACGCCGTGGTAATCGCCGGCGGCGTGCATTTCCTCCCGCCGGATCTCGAACTTCTTGGCGGTGCAGGGCGTCAGGGCCACATGAACGATCTTCTCCGGGTCAAGGCCCATCTTTTCAGCAAAGTAGGTTTTGACCGTGGGGCCCTGCATGCCGATGGGGCTCTTGGCGGTGGAGAGGTGGGGCAGCAGTTCCGGAGCATACATCTCCGCGAAGTGCACCCAGCCCGGGCAGCAGCTGGTGAACTGGGGCAGCGGCCGGTCTTTCTCCGTCAGGCGGCGGATGAGCTCGCTGGCCTCCTCCACAATGGTGAGATCCGCGGCGAAGTTGGTGTCCAGCACATAGTCCACGCCCAAGGCCCGGAGAAGGGCCACCATTTTGCCCTCCACAAAGGCGCCGGGCTCCATGCCGAACTCTTCGCCCAGCGCCGCGCGCACGGCGGGCGAAGTGCTGACTACCACCACTTTGTCCGGGTCGGCCACTGCCTGCCGCACCGCGGGGCTCTCGTCCCGCTCGGTGATGCTGTCCACCGGGCAGACATTGGCACACTGGCCGCAGTAGATACAGATGGCCATGTCCCCTGTCTGCTCCAGGGTGTAAGTCCCGTGCACCCCCATCAGATCGGTACAGGCCGTTTTGCACATACCACAGCGGATGCACTTTTCCTCCCAGCGGACGATGCTGGGGTTGTCCGGCTCAATGGCCACACGGACGGATAAGGGAAGATGTTTCAGTTTCCTCACATTCCTTTCTTTTTTCTGCACTCGTCGCACAGATATACCAGCTTCAGGTCATAGGAGAGAATGGCGGTGCCTACCTTCTGTTCCAGTTGAGTGGTCAGGTCGCCCAGGTCCACATCCAACAGTTTTCCGCACTCTTTGCACACCAGATGGTCGTGCCGCAGGATACGGTCATAGCGGTCGGGCGTTCCTTCAACCGTCACTTTGCGGATAAGGTCATCCTGGGACAAACGATTCAGATTGTTGTAGACAGTGGCCAGTACCACCGTGGGATATGTGTGGCGCAGTTCCATGAAAATCTGCTCCGCCGTCATGTGATTACGGGACTGCTCCACGATCTCTAAAATCTTCTTTGCATACTTCGTCACGATCATCAGCACCATTTTTAGAATTATTCTAATTCCATTATATGGATTTTTCAGCAGAAGTCAAGAAAAAAGTTAAGAGCTCAGCCAAACGGCTGAGCTCTTATCCATGGTGGACCCGACGGGAATCGAACCCGTGTCCGAAAAGCGATCCGCGAGAGTATCTCCGGGTGCAGTTTGTCTACAACATTCCCGCAGCGGCAAGCCGGCAAACAGGCCGCCGAATTGGTAGCTTCATGAGGTCATGGCCGCCCGCAAAGCTTGAGGCGGCTCACGTTCAGCGTCTAAATGATGCCCTGGCCCCACACGACGCTTGAGTGGGCAGGACAGCCGCCTTTAATTAGGCAGCGACAGCTAATTTGTTGTTGTTAGCTATTTTTTGGGAGGCGTTTATAGTGTGGCCCCCATCCACTACCCGCTGCTCGCACTTCACACTCCCCGTCGAAACCTTTACGGGCCCATGTGATAACTATTATATTACCCTTTTTCCTTCCGTTATGCAAGAGGCACTTCGAATATGTCACCAAACCTTCACCGGAACCGCTTACGGGAAAAGAAAAAGTCCGAACCGGTTGGTTCGGACTTTTGTGGTGGAGTACGGGACCGGGAATCCGAACCGAAGGCTGCGAAAATATCGGACAGACTCACAGTCTGGCTGCCGTTCTTGTAGTTGTAGGTGAAGACCAGCTTGTCATCGAACACGTAGATGGAGTTGAGGAAGATGTCGATGATCTGCCGCTGGTAGGCTTTATCATTCGGGTCACCATAGCGGAACCGGGAGATCCACTCGATAATATCCTCCCGGCTGTACTGGGGGCGTTCCAGTTCTGCCTGCAGAATGCTGGCTTTCACATTGTCACACAGCTGCTCCAGTTCCTCCAGTCGCTGGCGGGTACTGCTGGTGAAGATGCCCTGCTGGATGGCATTGAGCATATTCTCGATTCCCCGTTCGGTGTCGGCCAGCTGACGGCGGAGCAAGGGCAGGGAGTTGTCCTCGGTATTTTGCAGGGCTACCAGTTCGTCTGCAATCTGGGCAATGAGGTCATCCTGGAACACCCGCTGGATGGTGTACATCACGGCGATATGCTCGATCCAGTCTTTCTTCACGGCCTTTTTGTGGCAGCCCTGCCGCCGCTTGGCTGCTCCACACTTGTAATAGCGGTGGATGGTGCCGTTGCGGCCTTTCCCGCTTTCTCCGATCATCATCCGGCCGCAGTGCCCACAGAACAGCTTGGTCGTCAACAGGTATTCTTCTTCAGCCTTTGTCCTGGCGGGAGCCCTTTGGTTCTTTTTCATTCGTTCCTGCACCCTTTCAAACAATTCTTTAGGGACGATGGCGGGGATTGCATCAGGAATCACCACGTCCTTGTACCGGTATTCGCCAATGTACTTTCTGTTTTTCAGCAGACGATTAAAGCTGTTCATGCGAAATTCATGGCCCTTTCTGGTCAGCAGATGGCGCTCGTTGAGGGCCTCGATGATTTCCCGCACTGTTTCGCCGTCTGCGTATCGCTGGAAAATCTCCCGCACCACCGGTGCAGTCAGCGGGTCGATTCGCAAGCGGTGGTCTTCCCCTAAGCGATATCCAAGAGGAATGCTGCCACCGTTGTTCTTCCCCTTGAGTGCATTTTCACGCAGCCCTCGATTGATTTTCTGGGCCAGTTCCGCTGAGTAATACTCTGCCATGCCCTCCAGCATGGACTCCAGAATAATACCCTCTGGGCCATCAGAAATCTGCTCCGTCGCAGAGATGACCCGCACCCCATTTTTCTTTAGCTGGGATTTGTAGTGGGCGCTGTCGTACCGGTTGCGGGCGAAACGGTCAAGCTTCCAGACCAGTACCGTATCGAACAGCCCTTTGGCGCTGTCCCGTATCATCTGCTGAAATTCCGGGCGGTTGTCCGTCTTAGCAGACAGGGCCCGGTCGATGTAGCTTTGCAATACCAGGATGCCGTTTCGCTCGGCGTATTCCTTGCATTCCCTCAGCTGTCCCTCGATGCTTTCCTCTCGCTGGTTGTCGCTGCTGTATCGGGCGTAGATGACTGCTTTCATTGGCATTCCTCCTTCTGGTCACTTGCGGGGTTTGGGGCGCTGCCCCAAGGTTTGCGTTTGGTGGATATCCAAACGCTATGCTAGCAAAATCAGTTGCGGCAGATGGGGGGCAGCTTTTCAGCTCAACACAGTACCACAGGAGCCCGCTGAAAGCTATCACCAATCTGCACAACTTTTTCTACCGAATCTATGCAAAAGAGTACCGGCTGGGAAGGAATGCCCTTCCCAGCACGGCGGGAGTTCTCAACCCTGCTGCTCCCGTTCTGCACGCCATTGTTTCAGAGCGGCTTGTCCTTCGTCGCTGGCAAAGTAGGCTCGCATCTGCGGCAGCAATGCGCGGGCCAGACTTTCCACCGCCGTTTTTGGCAATCGCTCTGTCTGGTTTGTCTTGATGACCTCGGTGGCAGGCACCCCTCCTTTCCTGTAAGCATATTCCTCTTTCCCAGTCGGTACAGGTGGGTAGTAAGCGATAGCTTGCCACCCCCTATAGCCCCCCTCCACGGAACTGTTTGACCAGAAAATTCGTGTTCCCAGCATAGCATCCGGGAATTGCAATTTCAAGGCTTTTTGGGTATACTGTAAGTAATCATATTTTTGCTGAATTATAATTCCCATAAAATCACAGCATACAGGAGAAGATACACAGGAGGATACATGGAAGGATACGCCTTTGTAACCAAAGAACCGCTGCTGGGGGCTGTTGTTCTGGCCCTTCGGGTGGATGTGCCGGGCCGGAAAGAACAGCTTTGGCTGGGAGAAGAACAGGATGTGGAGGCTGCCCTGCGGGGCAAAGAGCGTCCGCTGTTTCTGGCCAAAACCCGCCCGCTGGGGGCTTTTTGGTGTGAGTTCGGGCAGACAGCCGCCGAGGGCTGGACGGAGGCCATTTGGGCCCTTTCCGACGCCCTGACGGCGAAGAAACGCTCCCGGAGGGAAGAACGGGAGCAGGCCGCCGCCCATCTTCTTTCCCCGCAGGCAGAAGGCAACGGCACCAATGCTGCCGCCTGGTTTGCGGCGATTCAGATCTGGGAGATGTATCTGCGCTGCCGCCGGGGCAGGGACAGCCAACAGGCGGCCCAGGCCTTGCGGGACTATGCCCAGCTACTGACCCTGCCTTTTGACCAATACACCCCGGAGATGGTCCACTGGCTCCGGGACAAGCCGGTGATTCCTGTCTGGAACGACCGGCGGGACGGAAAGCTGGAGGTGTGGTATCCCCAGGGGCAAACGCCCTTTGAGTGCGCCGTTGTAAGGGAATCCCTGCGGCCCGCCCTCATCTACTACCGCCAGCGCGTTCTGGACGCCGGGCTGCTCATGCGCCGGTGCAGCCAGTGCGGGCGCATTTTCTTCGGACCGGATGCCCGCAGCACCCTGTGCAGCGACCGCTGCCGCAAAGCCAGCCGAAAGGCCGCCAAGCGCCAGTTCGACGGTCGAGCCAAGGGCAAGGACTACGAGCAGGCCTACGGCCGGGAGTACATGTTCTGGTACAACCGCATCACCAAACTAAAAAAGGCCGGCGCACCACCCGAACAGATCGGGCGGGCGCAGGCCACATTGAAGGAGTTCCGTAAAGAGGCGCTGATTCGTAAGCAGCAGGTCAAGGAGAAAAAACTGTCTGCCGCTCAGTTCATTAGCTGGATGATTGGGCAGGAAGCTGTGATAAACGCAATTGTTGTATCTGTTTCTACCACATAAAATCATCGTTGCATTGACACTGATACTGAACTATGACACAATACAGACAAGAATCAAAACCACTTAAGGCTATATAAGCTTATATCGAAAAGGCTGGTTGATACTATATGTTTTTTGTTTATTTGTTTTTATTTCTTGGATTTATTGCAATTTGCTCGATGATTGCTAAACAACCTGCCTTCGGAGTAATTTTACTGGTTGTGGGCTTGGTTGCATTGGTTACAAGTTATCAGAATAGTAAGGAAAAGAAAGAAACCATTGAGAAAAGTGTTGAACGAATTCGCAAAGAACTTGAGAAACTTTCCTTTAATGTGAGCAGAGAAATCTGCTTGACCCGTGATAGGTTTTCC
>DXBV01000030.1 GCA_019116345.1 Candidatus Allofournierella merdipullorum | reverse complement strand
TGGATTCGAACCAGCGGCCTTCCGGGTCGGAGCCGAACGCTCTATCCAACTGAGCTACGGACGCACATCTATGAAAACCGTCCGAAGACGGATTTCAGCTATTCAGTTATAAGTGGTCAAATAGTAGTCAGGCTACCATAAAACCGGAGAATACGATGCCGAAAAATGGCTTTGTTATGCGGTTTTTCGGCTGCGCCCAACTGCCTGTCGGAGTTGTCGGAGCAGAGAGCTGCTGTCAACTGAGACAGAAAACGCAAATGCGGGTGCTCCGCGAAGAGCGGAGCACCCGCTGCGTTTGCTTTTTACATGGACTGGGGAGCGTCGACGCCCAGCAGATCCAGAGCGTTGCGCAGGGTGGTCTTCAGAGCGAGGACCAGGCCCAGGCGCTGGTTGGTCAGCTCGGGATCCTCGGGGTTGTTCACGTGCACCACGTTGTAGTAGCTGTGGTATAGCTTCACCAGAGACTGGATGTACTCAGCGATGGTGTTGGGCTTGCGGGTCTTGGCGGCCTTGGCAACGGTGCCGGGGAACTCGCTGATCATCTTCAGCAGCTGCAGCTCCTTCTCGTTGGTGAGCCGGTTGTAACTCTCCTCACGATGGAACTCGGGGATCTCCGGGTTGCGCAGGATGGAGCACATACGAGAATGGGCATACTGAGCGTAGTAGACCGGGTTGTCGTAGTTCTTGGCAGAAGCCTGTTTGATGTCGAAGTCCATCTGGGTGGTGATGTCCTTGGAGACAAAGAACCAGCGGGCAGCATCCACGCCCACGTCCTCGCACAGCTCACGCAGGGTGATGGCGTTGCCGGTACGCTTGGACATCTTGACCTCGACGCCGTCCTCCACCATGCGGACCATCTGGATGAGCTCCACAGACAGGGTGCCCTTCGGATAGCCCAGAGCGGTCAGGGCAGCCTGCATACGGGTCACGTAGGAATGATGGTCGGCGCCCCACAGGTTGACCATGACGGGGTAGCCGCGCTCCATCTTGTAAACATGGTTGGCGATATCCGGGGTGAGGTAGGACAGGGTGCCGTCGCTCTTGCGCAGCACGCGGTCCTTATCATCGCCGTAATCGGTGCTCTTGAACCACAGGGCGCCGTCCTTCTCGTACAGCAGGCCCTTGTCGTCCATCATCTTCAGGCAATCCTTGATGCGCTTCATATCGTTCTGATAGAAGAAGGTCTCGTGCATCCAGGAGGTGATGTTCACGCGGTAGAGCTTCAGGTCGCGGTCGATCTTCGCCAGCTCGCGGTCGATGCCCTGCTGCATGAAGTAGTGCAGACGCTCGTTGGCGTCGGCGGTCAGCCACTTGTCGCCGTCTTCCTTGGCGATGTCCTGAGCGATCTGCTTCACATCGTCGGCGTGGTAGCCGTTCTCGGGCAGGGGATACTCCTTGCCGAAGAACTCGAAGTAACGGGAGACCAGAGACTCGCCCAGCATGACGATCTGGTTACCGGCGTCGTTGACGTAGAACTCACGCAACACGTCGTAGCCGCTCTTCTCCAGCAGGCGGCAGATGGAGTCGCCCCAGGCAGCGTTACGGGCATGGCCGCAGTGCAGGTCGCCGGTGGGGTTGGCGGACACCCATTCCACCAGGATGCGCACGCCCTCGCCGGAGTTGTTCTGGCCGTAGTTGTCGCCCTGGTCCAGGACCTGGTTGATCAGGCTGGTCAGAGCTTCGCTGCTCAGCTTGAAGTTGATGAAGCCGGGCTTCGCGACCGTGACGGACTCGGCCTCGGGCAGCAGCTCGCGCAGCTTCGCCGCAATGGCCTCAGCGATCTCCACAGGGCTCTTGTGCAGCTCGCGGGCCAGCTTCATCGCAACGCCGGTGGCGTAGTCGCCGTTGTCCTTGTTGCGGGGGACCTCCACCACAAGGGTGTCAGGACCCACGTCCAGACCGTAGACTTCCTTCACGGCCTGCTGGGTAACATTGTAGATTTTTCCCTCAAAATTGCTCATACAGGTGATTGCCTCCCAAGTGAACGAGATTGCGAAATCCGGCGCAAAAGGGCGCGGGCACCTTTTGTGGCCGGTTCTTCCAACGTGATGTACATTTCATTCGTTCCCTGCGGTCCGCTCCGGGAAGGGGAGGGAATGCGGGGAATCTTCGTGCGGGCGGCAGGTGCAGAGTGGCTTGTGGAGCCGTCTTTGCAGGATAAGGCCCGTGCACGGGAAATGCACTCGTGAATACAGGTTATCACAGAAAAGAAGGATTGTCCATGCACAATAGATTCAAAATATTGCATATTGTTGCATCAGACGCCCGAACGGGAGGATTCATTACTCCATATCCGCCCGAAGTGAGGCTTTCTTCTTGGTTTTTCCTGTTTCGCTGCCATCGGACTTCTGCAATGTGATCCGGTTGCGGAAGTCGGAAGGGGTCATGCCTTTGTACTTATAGAAGTTGATGTTGAAGGTCTTGATGTTGTTATATCCCACCTCAAAAGCCACATCGATCACATAGTAATCGGTAGAGGCGAGCAGCTCACAGGCGCGGTTGATGCGCACAAAGTTGAGCAGCGCTTCGAAGTTCATGGTGGAATAATAGAGCATCAGCCGGTTCATCTCCGCCACGGAGATGCCGAATTTGGAGGCGACCTGGCTGGCGCTCAGCTTCTCCTGGGCATAGTTCTGATGAATGTAATCGGCGATCTCGAAGGCGATGTTCTTGTTGGTGCGATTGAACTTGGTTTTGGACTTGCCGTAGATCTTGCGGAACTTGATGGGGGTAACGCCCACCTTGGAGGTAAAATGCTTGGAGAGGTGAGAGGCGTCCACAAATCCGGTGAGGGCCGCGATCTCGTCCAGGGTAAGGTCGGTGTAGACCAGGAAATCGGAGACTTTTTCGATGCGGATGCTGGTGAGGAGTTTGGTGAAGGTGGTGCCGGTGATGTCGGAGATGCGCTTGGAGAGGGTAGACTCCGAAATAAAGAAGGCGCCGGCCACGCTGCTGAGGGTGAGTTTCTCGGTGGCGTGGGCATAGATGTAGCTGAGGATGGTGTTTTCCTGGGAGATGCCTTTTTCGTAATCCTTTTCGCCGCGGACGGCCATGACGTACCGCCGGTACAGGATCATCAGTTCGATCAGTTTGTTGGTGACGTACAGCTGGCTCAGGGGCTGGACTGTGGGAACGCTGTGGGTGGATTCCACGCCCAGTTCCGCCCGCAGCTGTTCGGCCAGCAGGTCGATGTAGTCCGACTGGACGGAGTCCAGATAGGCCACCGGTTCCATGGACAGAAATTGCAGCAGCTCGGAGCTGTCCTCTTCCAGACCTGACACGCCCTTCAGGACAGAGTTCACGTACTGATAGTCATAGACGATCCGCATCAGCTGGATGGGCGCGGACACCTCGGTGATCTCCGAGATGGTCCAGGGAGTGATGGCCACCAGCATATTGGGCCGGATATCATAGCGCACGCCGCTGATCTCGATGGCGCCCTTGCCCTTCTTGATATACAGGAAGCGGGCGGACTGGTGGATCAACGGTTTTGTGGCAGCCTGAATGGCCTCGTAATCAAAGGAGCAGATCGTGACCGGATCGTATGCGTCGGAAAGGTTCTCCTGGAGGGTTATCGGTCTGTTCAAAATGCATCACCTTCGCCTTTTTTGAAATCATAAAAAGAAACAGGAAAGACCGGCCGCATATTTCTATACGGCCGGTTTTCCTATGAAATGGGAGAGTAAGACCTAATGCTCAGAGCGTTATCAGCTCAGGACGAGCATAGCCACGGTGAGGACCACGCCGGCGACCACAGCGATGATGGCCAGGAGTTTGCCAGCCCACTTCAGCCAGGTCTCGTAGGGCACGCGGGCCAGAGCCAGACCGCCCATGATGAAGCCGCAGGTGGGGGTAAACAGGTTGACCAGGCCGTTGGCAGCGACGTTGATCATGATGGAAGTCTCCACGGACCAGCCCATGCCGGCAACGATCGGCGAAACGATCGGGGCGGACAGGCTCGCCAGGCCGGAGGAAGAGGGTACCAGGAAGCTCAGGCCGATGTGGAGCAGGTAATCCAGAGCGCCGAAGACCGGAGCCGGCAGACCGGAAGCGGACAGCGCGGTGACGGAAGCCTCGACCAGCCAGGTGCCCAAGCCGGTGGTGCTCATGATAACGGTGGTGGCGCGAGCCAGCGCGATGACCAGGTTAACGGAAATCATATCCGCGAAGCCGGCCACGATGCAGGGCATCAGCTTGCTCTTGTCTTCCAGACCGATGAGACCGATCACAAGGCCCATGAGCAGGAACCAGGTAGCAGCGTCATCGAACCACCAGTCGCCGAAGCCGTTGCCGGTGAGCCAGTGAGAGAAGCCCAGGGCATTGTAGATGCCCTCGTTCAGGGAACCCCAGGGGATGAAGCCCAGGATCATGACCACGAAGGAGAGGCCGAAGATCACGAGCACGCCCTTCTGGCGGCCGGAGAGCTTAACGTTGGCGTCGATCTCAGAAGAAGAACCGTAAGCCTTTTTGCACTCATCCAGCTGATCGGCGGTCAGGATGGAGCCTTTGCCCTCCTTGACCTTCTTGGCGTAACGGGTCACGAACAGTGCGGAGATGAAGTAGGTGGCCAGCCACAGGATGATGGCCTCGACGTAAACGATGCCCATGTTCACTTCTGTGTTCATAGCTTTCATTGCGTCGCTAGCAGCGGCAACCGCAGCGCCGGTGGCGAAGGGGTTGATGGTGGAGCCGAGAACACCGGAGCCGGCGCCCAGCAGAACCGTCGCGGCGCCGACCAGCGGGTCGAAGCCGGCGGCCATCATGGTGGCAGCGAGCAGGATGTAGAAGCCAACGGTCTCCTCACCCATGCCGTATGTAGTGCCGCCCACGGAGAACAGGAACATCAGGATCCAAACCAGAGCCAGCTCTTTGCCGTGGAGTTTTTTCACCAGCACATGGATGCCGGTCTCCAGAGCGCCGGTGGCGTTCAGGATGGAAAGGAAGGCGCCAAGGCAGAACACGAAGCCGATAACGTCGCCGGCGTCATGCCAGCCGCCGATGGGAGCCATCAGGATATCGCTGAGGCCCGCGCCGACCACGGCGACCTGTTCACCGGTCTCTGCGTCGGTGTAGGTCTGGCCGCTGGCCAGCCAGGTGGCGGCAGACACAAGCAGCAGCACAACGATCAGGATCGCGAATGTGCTTATCGAACGGCGTTTTTTCTTGTTGCCCATACTATTTCTCCTCTTTTCGTAAAGCGATTTTTACTATTTCGGAAGATTACGGTTTGATAACAGTGCCGGTTTTCCCTTCCAGAGCGTCCGCCGCCCGGGCAAGGGAGGTGATGAGCGCAACACCGCCGTTGGTGTTGCCTTTGACGAATTCCATGCAGGACTGCACCTTGGGCAGCATGCTGCCGGGCGCAAACTGCTTCTGGCCGATGTACTCCTCGGCCTCGGCCAGCGTCATGGAGGGAAGCTCCTGCTGGTCGGGCTTGTTGAAGTTGATGCACACGCGGTCCACAGCGGTGAGGATGATCAGCTCGTCAGCCTTCACGTCCCGGGCCAGCAGCGCGCTGGCACGGTCCTTGTCGATGACGGCTGCCACGCCCTTCAGGCCGGCTTCGGTCTCGACCACGGGGATGCCGCCGCCGCCCACCGTGATGACGATGGCGCCGGCAGACACCAGCTGCTCCACCACGTCCAGCTCCACAATGCGCTGAGGAATGGGGGAAGGAACCACACGGCGGTAGCCTCGGCCGGAGTCCTCCACAAAGATGAATCCCTTTTCAGCGGCAATGGCGTCGGCCTCTTCTTTGGTGTAGAAGCTGCCCACGGGCTTGGTGGGTTTGGCAAAGCCGGGATCCTTCTCGTCCACGACCACCTGGGTGACCACGGTGGCGCAGGGCTTACGGATGCCGCGGGCGTTCAGCTCGGCCTGGATGGCCTGCTGCAGGTGATAGCCGATGTAGCCCTGGGTCATGGCGCCGCACTCGGGGAAGGGCATGTAAGGGGTGTTGCCGCCTTTGTTGGCGGAGAACTCCATGGCCAGGTTGATCATGCCCACCTGGGGGCCGTTGCCGTGGCCGATGATGACCTCATAACCCTTTTCCACCAGGTCCACGATGGGCTTGGCAGTCTCCAGCACCAGCTTGAGCTGTTCTTCGGGGGTATTTCCAAGGGCGTTGCCCCCCAGCGCCACTACAATTCTCTTACCCATACGCTTACTTCAGAGTCGCGTACATCACAGCCTTGATGGTGTGCATACGGTTCTCAGCCTCGTTGAACTGGCGAGCCTGCTTGCCCAGGAACACGTCATCGGTGACTTCCATGGCGGGCAGACCGAACTTCTTGTAGATGTCCTGACCGACGGTGGTCTCCAGGTCGTGGAAGGAGGGCAGGCAGTGCAGGAAGATGGCGGTGGGCTTGGCCATGGCCATCAGTTCCTTGTTCACCTGGTAGGGCAGCAGGAGCTTGATGCGCTCGGCCCAGATCTCGTCGGGCTCGCCCATGGAGACCCAGATATCGGTGTAAACGATATCGCAGTTCTCGGCGCCCTTCTTGACGTCGTCGGTGAACTCCAGCACGGCGCCGGTCTCAGCGGCAACGGCCTGGCACTTCTCGACCAGCTCGGGAGCGGGCATCAGGTCCTTGGGACCGCAGGCGCAGAAGTGCATGCCCAGCTTGGCGCTGACGACCATCAGAGAGTTGGCCACGTTGTTGCGGGCGTCGCCGAAGAAGGTCAGCTTGCGGCCGCGCAGATCGCCGAACTCCTCGCGGGCGGTCATGATGTCAGCCAGCATCTGGGTGGGATGGAACATATCGGTCAGGCCGTTCCACACGGGCACGCCGGAGTAACGGGCCAGATCCTCGACCACGGACTGCTTGAAGCCACGGTACTCGATGCCGTCGTACATACGGCCCAGAACCTTGGCGGTGTCGGCCAGGGACTCCTTCTTGCCCATCTGGGAAGAGCCGGGATCCAGGAAGGTCACGCCCATGCCCAGGTCGCGGGCGCCCACTTCGAAGGCGCAGCGGGTGCGGGTAGAGGTCTTCTCGAACAACAGAACGACCTGCTTGTCGGTCAGCCACTTGTGCTCGACACCGTTGTTCTTCATCCGCTTGAACTCAGCGGACAGGTCCAGCAGGTAGTTGATCTCTTCGGGGGTGAAGTCCAGCAGGGTCAGGAAGCTGCGGCCTCTGATGTTGATTCCCATTGTATAAGTTCCTCCTTTAAGGAAATGAATGACTTGATGGATTTATTCCGCGATTTGATTACTCTGCGCGGATCAGAGGCATGGACATGCAGCGCGGGCCGCCACGGCCACGGCTCAACTCGGCGGAAGGCATCTCCAGAACAGTGATGCCGGCGTCGCGCAGGATGGGGTTGGTCACGTCGTTGCGCTGATAGACAACGATCTTGCCCGGGGCGATGCACAGGGTGTTGGAGCCGTCGTTCCACTGCTCACGAGCCGCAGCGATCAGGTCGTCGCCGCCGCAGTAGATCAGATGGACCTTGTCCACGTGGGTGTACTTCTCCAGGATGTGCTCCAGGTCGGAATCGACGCGCTTGATCTGCAGATCGGCGGGATCGTCCTTGCCCGGGGTGATCTCGTAGACGGTCAGGGGGCCCAGGATGGCGGGATGTACGGTGTACTTATCCACGTCGATCTGGGTGAACACGGTATCCAGATGCATGAACGCACGGCAGGCCGGGATGTCGAAGGCCAGGACGGTGCGGATCTTGGCATTGGGATCGGTGAACAGGTTGCGGGCCGCGATCTCGATGGCGTCGGGGCTGGTGCGCTGAGAGATACCGATGGCCAGGGTGTCCTCGGTGAGGTTCAGCACGTCGCCGCCCTCGATGTTGGCGTGGAAGTCGCGATCGTAGTAGCGGGTGATCAGACCCTCGAAATCGGGATGATACTTGAAGATGTAGTCCGCGTAGATGGTCTCACGGCAGCGGGTGGGGAACCGCATCTTGTGCAGGAACACGCCGGTGCCGACAGAGGCGAAGGGATCGCGGGTGAAGTACAGGTTGGGCATGGGATCGACGATCAGGTCGTCGGCGGGGGCGATCAGGTCCTGCAGGGAGTAAGCGGAAGCGCCGCCCATCTCCTTCAGGGTGATGCCTTCCATGGTCTTCTCAACCAGGGCCTTGCCCTTGAAGTTGTTGACCAGGTAATCATACAGCTTATCCTGCCAGCGCTTGGTCTTGATGTTGCCTTCAAACAGCCACTGATACAGGAAGGGCTCGACCAGTTCGGGATGCAGGTTCAGAACGTCGGTCATCAGATCTTCCAGATAAACGACCTCGGTGCCGTTGTCGCGAAGGATCTGGGCGAAGGCGTCATGCTCCTGCTGAGCGACCTTCAGGAAGGGGATGTCATCGAAGAGCAGCTCGGGCAGACGATCGGGGGTCAGATTGAGCAGCTCTTTGCCGGGGCGGTGCAGAAGAACTTTCTTCAGAGGATTGATCTCACTGCGAACACAAATACCTTTCATGGCTTCTCCTATCAGTTTTACATGAATGTGGATTTTGGATGCCACCCGCGCGAAAGTGGAACCAAGTTCATGATCTGCTATTATAATACCCGTTTCAGGCAGCCCTCATTGGACTTTTATTATATCACAAATTGTACGATTTTGCCAACTTTATTGCCCCGATAAGGAAAAATTTGCAGCACTTTACTCAAAGAAAGCGCATAAAGTTACAAATTGTGTGAATAAACGGGCCAATCACCCGCCTGACAAAACCAAATGCGGGGATCGCTGTTAAATAATATACACATTTGGTGGGTGAGAAAAATTTCACGTTTTGACGTTGACACCAAAAAACGGAAAAGGGAAAAATAAAAATGTACAATTTCCAATTTGGAACGGAAGATTTGGGCAGAAGATGCGCGAAAAAAGCCCCGGCCTTGCGACCGGGGCTTGTGCACGGGCGAAACCCGCGACGATATGAGTTTGCGTAAGGAGGAATAGCGGAGCGGTATGAGAAAAGCCCAGCCAAAGGGCTGGGCTTTTTGAATGGACTGCGCTCCATTCCGATGTGGCGTCCCTGGCGGGATTCGAACCCACGGCCTTTCGCTTAGGAGGCGAACGCTCTATCCATCTGAGCTACAGAGACGTATGACGCTTACATATTATAACTGCTTTTGGGCGGCAAATCAAGTTGAAATGCGCGCGGCGGTAGTGTATAGTGAAAGCAGCGCCGCCCCCGGCGAGGAAGGGCGGCAGGGAATAACGCGGCGTTTCGCCGCGCGCGAAAAGGAGAACCATATGCTGCAACGAGAGTTGTATTTTGCCTTGCTGGGCACCGGAGCCACCTGCCTTGCCACCGTGCTGGGTGCGGGTACTGTATTCCTATTTAAAAAGGATATGGGCACCGGGCTGCAGCGGGCGTTTCTGGGATTCGCCGCCGGGGTGATGATCGCCGCGTCGGTGTGGTCGCTGCTCATCCCCGCCATGGAGATGGCCGAGGAGCAGGGCCAGAGCGCTTTGCTGGCCGCCGGTGGCGGTTTTGTGCTGGGCGGCGTCTTTCTGATGCTGCTGGACCGCCTGATGCCCCACCTGCACATCGGCAGCGACGAACCGGAGGGCCTGCCCGCCCACCTCAAGCGCACCACCATGGTGGTGCTGGCGGTGACGCTGCACAACATCCCTGAGGGCATGGCTGTGGGCCTGGCCTTCGCGGTGGCTGCCCGGGACGGCGGCGCGGCGGCTCTGCCCGGCGCGGTGGCGCTGGCCATCGGCATGGGGCTGCAGAACTTCCCCGAGGGCGCGGCCGTCAGCCTGCCCCTGCGCGGGCAGGGCGTGAGCCGGGGCAAGGCCTTCGTCTGCGGGGCGCTGTCCGGCGTGGTGGAGCCGGTGTTCGGCCTGCTCACCGTGCTGGCGGCGGGCAGCGTGGCGGGCATGATGCCCTGGGTCCTGGCCTTTGCTGCCGGCGCCATGATCTATGTAGTGGTGGAGGAACTCATTCCCGAAGCCCATCTGGGCGAGCACTCCCATGTGGGTACCGGCAGCGTGATGCTGGGCTTTCTGGTGATGATGCTGCTGGACGTGGCTCTGGGCTGAATCTTTACGGCAAAAAGCGCCGCCTGCGTTTGGCAGGCGGCGCGCTGTGCTTTTTCAGAATTCTTTTTTTTCGTAAATACGGCAGCTGACCAGCCAGCAGACCAGGCAGATCACCACCGTCGCGGCGGTGATGATGGAGAAGCCGGGAACGGGGGAGGTTTCCATCCAGCCGAACAGGCCGTTCAAAACAGATTCGGCACCGCCGCCCAGGCTGGAAGCGGCGAGGATGCTGCCGCCGGCAACGCCCACCAGCAACAGCATGGCGCTGCGGGCTTTGTCCGGACCGAAGGCATAGGTGAGGGGGATGGTCAGCGCAAAGTAGATGATCAGGATCAGGGTCACCAGCAGGCTGGCCAGGATGCTCTCGGTGATGGGCTCGCCGATCAGCAGATGCGCCACCGGAGCCGTGACCAGGCTGTAAACAAAGCCCGCGGCGATGCAGAGGCCCAGAAGCAGGAACTTGGCGGTCACCACTGTTTTGCGGCTCACCGGCAGGGTGGCGGCGTAGAAATCCCAGCGGCAGGCGTTGTCCACATTGAACAGACTCATCACATAAAAGCCGTACATCCAGCTCATCAGGGTGAAAAAGCTGGTCATTTTCAGTGCGATGCCCAGCACGGTGTAGAGCACCAGCACAAGAAAGAAGTTCTTCATATAGACCCGCCGCAGAATGAGCAGATCCTTTTTCAGCAGGCCGATCATACGCTTCTCCTTTCCGAATAGAACTGCATGATGTCGTCCAGGGTGGGCTTATCCAGCACCGCGTCCGGCAGAAGGGCCGCGGCGGCGCGGCGGTCCTTCACCAGAGCCGCCTGCCCGAAGGCATTGGAGCGCGATGCCACCACCAGGTCGGCGGGCAGCGCGGCCAACGCCTCTGCCCCGGCCCGTACCACACCGTATTCTTCCAGCAGCAGATCGGTCTCCTTCTCAAAAAGGATGTGTCCCTTTTGGATATACACGATGTAGTCCGCCGCCTTTTCCAGGTCGGCGGTGATGTGGCTGCTCAGCAGCACGCTGTGCTCCTCGTCCTGGATGAATCGGCGCAAAAGGTCCAAAATTTCGGCGCGCATCACCGGGTCCAGGCCGCTGGTGGCTTCGTCCAGCAGAAGCAGCCTGGGGTGGTGGGCCAGCGCCGCCGCCAGCCGCAGTTTCATCCGCATACCCCGGCTGAAGTCCTTCATCTTCTTGGCGGGGGACAGTTCAAATTCCGCCAGCAGCTGCCGGTAATACTCCTTGTCAAAGCCGGGCTGGATGGACGCAAGGCAGCTGCCCACCTCGGCGGGACTGAGTACTTCGTAGAAAAAGGCGTCCTCGAACACTGCGCCCACCTGGGCCAGCGTTTTGGTGTGGCCCGCGGGCTTGCCCAGCACGGTCACCTCGCCGCCGTCCGGGCGCAGGGTGCCCAGGATGGCCCGCATGGTGGTGGTTTTGCCCGCGCCGTTCTCGCCGATGAAGCCAACGATGCTCCCGGCGGGCACGGTGAAGCTGACGTCTTGCAGCTGGAAGTCGGGGTAGCGCTTGCACAGGCCGCGCACCTCAATGGCGTTTTCCATGGTTCATTCTCCCTCTGACAGCAGTTTAAGTGTTTCCAGCACCTCCGAACGGGTCACACCGCCCGCCGCCGCCACGTCCAGCGCCTGGTTCAGCAGTTCTTCCACCTTTTTGAGAGTGGCCTCACGGTGGAGCTCCGGGTCCGCGGCGGCCACAAAGCTGCCCTTGCCGGGCACCGTGTGGATGAAATCCGCGGCTTCCAGGTCCTCGTAGGCCCGCTTGGTGGTGATGACGCTGATGCCCAGCTCCTTCGCCAGGAAGCGGATGCTGGGCAGAGCCTCTCCCTCTGCCAGCTTGCCGGCGAGAATGGCGGCTTTGATTTGGTCGGTGATCTGTTCGTAAATGGGTTTGGCGCCGGAATTGCTGATGTAGATCTCCATCAGTGTTCCTCGTTTCCTTGAATTTGCCGGACTGTACATATCCGACATATACAGTATATACACGGTATACACAGTTGTCAAGAGGAATACCATAAAAATTCGGGCGGATACGCTCCGGATACAACTTTGGAATACTTTTTATAAAAAGGAGGCAGGGAGAGCATGGCAAAAATTCTGATCGTGGATGACGAAGCGGCCATCGCGGACCTCATTCAGCTGACGCTGACCCAGGCGGGACACGAGTGCGAAACGGCGATGAGCGGAAACGAGGCGGCGGACAAGCTGGAGAAAGAGCGGTACGATCTGGTGCTGCTGGACGTGATGTTGCCCCAGATCAGCGGCTTTGAGCTGATGGAATATCTCGCGCCCACCGGCACGCCGGTGATTTTTCTCACGGCAAAGGGGGCGCTGGCGGACCGGGTGCGGGGGCTGCGGCTGGGGGCGGACGACTACATCGTGAAGCCCTTCGAGCCGATGGAGCTTATCGCCCGGGCGGAGGCAGTGCTGCGCCGCAGCGGGAGGCTGGGCGCGGTACGGGTGTTCGGGCTGGAGGTGGACCCGGCGGGCCGCATCGTGAAGCGGAACGGCCAGCAGATCGCGCTGACACCCCGGGAGTTCGACCTGTTTTTGCTGCTGGTGCGCAACCGGGGGCTGGCGCTCTACCGGGACGTGATTTATGAACGGGTGTGGGGCGACATTGCCGAGGACGACACCCGTACCCTGGACCTGCACATCCAGCGGCTGCGCAAGAAGCTGGGGCTGCAAAAAGAGATACGCACGGTGTATAAAATCGGGTATATGCTGGAGGCGGAGTGAATGAAGTTTTCCCACAAGCTGGCGCTGGCCATGCTGGCGCTGCTGGCGGTGGTGCTGAACGCGGGTGCGGCCTGGCTGGTGCGCAGCAGCTTTGACAGCCAGCTGGCGGCGGCCCAGCGGCAGAACGAGGCCCACCACCAGCGGGATTCCTACGGCGTGAAGATGGCGTTGATCGAGGCAGGGGCCGGCCCCTATGATACCGACCTGCTGAAGGAGTACGGCCGGCGGCTGCAAAGCTACGGCGGAACCGGCGGCGAGTGGATGGCCCTTTACAACGGCAGCGGGTTTTCCGTCTGGTCCAGCCTGCCGGAGGTTATCACTGCCGCCGACCAGCGGGCGGCGCTGACGGCGGGGGATACCGCCGTGACCTACCTGAACACCGACGACGGGGTGTTCCAACTCTACGCCACCAAGGTGGAGCAGGCGGCGGGGAGCGCCTGGGTGCTGAACGCCTACGACGTGACGGGCCTGTTTGAGGCGCGGGACGCACTGCTGTGGGGCTTCGCCCGGGTGGAGGGGGCGGCCTTCGCCGCGCTGGTGGTGCTGGTGCTGGCCATGAGCCGGATGCTCACCCGCCCGGTGGCACGGCTGGAAGAGGCGGCCCGGCGCATCGCCGCCGGGGCCTATGATGAGCGCACGGCCCTGAAAGGGGAGGACGAGCTGGCGGATCTGAGCCGCAGTTTTGACCGGATGGCCCAGGCGGTGCAGCAGAAGGTGGAACAGCTGGATCTGTCGGTGCGCCAGCGGGACGATTTTGTGGCGGCTTTTACCCATGAGCTCAAAACCCCCATCACCAGCATGATGGGTTACGCAGCGCTTTTGCGCTCCGGCGAACTGCCGCCCGAACAGCGCAAAAAGGCGGCGGACTACATTTACCACGAGACAAAGCGGCTGGAAGCATTGAGCCAGAAGCTGATGGTGTTCATGGAACTGGAACACACCGGCACGCTGGCGCTGGAGCCGCTGGAACTGAAAACGTTGGAGGCGCGGCTGCGGCGCATCCGCCCGCCTGAGGCGAAAACGGAACTGGTGTTCGAGGGCTTTGAGGGCCTTGCGGTGATGGCCCAGCCGGACCTTGTGCTGGCGCTGGTGCAGAACCTTGTGAGCAACGCCGAACGGGCCGACCCGGCGGACGGCCGGGTGACCCTGACCGCCGAGGCGAAGGGGGGCCGGGTGACGCTGGCGGTGAAGGACAAGGGCCGGGGCATCCCGGCGGAAGAACTGGCCCGGGTGACGGAGCCCTTTTATATGGTGGACCGCTCCCGCGCCCGGGCGCAGAACGGCAGCGGCTTCGGGCTTGCCCTCTGTGCCCGCATCGCCCGGCTCCACGGCGGGGAACTTATTATCGAAAGCGAGGTGGGCAAAGGCACCACCGCGCGGTTTGAGCTGAAGGAGGCGGCGAGATGAAACGACGGCTGAAAAGCGCCGGACTCTGGCTTTTGGTGCTGGCACTGGCGGCGGGCAGCATGGCTCTGCCCTGGATGGTGTGCGAGGCTTATGACCGGGAGCTTTTTGCCCAGCCCCGTACACGCCCGGCCACCGACCTTGCGTTGAGCGCTGCGGCGCGGGAAAACGGGTTTGTGAGCCAGCTCTACGAGCGGCAAAACCTGCTGGGCGGCTGGAGCGAAGGCTGGGAGCCTCTTGCGGAAGAAGAGGCCGATACGGCGGCGGAAAACGCCCGGGAGACGCTGCTGGAACTGATGACGTTGGGAAATCTGCCCGATGGGGCGAGGCAGACGGTGGGCGAAGCGCTGACGCAGAGCAGCCGGGGTCAGGCCTGGCGGGACGAGATGGGCTTTGTTCGGGTGCGGCTGGGAGATGTGTACCTCATCACCGAGCCGGTGACGGGCTTGCCCGCGCGTCTTTCGATTTACGGCTCAGTGGATGCGCCCGCCGACCCGATGGCGCTGCTGGAAGAATGGCGCGCGAAGTTAGGGGTGGATGTGCTGCCCGACTGGGAAGAAACAGAAACGGTGCAGGCGGGGGCAACGGAACTGCGCTCGGCACAGGGGCGGCTGCGGCTGCAGGTCTGCGCCGCCCACGAGACATTTTTGCTGGAAGCGGCCTCTTTTTCCTGAAGCGAAACATTCCGGCTGCAAGTCGGATAAAAGCGGGGGCTACAATGAGGGCAGCAACAGGGCAGAGCAAACGAAAACCCTGCCCGGAAAAAGGAGGCTGTTCAAAAATGGAACGGTTTTTGAAACAATGCACCCGGGCCGCGCTGGGCGTGGCGCTGGCGGCGCTTTTGCTGGCAGGCTGCGCCGGGCAGGAGGCGGGGCCGAGCGCGTCCGCTCCGCCGATGAGCGAAAGCGAGGCCCAGACCGACGGGGCCGCCGTGGAAAAGCTGCTGAACGGGGAGCATACCCTCACTGCGGCGCCAAGTGGATACCTGGGGGAGCTGTTGGCGCAAAACGGACAGGGAGACTACAGAGTTTTCGATCGTCTTCTCTGCTACACCGACTATACCACCGGCACCCGGACACCTTTGTGTGATGCGGTGGGCTGCACCCACAAGGATGAGAACTGTCCGGCATTCACGCCTTACTCCCGCGAGGTGGCTTTGGCGGGGGACTGGGTGCTCACCTGCGGACGGGACGAGGATGGGACCTATTCGCTGGATGTGCGCAGACCGGATGGCGGCGACAAAAAGGTGCTGTTCAGTGGCTTGGGAAAAATCTCTTTTCATCCCTTGGGCGCATCTGTGGAAGGGGATAGGATATGGCTGGCGATGGAGGGGAAAGCGGTGCTGCTGGACCCGGAAACCGGCGAGACCGAAGAGGGGGCGGAACTGCCCGAGGAGTTTGCCAGCGGGGCAGCTTTTGGCTCGGGCCTGCTGCATGGTTTCAGCGATGGGCAGAAACTGCTGGAGGAGTATTACCAGCCCTCCGGCGACTTGAAGGCGGATATGCAGCTGCAAGAGGAGATTCTTTCTGAAACGACATTCACGATCACCGTTTGGGATCCCCGCACTGGCGAGGAAGTGCCGCTGTTGAGCTGGGACAATGGAAAGTGGCAGTCGCTCTCCTGCTGGAACAACAAGGAGATCCTGTTCAGTAAGGCACAAGGCCGCTTTGAGGCGTGGGACCTTGCCACCGGTGAAACAACGGTACTTGCTGAGAACTGGCCGGAAAATCAGTTTATTGTCGTCGGCTGCGTATGGGACGATCATCTGATGCTGGAAACGATGTGGAAGGTGGAGCCGGACAACATTGACACCTGGAGAGAATGCTTGTTTGCGCTGGACCTTGTGAGCGGTGAACTGACCGAGATCACCCTGCGCAACCATGGAGGCTGGGGCACCACGTTGCCCCGCATTATGGGGGAAAGCGAGGATATGTTCTATGTCATCTCCCACGGGGCGGACACGGAATACATAACGGAAGAAATGGCAGTGATCTCCAAAGCGGATTACTACTCCGGGGTGGATTCGATGAAGCCCATCCAGGATACGTTCTGAATACCAAAATGCCCCCTGGCCGCGATTTCGCAGCCAGGGGGCGCTTTGTGTTTGAAAGATTATTTCAGGAACATCCGCACCATTTTTTCGTTCTTTTCGGTGTAGGGCATGTACCGCATGGGCAGGTCCAGCCAGAGGGCCTTTTTCACGATGCTCTTTTCGTGGCTGAAAGCGTCGAAGCTGCGCTTGCCGTGGTAGTTGCCCATGCCGCTCTGGCCCACGCCGCCAAAGCCCATGTCGTGGGTGGCGAGGTGGATAATGGTGTCATTGACGCACCCGCCGCCAAAGCTGCACCGGGCCAGCACCTTCTGCTCCGCCGTCGGGTCTTTGGTGAAGAGATAGAGGGCCAGCGGCTTCTCTCGCCCGTTCACAAAGGCGATGGCTTCGTCCATGTCGCTGACCGGGATGAGGGGCAGGATGGGGCCGAAAATTTCCTCCTGCATGGGCTTGCAGTCGGCGGTGCCCTCCACAAGGGTGGGCTCGATCCAGCCGGAAACTTCGTCCGCACGGCTTTGGCCGCCCGCCAGGATGACTTCGCCCTCCAAAAGGCCGGTGATGCGCTCGAAGTGCTTGCGGTTGATGATGCGCACATAGTCCGGGTTGTGCAGCGGGTCCGGCCCCAGCATGGCGGCGAACTGCTTTTTCAGCTCTTCCACAAGCCTGTCCTTCACCGTGCGGTCCACCAGAACATAGTCCGGCGCGACGCAGGTCTGGCCCGCGTTGAGCACCTTGCCGAAGGCCAGGCGTTTGGCGGTGAGGGGGATGTCGGCGGTTTTATCCACCAGAACCGGGCTCTTGCCGCCCAGCTCCAGAATGACCGGGGTCAGCCAATGGCTGGCCTTTTCCATCACCAGCTTGCCCACCGTCACGCCGCCGGTGAAGAAGATGAAGTCAAAGCGCTGGTCCAGCAGGGCCGAGTTCTCCTTGCGGCCGCCCTCCACCACTGTGACCCAGCCGGGGTCAAAGGTGGCGGCAATGAGCTTCGCCATGGCCGCGCTGGTGGCCGGGGCGTAGGCGCTGGGCTTTAATACCACGCAGTTGCCCGCCGCCACCGCGCCGATGACCGGGTCCATGCTGAGCAGGAAGGGGTAGTTCCAGGGGGCCATCACCAGCGTCACGCCGTAGGGCTCCGAGAGGACGAAGCTCTTGGCGGAAAACTGGGACATGGGGGTGCGGGCGCGCTTGGGCTTTGCCCAGGCGGGCAGCTTTTTGATCGCGTGGCCCACTTCGTCCAGCACCATGCCGATCTCGGCCATATAGCTTTCAAAACCGCTCTTGTTCAGGTCCTGCTTCATGGCGGCCTGCAGATCCTTTTCTGCGGCGCGGATGTTGGCTTGCAGACGTTTCAGAGCGTCCACGCGGGCGCTCACCGGCAGGGTGGCGCCGGTGGCGAAAAAGTCTCGCTGACGTTTGACGATGGATTCGATGTCCATGCTTGTCACCACACTTTCTCCAGAATGGCCAGCACCTGCTCAAAGGAGGCCTGGCGGGGATTGACGATCATGGCGCCGTCGTCCAAAGCGGTGCGGGCCACCGCCTCGAAGGCGCTCTTTTCCACCCGGCCGGTGTCCCGCAGGGTGACGGGCAGGCCGCAGGTGTCGTGCAGGCGGCGGCGCAGCGTGTCCACCGCGCCGATGGCTGCGGAGGCCCGGTCGGGAGCGGGGGTGGCGGCGTACTCCTCCGGCCCGGCCAGGGCCAGCAGAAGCTCGCCGTAGCGTGTGCCGCACACCGGGAGGTTGAACTCCATCACCGCCGGCAACAGGATGGTCATGGCGTCGCCGTGGGCCACCCGGCACACGCCGCCCAGGGCGTGGCCGATGGCGTGCACCAGGCCCACCATGCTGTTGGAGAAGGCCGCCCCCGCCAGCAGGCTGGCATTGGCCATGGCAAGGCGGGCGGCTTTGTTCTGCCCGTTTTCCACCGCGGCGGGCAGGTTCTGCATCACAAGGCCCATGGCCTTTTCGGCAAAGGCGTCGCTTACCGGGTTGCGCTGCAAACAGCTGGCCGCTTCGATGGCGTGGCACAGGGTGTCCATGCCGGTGGAGGCGGTGATGCGGGGCGGCAGGCTCGCGGTCATGCGCACGTCCAGCACCGCCGCGTCGGGCAGCAGGTGGTAGCTGATGAACTCCATCTTCACGTGCTTTTCCGGGTTTGCCACCACGGCCACCAGCGTGGCCTCGCTGCCGGTGCCGGAGGTGGTGGGCACCGCGATGAAGGGCACGTGGTTCCCGCGGCCCAGCACTTCGCAGCCGGTGTTTTGCAGCAAATCGCCGCTGCCCTGGGCCAGCACCATACCCACGCCCTTGGCGGTGTCGATGACGCTGCCGCCGCCCACGGCCACCAGACCGTCGCAGTTCTTCTCACGGAAAAAGGCGGCGATCTCGTTCACCGTCTGGATGGAGGAGTCCGGCGGGATGCGGCAGAACTGCGCCGCGAAGGCGCCGCCGCCCTGGGCCATGGCCCCCTCCACGGTGGCCACCGCGCCTGCTTTCACAAGGCCCTCGTCGGAAAGAAGCAGGGGTCGGGTGCTGCCCAGGGCCTCCAGCTCGTGGGGAATGTGCTCCAGCGCGCCGTCGCCCGAAAGAATTTTGGCGGGCAGCTTGAATTCATAATAATTCGGCATTAAAACGACCTCCTTACCGGCCCAGCAGCACCGCGCCGTAGAGACGCAGGCTACTCAGCTGCTTTTCGGGCAGTTCCTTCAGAATGCTCTTTGCCCAGAAGGGCGGGAAAAGATAGCCTTCCGCCAAATCCACGCATCGCACGAAGCCCATGGTCTCGCTCACGTTGCCCCGCACGGTGAACCGGTGCTGAGCGTAGGCCGAGGCCACGCCCATCTGGCCGGTGAACACATAGAAGGCGTCCCGCACGCTTTTGAAGCGGATGAGGATGTCCGGCGCGGGGGCGTTTTTCAGCCGGACAAGGCGTTTGCCCCGGCGGGCGATGTACAGCGCCGGGCCGCCGGGCACTT
The DNA here is from genome assembly GCA_019116345.1 of Candidatus Allofournierella merdipullorum. Lineage (GTDB taxonomy): Bacteria > Bacillota > Clostridia > Oscillospirales > Ruminococcaceae > Allofournierella_A > Allofournierella_A merdipullorum. The sequence continues at coordinate 23,719 of DXBV01000030.1, read as the reverse complement.
CCAGCCCCAGCACCCGTTCCCCGGGCCAGGGGGCGATCTCGGCGGCGACGCGGCTGTCCCGCACCGCGAGGGCGTTCAGCGCCCGGAACAGGAAAAACAGAACCACCCGGCACACCGTGCGCTGGACGCCGGCGGCAAAGCGGTGGCGAAAACGGACACGCATGGGCAAACCCTCCTTTTTCAGTAATAAAAAGACCCGCGGCGGGGCGCTCAGCGGCCTGCCAGCCGGTGCAGCAGCATCCGCAGACGGGTATAACCGTTTTTTTCGTCCAGTTTGAGGTCCGCGGCCGGTTCCCATTTCCAGCGGGCATCGTCAAAATAGAGCACGCCGTCCTCCGCTTTGGTCAGGCGGCGGGGCAGGGCGGATTCTTCCACCAGCGGGTCGAACGGCTCTTTATATGTAAGGGAGCCGTCCGGCGAAAGGGAAGCCCAAACGCCGAACACGTAGCAGGCGCCTTCGCCGTAGCAATAGCGCTCGAAGCGGACTTTTCCGTCACAGTAAAACAGCATACAGTCGCGGTATTTGTTCAGGTATTCCTTTTCGTACCGCCTGCCGCAGCCTTTGCCCGCCAGCTCTTTTGCATCCATGCATCCGGCCTCCTTTATACATTCTGTGATTTCAGTATAGCATGGGCCGGACGGGGGTGTAAAGCAACTGGAAAAGTTAAGTTTTTCACGGCGCGGACACGCAAAAACAGGCGCATTTTGTGTGGACGGGCGGGGGGCTTGTGTGGTACAATCAAGGGGTGGGTCACGGACCCGGACGAGAGGAGTGTGGGTGCTGATGCTCGAAACGCTGAAACAGGCGGTGTGGGCGGCAAACATGGAGCTGCCCCGGCGGGGCCTCGTGGTTTACACCTGGGGCAATGTGTCCGGCATTGACCGGGAAAAGGGCCTGGTGGTCATTAAGCCCTCCGGCGTGGAATACGAGCAACTCACCCCTGAAAAACTGGTGGTGCTGGACCTGGAAGGGCACATCGTGGAAGGCGACCTGAACCCCTCCAGCGACACCAAAACTCATCTGGAATTGTACAAGGCTTTTCCGGCGCTGGGCGGCGTGGTGCACACCCACAGCCCCTATGCGGCGGCCTGGGCCCAGGCGGGGGAGGACATTCCCTGCTACGGCACCACCCACGCCGATTATTTTTACGGCCCGGTGCCCTGCACCCGCGGCCTGACCAAAGAAGAACTGGACGAGGACTACGAAAAGAACACCGGCAAGGTCATTGTGGAGACCTTTACGGGCCGGGGCATCGACCCGGTGCATGTGCCGGCGGTCATCTGCCGCAGCCACGGGCCCTTTGCCTGGGGCAAGACGGCGGCCGAGGCGGTGTATCACGCGGCGGTGCTGGAAGAGGTGGCGAAAATGGCGCTGCTGACCCGGCAGGTGAAGCAGGACGCCGAAGCCGCCCCCGCCCACGTGGTGGAAAAGCATTTTATGCGCAAGCACGGACCGAACGCCTATTACGGGCAAAAATAAAAAGGGAGGAATGAGGAAATGAAGTTCTTTATCGACACGGCGAACGTGGACGAAATTCGCGCGGCGAACGACATGGGCGTCATCGCGGGCGTGACCACGAACCCCAGCCTCATCGCCAAAGAGGGACGGGACTACGCCGAGACGCTGGCGGAAATCGCCTCCATCGTGGACGGACCCATCTCCGGCGAGGTGAAAGCCACCACCACCGACGCGGCGGGTATGATCGAGGAAGGCCGCGCCATCTACGCCCTGGACCCTGAGCACATGGTCGTGAAGATCCCCATGACCGCCGAGGGCCTGAAGGCCATCAAGGTGCTGAGTGCCGAGGGCATCCCCACCAACTGCACGCTGATCTTCTCCGCCAACCAGGCGCTGCTGGCGGCGCGGGCGGGCGCGACCTATGTGTCGCCTTTCCTTGGGCGGCTGGACGATATCAGCCAGCCGGGCATCGACCTCATCCAGACCATCAGCGCTATTTTCAACAATTACCCGGACCTGCACTGCGAGATCATCGCGGCCAGCGTGCGCAATCCCATCCATGTGACCGACTGCGCCCTGGCGGGGGCGGACATCGCAACGGTGCCCTTCAAGGTCATCCAGCAGATGACGAAGCACCCGCTGACAGATTCGGGCATTGAGAAGTTCAAAGCAGACTATGTAAAAGTGTTTGGTGAATGATATGACAAGACAAGAAGAACTCACGCTGAAAAAACTTGCCTGCAAGGCGCGCATGGGCGTGCTGACCTCCACCCACGGGGCCAAAGCGGGCCATCCGGGCGGCAGCCTTTCCGCCGCTGACGCGCTGACCTACCTTTATTTCAAGGAGATGAAGGTGGACCCCGCCGCCCCCAAGGCCGAGGGCCGGGACCGGTTCGTGCTCTCCAAGGGACACGCCGCGCCGGGGCTGTACTCCGTGCTGGCGCTGCGGGGCTTTTTCCCGGTGGAGGACCTGCCCACCCTGCGCCACACCGACAGCTACCTGCAGGGCCACCCCAACATGAGCACGGTGCCGGGCGTGGATATGTCCACCGGCAGCCTGGGCCAGGGCATTTCCGCGGCCTGCGGCATGGCGCTGGCAGCCAAGTACAAGAAGCAGGATAGCCGCGTTTACGCTCTGCTGGGCGACGGCGAGCTGCAGGAGGGCGAAGTGTGGGAGGCGTCCATGTTCGCCGCCCACTACAAGCTGGACAACCTGTGCGTTCTGGCGGACCTGAACGGCCTGCAGATCGACGGCGCGGTGGCCGACGTGATGAACCCCGGCCCGGTGGACGAGAAGTTCAAGGCGTTCGGGTTCTTCGTTCAGGTCATCGACGGCCACAGCTTTGAGGCGCTGGAAGCGGCCTTTGCCGCTGCCCGTGCCGAGAAGGGCCGGCCCAGCGCCATCCTGCTCAAGACCACCAAGGGCAAGGGCGTGAGCTATATGGAGAACAACGTGGGCTGGCACGGCAAGGCCCCGAACGACGCGGAGTATGAACAGGGCATGGCGGAACTGACCGCCGCGCTCGAAGAACTGGAGGGGGAGACGGTATGAGCGAAGTGAAGACCATCGCCACCCGCGACAGCTACGGCGCCGCGCTGGTGGAACTGGGCAAGGAGCATGAGGATCTGGTGGTGCTGGACGCGGACCTGGCGGCCGCCACCAAGACCGGCGTTTTCAAAAAGGCGTTCCCGGAGCGCCATTTCGACTGCGGCATCGCCGAGCAGAACATGATCGGCGTGGCGGCGGGCATGGCGGCGGCGGGCCTTGTGCCGTTCGCTTCCAGCTTTGCCATGTTCGCCGCGGGGCGCGCCTTTGAGCAGGTGCGCAACTCGGTGGGCTACCCCCATCTGAACGTGAAGATCGGCGCCACCCACGGCGGCATCTCCGTGGGCGAGGACGGCGCTTCCCACCAGTGCTGCGAGGACTTTGCGCTGATGCGCTCCATCCCCGGCATGGTGGTGCTGTGCCCGGCGGACGACGTGGAAGCCAAGGCCGCGGTGAAGGCCGCTTACGAGCACGAGGGCCCCGTTTACCTGCGTTTTGGCCGTCTGGCGGTGCCGGTGTTCCACGACGAGGCCAATTACAAATTCGAAATCGGCAAGGGCGAAGTGCTGCGGGACGGCGACGACCTGGCCATCCTGGCCACCGGCCTGGAGACCGCCGAGGCGCTGAAGGCTGCCGAGCAGCTGGCCGCCGAGGGCGTGAACGCCCGGGTCATCAACCTGTGCAGCATCAAACCCCTGGACACCGAACTGGTGCTGAAGGCCGCCCGCGAGTGCGGCAAGGTGGTCACCTGTGAGGAGCATTCGGTCATCGGCGGTTTGGGCGAAGCGGTGTGCGCCGCCATCGCCGAGGCGGGCGTGGCCTGCAAGGTCAAGCGCGTGGGCGTGAAGGACGAGTTTGGCCATTCCGGCCCCGCCAAGGAGCTGCTGACCCAGTTCGGGCTGGACGCCGCGGGCATCGCCAAGGCCTGCCGCGAAGTGTAAAAAGGGGAGAAAAGCAATGTCCATTGAACGGGTGAAAGGGTATTTTGCGTCGGTGGGGCTTGCGGACCGGGTGCGGGAGTTCGACGTTTCCAGCGCCACGGTGGAACTGGCCGCGCTGGCATTGGGCTGCGAAGGCAAACGCATCGCCAAGACCCTCTCCTTTATGGGCCCGGCGGGGCCGTTGCTGGTGGTTGCCGCCGGCGACGCCCGCATCGACAACCCGAAATTCAAGGCGCAGTTCGGCCTCAAGGCCAAGATGCTCACCCCTGAGCAGGCGGTGGAGCTGGTGGGCCATGCGGTGGGAGGCGTGTGCCCCTTCGCCGTGAACGAAGGCGTGGAAGTGTGGCTGGACGAATCCCTCAAGCGGTTCGAGACGGTGTTTCCCGCCTGCGGCAGTTCCAACAGCGCCATTGAGCTGACCATCCCCGAGTTGGAGCGGTATGCCGCGCCGAAAGGCTGGGTGGACGTGTGCAAGGGCTGGAACGACCCGGCCTGACCCCGAAAAACAAAACAGAAAAAGCCGCCCCCGTGCAGCGCACGGGGGCGGCTTTTTGCATCATTTACAGGCTGAAACGCCAGCGGATGGCGTCGCGGCGGACCTGGCCGGGGCGCAGGATGACGTCCTGGCCGAAGGCGGGCTGGTTCACCGCGTCGGGGAAGGTCTGGGGCTCCAGACAGAAGCCGCTGCGCTTTGCGTGGCCCTGCATGAAGTTGCCCGAGTAGAACTGCACGCCGGGCAGGGTGGTCTCCACCGTCATGGTGATGCCGGTGGCGGGGCTCGTCACCTCGGCCAGCGGGCGCAGACCGTCGGGGCCGGGGGCGGCGTCCAGCGCGAAGTTGTGGTCATAGCCGCCGGCGATGGAAAGCTGGGGGCAATCCTGCCCGATGCGCTCGCCGATGGCGTGGGGCGCGGTGAAGTCGAAGGGGGTGCCTTCCACCGCCGCCAGCTCGCCGGTGGGAATGAGAGTCTCGCCCACCGGAGTGTAGTGATCGGCAAAGAGGCGCAGACGGTGGTCTTCCATGGCTTCAGGGCCTGCGTCCTTGCCCGCCAGGTTCCAGTAGGCGTGGCAGGTGAAGGCGGCGGGCGTGGCTTTGTCCGACGTGGCTTCCCACTCCAGGGAGAAGCCGTCTTCCAGCAGCTTCCAACGCACCGTAAGCTCCAGTTCGCCGGGATAGCCCTGGTCGCCGTCGGGGCTGGTGAGGGCCAGTTCCAGCAGGTCGTCCTCCGCCCGGACAAGGCGGAACACCCGGCTGTTGAAGCCGTCCACGCCGCCGTGCAGATGGTTCTCACCGTTGTTGCAGGCCAGCTGATACTCCTTGCCGTCCAGGGTAAAATGCCCTTTGGCGATGCGGTTGGCCACCCGCCCCACAAAAGCGCCCAGATAGTCCGGGCAGGAGAGATAGGCGGCGGGGTCAGTGTAGTTCAGCAGCACTTCCACAGGCTCGCCTTCCGGGCCGGGCACAGCCACCCGCTGCAGGGTGGAACCCCGGTCCAGCACCGAGAGGGAGACGCCGTCTTTTTCCAGGGTATAGCGGTGGACAGGGGTGCCGTCCGGCAGGGTGAGGAACAGTTCTTTCGTCACAGACATGGGTGCAGCCCTCCCGTTCGTTCAGTCGTTTTCGGTCAGGTGGACGCCGCCCACCGGGCGGATGGACACCACATGGCACATCCCCTCGCCCAGCAGTGCCTCCATGCCGGCTTTGAAGGCGGGCACGAAGTCCAGCGGGACGTAGGCCTGGATGGTGCCGGCGAAGCCGCCGCCGTGCACGCGGTGGGCGCCGCGGCCGGCCAGCAGGGTGCCCGCCAGCGCCAGCGCCACGGCCACCGGCTGTTCCTCGGCGGGCTTGGAACGGCAGAACACGTTCTGCAGGTAGTTGAAGCTGGAAACGCCGCTTTCGCTCACCAGACGCAGGTAGCGGTCGAACTCGCCCGCGGCCAGCGCGTCCGCCTGCAGGGCGGCCCGCTCGTCGTCGGCGTAGAAGTGGAAGGCACGCAGCACCGCCCGGTCGCCCAGTTCCTTGCGCAGGGCGGGCAGGGCGTTGTAGAAGGATTCCTTGGGTACGTCCCGCAGCACCTGGCCGCCCAGAGCGGCGGCCACCGCCTTCATCTCGGCGGGAATGGCGGCGTACTCGCCGGTGAGGTCGGCGTGGTCAGCGCCGGTGTCCACGATGCACAGGGCATAGCCCTGGCCCGCCAGGTCCAGCGAGAGGGGACGCACCACCGGCGCGGCGGGGTCGGCAAAGTCCATGGCCACCACGCCGCCCACGGAGCTGGCCATCTGGTCCAAAAGGCCGGAAGGCTTGCCGAAGAAGACGTTCTCGGCGTACTGGCCGATCTGGGCGATGGTGACGGGGCTCTCGGCGCCGGCAAACAGATGGTTGGCGATGTTGCCGATGAGCACCTCAAAGGCGGCGGAACTGGAAAGGCCGCTGCCCTTCAGCACCGCGGAAGTGGTGTAGGCGTCGAAACCCCGCACCGGCCAGCCCTTTGCGGCAAAGGCGGCGCACACGCCCCGGATGAGGGAGGCGGAGTGGTTGGCCTCCTCCTCCACGGGGGTCAGACGGTCCAGATCCACCACGTCCATCTCAAAGCCTTCGCTGAGCACACGCACCGTGTTGGTGCCGTTGGGCGCGGCCAGCGCGATGACGTCCAGATCCACGCTGGCGGCCAGCACGCGGCCGTGTTGGTGGTCGGTGTGGTTGCCGCCCAGCTCGGTGCGGCCGGGGGCGGAGTAGAAGGCAAACTCCCGCTCGCCGTCACCAAAGGCGGCGGCAAAGCCCTCGGTCAGGCGGGCGTAGCGGGCGCGGCATTCGGCGGCGGAGCGGCCGGCGCAGCCGTACAGGCTGGCAAAAGCGGCGTCCCACCGGCCGGCGGAAAGATCTGCGCGGAGCTGTTGGATGTTTCTCATTGGATAAGACCCCTTTCACGGGCGTTTTTGTCCCGTTCATTATACCATGAATGCCCTGCCGCGTACAGGGCCGGGAGGGGTTCTTGTCAAGAAAAGACAGGAATTGTATAATATAATGAAGAACAGAAAAGGAGGGACCGCCATGGAGCGACCCGGCGTTGTCTGGCAGGACCGCAAGCGCATCATCTTCGGCCTGCCCTGGACCTTTACGAAATACGTCCTCACCAAGGAGAAGCTGCTCATTCAGACCGGTATTCTGAATACCAAGGAGGAGGAAGTGCGCCTCTACCGCATCATGGACGTGACCCTGCGCCGCTCGCTGGGCCAGCGCCTGTTCGGGCTGGGCACCATCCACTGCTGCTCGGCGGACAAATCCACCCCCGAGTTCGACATCAAGTGGATCCCCGACTCCGACGCCGTGAAGGAGAAGCTCTCCGACCTGGTGGAGGCCGAACGGATGGCTAAGCGGGTGAGCAGCCGGGAGTTCATGAGCGACGAGGACGACGGCGAGCTGCTGTGAGCCTCGCTTTACACCCGGCGGCCATTGTGCTACAATAAGACCCGATAAGTCCGCGTCAGGAAGGCGCGGCGGCGCGTTTTTTAAAACAACGAAGAGAATGCCACGAAGGCAAGGCTGCCCCGCCATGCGGCGAAGGGCGGCGCTTTCGCGGCATTTTTTAGTGATTTGAGGTGTGGGGATGAAGCTGGAAGAATTTTTGCGGGGCAAAGCCGCGGCGCTGGCCTTTTCCGGAGGCACCGATTCCGCCCTTTTGCTGGCGGCGGCGGTGAAGGCGGGATGCCGGGTGCAGCCCTATTTCGTGCACAGTGCGTTCCAGCCCGGCTTTGAGCTGGAGGACGCAAAGCGTCTCTGCGAGCAGCTGGGGGTGGAACTTCGGGTGCTGGAAGCCCGCCCGCTGGAGGACGAACAGGTGCGGGCCAACGGGCCGCAGCGCTGTTATTATTGTAAGAGGATGATTTTCTCGGCGCTGGTGAGCGCCGCCGCGGCGGACGGCTTTTCGGAAGTGTGGGACGGCACCAACGCCAGCGACGACGCCTCCGACCGGCCCGGTATGCGGGCTCTGGCGGAGCTGAAGGTGGTGAGCCCACTGCGGCTGTGCGGGCTGACCAAGGCGGACGTGCGGCGCATGAGCCGGGAACTGGGGCTGTTCACCGCCGCAAAACCGGCCTATGCCTGCCTTGCCACCCGGGTGCCCACCGGCACTCCGCTGGAAGCTGAGACCCTTCGGCGTGTGGAGCGGGCGGAAGGCGCACTGATGGCGATGGGCTTTTCCGACCTGAGAGTGCGGGTGCTGGGGCGGCTGGGCCGTTTGCAGCTGCCCGCCGGCCAGTTTGAGGAGGCGGTGCGCCGCCATGGGGAGATCACCGGGGCGCTGGCGCCCTGGTTTGACGGGGTGCTGTTGGACCTTGCGCCCCGGAAGGAGGAGTGAAACATGGAACAGCAGGAAATGCTGGAACTTCTGGAGCGGGTGAAAGCGGGCGAGACCAGCCCCCGGGACGCGCTTTTGCAGATGAAGATGCAGCCCTTTGAGGATCTGGGTTACGCCAAGGTGGATCACCACCGGGGCCTGCGCCAGGGGGCCCAGGAGGTCATTTACGGAGCGGGCAAGACCCCGGAACAGATCGCGGGCATTTTGCGGGCCATGGCCGGGCGGGGCGCGAAGAACATCATCGTTACCCGCATGAGCGCCGAGGCTGCCGAGAAGGTGAAGGGGGAGGGCGTTCCGCTGGACTATGACCCTCTCTCCCGCTTCGGGCTTGCCGACCCGGCTCCCATTGAGGACCCCAAGGGCCTCATCGCCGTGGTCAGCGGCGGAACCAGCGACATGGCCGTCTGCGAAGAAGCCGCCCGCACCGCCGAAGCCATGGGCAACCGGGTGGAGCGGGTCTACGACGTGGGCGTGGCCGGGCTGCACCGGCTGCTGGCGAGGCTGGACGTGCTGATGCAGGCCAGGGTGGTCATCGCCGTGGCGGGCATGGAAGGGGCGCTGGCCAGCGTGGTGGGCGGCCTTGTGGACTGCCCGGTGATCGCCGTGCCCACCAGCGTGGGCTACGGGGCCAACTTCGGCGGGCTGTCGGCGCTGCTCTCGATGCTCAACTCCTGCGCCAGCGGGGTGAGCGTGGTGAACATCGACAACGGCTTCGGCGCGGGGTATCTGGCCAGCATGATCAACCACATGGCGAAGGAGGATTGACGGCATGAAAACGCTGTTTCTGGAATGCAACATGGGCGCGGCGGGGGATATGCTCACCGCGGCTTTGCTGGACCTTTTACCCGAAGAGCGGCGGCAGGAGTTTTTGCAGGTGATGAACGCCATCCCCGGCGTACAGGTGCGGGTGGACCCCGCCGAGAAATGCGGCGTGCGGGGCCTGCATGTGACCGTGCTGGCCCACGGCGAGGAGGAGCACAGCCACGACGTGCCCTGCGGCGGGGCGGAAGAGGCCCATATTCATGACCATGGGCATCCTCACGAGCATGAGCATACCCATGAGCACGAACACGAGCATCATCATGAACACGAGCATGAACATGACCACGAGCACGGCCATGAACATGAGCATCATCACGGCCACCATCACGCCAGTCTGGCGGATGTGCGGGCCATCGTGGAGGGGCTGCCCGTACCGGAGTCTGTGAAGAAAAAGACCATGGAGGTCTACGGACTCATCGCCGAGGCCGAGGCCCATGCCCACGGCCAGCCGGTGGAGTTGGTGCACTTCCACGAGGTGGGTGCGCTGGACGCTGTGGCGGACGTGACGGCGGTGTGCCTGCTGATGGAGTGGCTGGCTCCCGACCGGGTGGTGGCCAGCCCGGTGAATCTGGGCAGCGGCCAGGTGAAGTGCGCCCACGGCGTGCTGCCGGTGCCCGCCCCCGCCACCGCGTGGCTGGTGCGGGGCATCCCCTGTTACAGCGGCGATGTGAAGGCGGAACTGTGTACCCCCACCGGCGCGGCGCTGCTGCGCACCTTTGCCTCCTCCTTCGGGCCGATGCCCGCCATGACGGTCGGGGCTGTGGGCGTTGGCACTGGCAACAAGGACTTCGCCGCCGCCAACGTGGTGCGGGCCTTCTGGGGCGAGAGCGCAAACGGCGGACGTGAGCGCGTTGCGGAACTGGCCTGCAACCTGGACGATATGACCGGCGAGGCCATTGCCTACGCCGCCGGAGTGCTGCTGGCGGCCGGCGCGCTGGACGTTTACACCGAGGCCATCCAGATGAAGAAGAACCGCCCGGCGGTGAAGCTGTGCTGCCTGTGCCGCCCGGCGGACGCCGACCGTCTTTGCGGCCTGATGCTGGCCCATACTACCAGCTGGGGGGTGCGCCGCTGTGAGATGGAGCGCACCGTGCAGCCCCGGGAATGCCGCCGGGTGGACACCCCTTACGGCCCGGTGGACGTGAAGTTTTCGCCCGCCGCGCCGGCCAAGGCCAAGGCGGAATTTGACCAGGCGGCGGCCGCCGCGGCGGCTGCCGGAGTGCCTCTGGAAACTGTGCTGGAGGCGGCGCGCCGCGCTTTTGAAAAACGGTGAAAGACAGCGTTTTTTTAAGCATTTTCAAGGTTTATCTTAAATAATTCGAAAAAATGCCGGAATATAACGCCCTATTGGGATATATTCCGGCATTTTTCAAAAGAATTTGCACAAACCTATTGACATAGGGGGGCGGGCCTGTATAATAACAATCGTGTGTTGCATCTAAGGCGGGAAACCCCCGTCAAACACATTGGCGTTGTATGTATCGCTGTAGCTGCCGTGGCAAGGAGGCTCTAACGTTTTGTAAGGCCCACAGGCAGTGTAACAAACCTTTTGCGGGGCGATATAATTGGCGCTGACCCGCGGGCTGTCCGCCCCGGGAGAGTTCCGCAAAGGGGGATGCATGAAATGAATGAGATCGTATCGCTGAAAAACATTGTTGTCGACTTTGACGGCGAGCCGGTGCTGACCGGCCTGTCGCTGGACATCCACGACAAGGAGTTTGTGACCTTCCTCGGGCCTTCGGGCTGCGGCAAGACCACCACGCTCCGGGTCATCGGTGGATTCGTTCAGCCGAAGTCGGGCAATGTTTTTTTTAATGGCAAGGACATCACCGGCCTGCCGCCCTATAAGCGCCAGGTGAATACGGTGTTCCAGAAGTATGCCTTGTTCCCGCACCTGAACGTGTTCGAGAACGTGGCCTTCGGCCTGCGGCTGCAGAAGCTGCCGGAGAAAGAGATCCGCTCCCGCGTGCTGGAGATGCTGGAAGTGGTGGGCCTCAAGGGCTTTGAGCGCCGCCACACCGACCGCCTTTCCGGCGGCCAGCAGCAGCGCGTGGCCATTGCCCGGGGCCTGGTGAACCATCCGAAGGTCCTTCTGCTGGACGAGCCTCTGGGCGCGCTGGACCTGAAGCTGCGCAAGGAGATGCAGCTGGAGCTGAAACGTCTGCAGCAGGCCATGGACATCACCTTCATCTACGTCACCCACGATCAGGAGGAAGCCCTGACCATGAGCGACACCGTGGTGGTGATGAACGACGGCGACATCCAGCAGATCGGCAGCCCCGAGGACATCTACAACGAGCCGCAGAACGCCTTTGTGGCGGATTTCATCGGCGAGAGCAATATTCTGGACGGCATCATGCTGAAGGACTTCCAGGTGGAGTTCGCCGGCAGCCAGTTCACCTGTGTGGACAAGGGCTTCGAGCGCAACCAGCCGGTGCAGGTGGTGGTGCGCCCCGAGGACGTGCAGGTGGTGCCTGCCATCCAGGGCCAGCTCACCGGCATCGTGAAGGACGTCATCTTCAAGGGGGTGCACTTTGAGATGCACGTGGAGCAGGCCGGCTACGAGTGGATGATCCACTCCACCCAGGCCAGCGCCCCCGGCGAGTTGATCGGCATGCGCATCGGGCCGGATGAGATCCACATCATGGCCCGCATGGAGGAATGAGCCATGCTGAAAAATAAGAGCCTCGCCTTTCCGTACCTCATCTGGATGACGGTGTTCATCGCTGTGCCGCTTTTGATCGTGGTGTACTTTGCGTTCACCACCAAAAGCGGCGCCTTTACGCTGGAGAACATCACCGCCCTGGGCGACTACACCACTGTGTTCGTGCGCAGCCTGCTCCTGGCCGCCATCGCCACGGTGATCTGCCTTGTGCTGGCGTTCCCGGTGGGCTACTGGCTCAGCCGTCTGCCTGTTTCCAGCCAGCGGATGATGCAGATGCTGGTCATCCTGCCCATGTGGATGAACTTCCTTCTGCGCACCTACGCCTGGATGAGCCTGTTGGAAAACAACGGCCTCATCAACCGTTTCCTGGGCCTGTTCGGCATCGGGCCCTTTGAGATGATCAACACCCAGGGCGCCGTTGTTCTGGGCATGGTCTACAACTATCTGCCCTACATGATCCTGCCGCTCTACACCGCCATGGTGAAGATCGACAACAGCATCATCGAGGCCGCCCAGGACCTGGGCGCCGACATCTTCCGGGTGCTGGGCCGGGTGCTGATCCCTCTGGCGATGCCCGGCATCGCCACCGGCATCACCATGGTGTTCGTGCCCAGCGTTTCCACCTTCATCATCAGCCGTATGCTGGGCGGCGGTGACACCATGCTGGTGGGCGATCTGATCGAGCTGCAGTTCCTGGGCAACAGCTATAACTACAATCTGGGCAGCGCCATGAGCCTGGTGCTGATGGTCATCGTGCTTTTGTGTATGAGCCTGACCAACACCAGCGGCAACAAAGACGGTGTGGAGGGGGTCATGTAATGAAACAGTCTCATCTTCGCGCGTTGCAGCGGGTGTATCTGGTCCTGCTGTTCTCCTTTATGTATGTGCCCATCGCCGTGATGGCGGTGTTCAGCTTCAACGAGAGCAAGAGCCGCACCGTTTTCACCGGGTTCACCTTTAAATGGTACAAGAGCCTGTTCCACAATGAGATGATCCTGAGCGCTCTGGGCCTGAGCCTTGTGGTTGCGCTCATCGCCGCGGTGGTGGCAACCGTGGTCGGCACTGCTGCGGCCATCGGCATCAACGCCATGGGCAAGCGCAGCCAGGCGGTCATCAACAACATCAGCTATATGCCTGTCGTTAACCCCGAGATCATCACCGGCGTTTCGCTGATGCTGCTTTTCGTGGTGGTCAAGGACGGCTTTGCCTGGGCCAACCAGAATCTGGGCTGGGCCCTGCCGGAGAACGTCTTCGGCCTGCCCACCCTGCTGGTGGCGCACATCTCCTTCTGCCTGCCCTACGTCATCTTCAACGTTTCGCCCAAGCTCCGCCAGCTGGACGTGCGGGTCTACGAGGCGGCGCTGGACCTGGGGTGCAACCCCAAGCAGGCGTTCTTCAAGGTGGTGCTGCCGGAGCTGGCTCCGGCCATTCTCTCCGCCTTCCTCATCTGCCTGACCTATTCCATCGACGATTTTCTGATCTCTTACTTCACCAGCGGCACCACTCAGACGCTGCCCATCGTGATCTACAGCATGACCCGCAAGAAGGTCAGCCCGGAGATCAACGCCCTTTCCACGGTGATGTTCCTGGTGATCCTGGCCATCATCCTTTTCTACAATTATCTGGACGGACGGCGCGAAGCCCGGAAGGCCTGATAATATAAAAAATGCCCGGGAGGCGGCCCGCGTGGGGCCGCCGGGCAAATCATAAGCGGCCCAAAGCGGCCGCGAACGGAGGAAATCAATGAAAAAACTGTTCTGCACCCTGCTCGCCGCACTGCTGTGCGCGGGCGCCATGGCTATGCCCGCTGCGGCGGCCGAAGAGGAAATGATCGTGGTCAACGATGACATCCAGGTCAGCGCCGACTACGACTGGACCCGCTTCGCTGACCAGGGCATCACCCTGAACGTCTACAACTGGGGCCTGTACATCTCCGATGGCAGTGACGAGAGCGTGGACGTTCTGTCCGCTTTCACCGAGCTCACCGGCATCGAAGTGAACTACACCACCTACGACACCAACGAGAGCCTGTACGCCAAGCTCAAGAGCGGCGGTGCGGACTATGACGTGATCATCCCCAGCGATTACATGATCGGCAAGATGATCAACGAGGGCATGCTGGAGAAGCTGGACTTCAACAACATCCCCAACATGGCCAAGATCGGCGAGCAGTACAAGAGTCTGGACTACGACCCCAATGACGAGTACAGCGTGCCCTACACCTGGGGCGTTGTGGGCCTTGTCTACAACACCACCATGGTGGACGAAGCGCCCACCAGCTGGGACGCCATGTGGGATGAGAAGTACGAGAACTCCATCCTGATGTTCAACAACAGCCGCGACGCCTTTGCCATTGCCGCCAAGCGTCTGGGCATGAGCATGAACCCCACCACTGTGGAGGAAGTGAACACCATCGCCGAGGAGCTGAAGGCCCAGAAGGGTCTGGTGCAGGCCTACGTGATGGACGAGATCTTCGACAAGATGGAAGGCGGCGAAGCCGCTCTGGCTCCCTACTACGCCGGCGATGCCCTGGTGATGATGGACGAGAATCCCGACCTGGGCTTCGTCATCCCCGAGGAGGGCACCAACTACTTCGTGGACGCCATGTGCATCCCCGCCGGCAGCAAGAACAAAGAAGCCGCCGAGATGTTCATCAACTACATGTGCGAGACCAGCGTGGGCGTGGCAAACTGCGACTACATCGGCTACTCCACTCCCATCACCGATGTGTGGGAGCAGCTGCCCGATGACCTGAAGTACAGCGAGGTGGCCTACCCCAGCGCGGAAGTGCTGGCCAACACCGAGGTGTTCAGCGTTCTGCCCGACGAGATCAACGCTGCCATGGACAAAGCCTGGAGCGACATGAAGAGCTACAGCGAGGGTGGCAGCAGCTGGCTGATCCCTGTGGCCCTTGTGGTGGCTGTGGCTGTGATCGTGCTTCTGTTCTGGAGCCGCAACCGCAAAAAGCAGCGCGAGGATTACTAAATCCCGGTTCTGAATAAAAAGAGTGCCCCGCGGTCTAACGACCGCGGGGCACTTTTTGATTTGAGGCGGGCAAGGAGGTTCAGCGCCCGCCTGCTTTCAGCTCTTCCAGATAGGCTGCCAGTTCGTCGATGTCCTCTTTGGAAAGGTCTTTCGTCTGGGCCATGGCGGCGATGAGATTTTTGGCGCTGCCGCCGAACATCCGCTCCAGCGCCGAGCGGCTTTCCACCGGCAGGTAGTCCTCCCGGGCAAGGGCCGCAGCGTAGAGATAGCCTTTGCCCTGTTTTTCGCGGGCGACGTATCCCTTGGCCTCCAGCCGGCCCAGCAGCGCCAGCAGAGTGGTGCTGGCCCAGCGCCGACGGGCAAGGCGTTCTTCCAGCTGTGCCCGGGTCAGGGGGGCGGAAGCGGCCCACAGTTCCTTCATGATCTCCAGTTCCGCGTCGGGCAGGCGTTTGATCTCTAATTCACTCATGGTTCGTTTCCCTCCTGCGATGTGATGTCTGCCGGGGTGCGTGTGGTCCACTGCCAGCTCTCGCCGTAGTCCCGTGTGTAGAACTGCAACCGCTCGCCGCTGTCGCCCCAGCCGGTAAAGGCTGCAAAGCCCGGCTGGGCGTCGCTGAACAGGTCCGGCTCGTATTTCGTCCCGCCCAGGCCCAGTGTGCCGCAGATGTGGCACATGTCCCAAGGAGCGCCCGGAAGGGTGGAGGCCACCTCGCTCAAGTCCAGCAGCTGCCAGGTCTGGCCGCCGTCCACCGTGCGCAGCAGATTGAATTTGCCGTTTGTGCCGTAACCGCCGCCGTGGGCACACAAGAAGCCCACTTTTTCGTTGAGGAACAGGAAGGGCTGGGAGGTGGACAGAGAGATCCCCTCACCGGTGCCGCCCACAAAGTCGCTGCAATCGCCGCTGTACATCTCCTGCCAGGTCTCGCCTCCGTCGGTGGTGCGCAGCAGAACGAAGCCGGGAGAATATGCGGTGTGACGGTCGTGGGTGGGACCATACTCCCAGCCGCCGTAATAGGCAAGAAAGCCGGTGCTGGGATTCACGAACTGGTATGCGCTGGGCATCACCCGGGCGGAGCCATTCCCCACGCCGTCCGCCTCCAGCGAGGCCCAGTCATTCGCTTCGGTCATCTCTTTCAGCCAGGCGGAACAGTCTATGGTGGTTGTGGTCCAGGTCTCGCCGCCGTCTGTGGTGTTCCATAGGGTCAAACTCGTGGGGAGCTCCCGCTCAAAAGGAACGGGCACCATACCCGCATACATGCCGTCGAGAGAGGTGTAGCCCGCTTTCACGGCTCCAGTGCCTTCAAATCCCTCGGGCCACTTTTCCACGGCCACACAGTTGCAGTAGCTCACCGGCCAGACTTCGTCTTTCGAAGCGTAGGATTCGATGAGGGAAGCGGTGTACTGGGCGCGGGCCTTTTCGGGGAATTTGTAAATCCACTGCCAGGTCTCACCGTAATCCCGGGTGTAAAGGATCAAGACGTCGGCGATCGTCTGGCCCCTGTCGCCCCAGGCTGAAAAGGCCGCGAAGCCCGGTTCGGCGCCGGTGATGAGATCCGACTGTGGCAGATGACTGGTGGAACAGCCCAGAGCGCCGCAGACATGACTTCGCTTCCAAGGCGCGCCGGGAAGAGTGGCGGATACTTCGCCAAGATCCAGCTGCTGCCAGGTCTGCCCGCCGTCGATGGTGCGCAGCAGATTGAATTTACCGTTCTCGCTGTAACCTTCCCCGTGGGCGCACAAAAAGCCCACGTTTTCGTTCAAAAAGGCGAAGGGAGTGCTGGTGGAGATGTTGAAGGGGGTGCCGTTGCCGATGTCACGCCCATTGCCGTAGTACATTTCCTGCCAGCTTTCGCCGCCGTCCAGGGTGCGCAGCAGCACAAAGGTGTCGCTGGTGTCGGCGAAGCGCTCATCCGCAGGACCGTATTCAAAGCGGCCATAGAAGGCCAGGAAACCCACGTCCGGACTGACGAACTGATAGTGCTTGGGAATGGCCCAGGCAATGCTTTTGGTAATGGACGACTGCTTGTTGCTTGCCCAGTCTTCCTGCTCGGCCATCTGCTCAAGCCAGGACGAGCAGTCTAGCGGGGCGCTGGTCCAGCTCTCGCCGCCGTCGGCGGAGGCCCAAAGAGCCAGCTGGCCCGGATGCTCCGCGTCGGCCGCGGCCACAGCAAGGCCGAAGTACATCTTGTCGGGGGAGGCGTAGCCAGCCCAGCGGTGGCGGTCCACGCTTGCCAGGTCCACAGGCAGTTTTTCCGAGGGCAGAAGGCCGGGGTCATCCACACCGGAACTTTGGAAGGCGCCGTTGTGGGCGTAATAGACCGAGGGCCAGACGTCGGTGCTTGTGGCAAGTTCAGACACAGGCTCCGTGGAGGCCGGCGGCGCAGATGCGACGGGCTCCGAGTGTTCCTTTGCCGGCACGGCATTGCAGGCCACCAGCGCACCCGCCAGGGTGGCGGTCAGGCAGAACACCGCCAGCGCCGTAGCGCCCCGCCGCTTGGGGGTGGTGTCCCACAAGCGGGCAAAACGGGCCTTCACATCTTTCTTTGTGAGGGAAAAACAGGTGGTCAGTGCCGGGGCACGGCGGCGGTTCACCGCGTGGAGCAGCGCGTCGCAGTAGGCCGCCCGGTGCTCCGTTCCCAATGCGGCAAGGACTGCCTCGTCGCAGGCGGTCTCTATGTCCCGCCCGGCCCGTTTTGCCAGCAGCCAGGCAGCGGGATTGTACCAGTGCAGCGCCAAGACAAGGCTGAACAATGCCTTGCGGGCCAGGTCATTCCGGTGCAGGTGGGTCAATTCATGGGCCAGCAGATAGGCGCCGTCCGGGCCGGGCTGTGTGCCCTCCGGCACCAGCAGTACCGGGCGGAAAAGGCCTGCCGCCATTGCGCCGGTCACGTCGGGACTGGCCAGCAGCCGGGGCCGCTTTGCCAGCGGCTGGCGGGCGAGGGCTTCGCTCAGCGCGGTCTGCCAGCTCTCATTTGCGGGCAGGGCGCGGCGGAGCGCCATCCGCCGCCAGACGAAATAGCCGAACCACTGCCATCCGGCTACGGCCGCTACACCGGCCAGCCAGAGCAGGGCAAGCCAGTCCAGCGGCGCTAAGGCGGCCAGCGGGGAAGGGGACACGGTAGCCTCGCCTTCGGAAGCTTCCGGCGCGGGATGGTCTGTTTCGGGCGAGACGACCGCCTGACCGATGTTCTGGTCCGGCACAGTGATTTGACCGGAAGGTGCGCCCGGGGCGGTCAGGTGCTCTGTGTCCGGGCCGGGGACTGCCGTGAGGGGCGCTGGAGCCTCGCTGGGCTCTTCAGCCGCCAGCAGCGCCGCGGGAGGGGTCAGCGTTATTGTTGCGGGGGCGTTTTCGGGAAGAACAGCCCGCAGGGGCAGCACCAGCAGCACTGCCAGCGCCAGCCACGCCCGGCAGAACCAGCGGCCACTGTAACGCTTTTGAAGCAGCGGAGCGGCTGCCAGCAGCGCCAGAATTGCCAGACCCAGCACAAGGCTCTGGGCGAAATAGTCCAGGAACAGGGTGCGCATGGGAACACCTCCAGACGTTTGACAAGTGTAGTAGGACTGATTACATTCTACATCTGTAAAAGGAAACTGTCAACCCCGTTTGTGCCTTTTCCAAAAGTATGATATAATAACATTCAAAGCACTGTGTTCCGCCGCCCGGCTCTGGCCCGGGCGGCTTTGACTTGAAAGAGAGGCGTTGGCTCCATGGCGGAGATCGAATTTTACACCGAGCAGTTCCGGGTGATGGACTGCGATTGTGACATGAATCACCGGCTCACACCGGGGGCGTTTTTGCGCATGGCCCAGCAGATCTCCACCGATCAGTGCGAGTCCATTGGAATGAACGATGAGTTTTACCGCCAGAATCATGCGGTGTTCCTGCTGGCAAAGCTGGCGCTGAAGATGGAGCGGACGCCCCGGGGCGGCGAGGTACTGACCCTCGTCACCATGCCGGAGCAGTGCAAACGGGCGGTGTACAAGCGCGTGACCGAGGCCCGGGACGAGAAGGGCGAGCGGGTGGCGCTGCTGGACAGCCGCTGGGTACTGGTGGACACCGATACCCGCCGCATCCTGCGCCGCCCGCCCGAGGCATTTGAGATCGGGCGCTTTGCGGAAGAGGTGCCCTTCACCCTGGATGTGACCATCCCGAAGCCCGCCGAAACAGAGCCCTCCGGCAAGGTGACCGCCACCTACAGCCGGTGCGACACCAACGGCCACATGAACAATACCCGCTACGCCGACGCGGCCGCCGATGCGCTGCCTCTGGATGTGCTGACGGACGGCGAAGTGAAAAGCATGGTCATCAGTTACCACAACGAGCTGCCCGCGGGCCAGAGCGCGGAACTTGTGCGCGGGCGCACCGAGGATGGCGGCTGGTACGTTGCGGGCCAGCGGGCGGACGGCCGCCCCTGCTTTGAGGCTGTGCTGACGGTGGAGTGAACGCCCGAAGGGGAGGCGAAAGGCGACAGACTGAAATTGTAATTATTTTGAAATTTTTTCACAGGAAAGGGTTGACAAAAGGTTTCAAAAAAGTTACAATGAAGTTGCAAGAAAGCAACAGCCTTTTTCATGTGTTGCGGAGCGTTCACCGTTTTTCTCCTCCTGCCGGGCCGTGCGGTCCGGTTCTCAAAAACGGGCGCAACGAGCGTTCCGAAAGTCCTGTGACAAAACCCTCGCCGTCCCTCCGGCGGGGGTTTTGTTTATCAATTCACGCCGGGTAGTCGTACTTCTCTGCGGGATTTTGTCGTTATGACCAGATTGCGGCAAAGAGCGGCCCAAAGTTTGTGGCAGCCGCATTTTGCATTTTGTGCGCGAATGTGGTACACTTTTAAAAATTAACCCCGCGACAGGGGAAATGAACGTTATAAAAGGAGATGCGTTATGGCCTACTATTTCGATCAGCCCAGCCGTACCTTTGGCGAATATCTTCTGGTGCCCGGGTATTCCTCGTCCGAGTGTGTGCCCGACGCGGTGAGCCTTAAGACCCCGCTGGTGAAGTTCCGCAAGGGCCAGGAGGATTGCCCCCTGACCATGAACATTCCCATGATCAGCGCCATCATGCAGTCGGTCTCCGGGCCGGATCTGGCCATCGCCCTGGCCAAACAGGGCGGCGTGTCCTTCATCTACGGCTCCCAGAGCATCGAGAGCGAGGCGGAGATGGTGCGCAAGGTGAAGAGCTACAAAAAGGGCTTTGTCACCAGCGATTCCAACCTGAAGCCCACCGCAACCCTGGCGGATGTGCTGGCGCTGAAGGAGAAGACCGGTCACTCCACCGTGGCCGTCACCGAGGACGGCACCGCCCATGGCAAGCTGGTTGGCATCGTTGCCAGCCGCGACTACCGTATCAGCCGCATGGCCCTCACCGAGAAGGTGGCGGACTTCATGACCCCGCTGGACAAGCTGGTCATCGCCCCCGACACCACCACCCTGAAGGAAGCCAACGACATCATCTGGGACAACAAGATCAACTCTCTGCCCCTGGTGGACGAGAACGGCTGCCTGAAGTACATGGTGTTCCGCAAGGACTACGACAGCCACAAGGAGAACGTGAACGAGCTGCTGGACGCCGGCAAGAGCTACGTTGTGGGCGCGGGCATCAACACCCGTGACTACGCCGAGCGCGTGCCCGCTCTGGTGGACGCCGGCGTGGATGTGCTGTGCATCGACTCTTCCGAGGGCTTCACCGAGTGGCAGAGCCGCACCATCGCCTGGATCCGTGAGCGCTACGGCGACAAGGTGAAGGTGGGCGCCGGCAACGTGGTGGATAAGGACGGGTTCCGCTTCCTGGCGGAGGCCGGCGCGGACTTTGTAAAGATCGGCATCGGCGGCGGTTCCATCTGCATCACCCGTGAGACCAAGGGCATCGGCCGCGGCCAGGCTACCGCTGTGATCGAGGTGGCCAAGGCCCGGGACGAGTACTACAAGGAGACCGGCATCTATGTGCCCATCTGCTCCGACGGCGGCATCGTGCACGACTATCACATCACTCTGGCGCTGGCCATGGGCGCTGACTTCGTGATGCTGGGCCGCTACTTCGCCCGCTTTGACGAAAGCCCCACCAACAAGGTGCGCATCAACGGCCAGTACATGAAGGAGTACTGGGGCGAGGGTTCCAACCGCGCCCGCAACTGGCAGCGCTACGACCTGGGCGGCGCCACCAAACTGAGCTTCGAAGAGGGCGTGGACAGCTACGTCCCCTACGCCGGCAGCCTGGCCGACGGCGTGACCAGCACCCTCTACAAGGTGCGCAGCACCATGTGCAACTGCGGCGCTCTGAGCATTGAGGAGCTGCAGGAAAAGGCGCGGCTCACCGTTGTTTCCTCCACCAGCATCGTGGAGGGCGGCAGCCACGACGTTGTGCTGAAGAACAACACCAACGCCTGATAAAAACAGACAGGGCCCCGGCCGTTTGGCCGGGGCCTTTTTCTTTGCGAAAACGCCCGCGTGTTCCCCAAAAGGAACGCGCGGGCGTTTTTTGTTATTTTGTCTGGGGCCACAGTTTCCAGGCGATGGGCATGAGGGCAAAGCTCAGCGCTGCGCCGGCGGCCACGTCCCACACCGAGTGCTGCTGCAAAGCCAGCGTGCTCCAGCACACCGCCAGGCACTCGATCACCATCAGGATCTTGAACCAGGCATGGCGGTCGAACAGCCGGCTGCGCACCGTCACGATGCCCACTGCCACCGTGCTGGACACATGGATGGAGGGGCAGACGTTGGTGGGGGTGTCGATGCTGCGCAGCAGCTCCACCGCTTTGCAGAGAAGATTGTCCCGGGGAATGGGCTGGCGCAGGTCGAGACCGGTGGGCAGCACCACATAAAGGGCAAGGCAGATGGTCATGCCCACGAACATGATGAAGCACAGCCGCAGATAATCGCCTTTGTCCTTCAAAAGGAAGAACACCGGCCCGCCCACCAGCAGCAGGTACCAGCTGGCATAGGGGATGATGCCCCACTCGCAGAAGGGAATGAGGTCGTCCAGGGCGCTGTGGATGATGAAGCGGGGCTCTGTGATGCGCTCCAGCAGAAAAAAGGACGCCAGATAGAACGCAAAATAGCCTACGGCGATCCAGGTCTCGGGCCGGCGGCGCACAAAAGCCGCCAGCCCGGTTTTTATTTGATTCATTGGTCTTCCTCCGAGGGGGC
The DNA here is from genome assembly GCA_019116345.1 of Candidatus Allofournierella merdipullorum. Lineage (GTDB taxonomy): Bacteria > Bacillota > Clostridia > Oscillospirales > Ruminococcaceae > Allofournierella_A > Allofournierella_A merdipullorum. Next base: position 1,798 of record DXBV01000030.1, on the reverse strand, counting down.
GGCGGGGGCGAAACGAAGCCCCCGCACCCGCAGATAATAGGTGAGCGCCTGACGCACCGCGTCCTCCGGCAGCTGAAAATATTCCGCCAGCTGCCAGGGCTCGGTATAGCCTGCATTCATGGCCCGCTGAAGGGCTTCAAAGGGCAGATACCGCTGGATGGCCCATCGGTTTGCTTTGTACTCGTGGCGGCAGACAAGGTCGTAAGGGCTGCTCACCCGATGGGTGCAGCCGGTGGCGCAATGGCCCAGCTCGTGGGCGAGGGCGGCTTTGAATTCCCGCAGGTCACCCAGCTGGTCAAAATCCACGAAAATGCCGTAGCGGCCGCCCACTTCGATGGTGGCCGCACCGGCAAAACCGATGTTGTAAGGATAAATACGCGCGTCCAGCTCCTGGGCGTCGTTGTAGAGTGCGGAAAGTTCCATGGTTTGTTTCACGCTCCGTGACGCTGCGGTCACTGATTTTCCTTTTCCTGCTGTTGACGGAAAAAACGGGCCATTTCCAACAGCTTTTGTTTGTTCTCCTGGGAGAGGGTCTGGGCCTCCTTGTACAGCGCAAAGGTGAAGTCGTCCATCCCCATCTGCTCCGCCGCGGGCGGCTCCACGCCCAGCAGCAGATCCACGCTCACACCAAAGTAATTGGCCACTTTGGTGAGCGTGTCGCCGCCGGGGGCGGCGCCTGTCTTTTTCCATTTGGTCACCGTGGCGTTGCTCAGGCCGATGTCGGCAGCGGCGCGGCTCAGGCTGACGCCCCGCTGTTCACACAAGGTTTTGTAGATGTCATAAAACACAAAAAACACACCCTTTTGTTTGTGCGAATTGCCGAAATCTAAATTTAGTTAGAAAATATGCTTGACATTCTAACTTTAGCGAGATAATATAAGGGCGAAGCCTAACCAAAGTTAGTAAATCGGCGGATATAAACCATAGAACAGTTTTATATTACCGCAAATGCTAACCAAAGTCAATTAAAAGGAAAGGAGGGAGGATGGCTCTGTCACATGCATCATACCAGAACAGCAGTCCCATAAAAAGGATTGCAAGCCCGGAGGGGCCGCCCTGGGGCGTCTGCCCGGCGTGCGGGCGCACGCTGGGGAGTTTTGACCGGGTGTTCTGGGAACAGCGGGGCTGGCGGCGAGGGGAGTGCCTCGGCTGCGAGAAATGCTTTGTGCCCCGGCCCGGGGAGGAAGTTCTGGCGTATGAGGTGTGGGAGGAGCCGCAAGTGTGGGAGTTGGAAGATTGATCCGGGCGGTGCTGGCGTTTTTCCGCCGCGCCGCACCCGGGCAGACGCCGGCCGCGGACCCCTGCCGGGGCTGCCGCTGGCGGCGGGCGGGGGAGAGCTGTGTGCTGCCCAGCTGTTTCAGGCAAAAGGAGGAGAGGGAATGGAAGAGACCAAAAAGCGGACGGTGAAGCGCCGGAGCAAAAAAGGGGAGGAGCACACCGCCCGCACCATCTGCCGGGCGCTGCTGGCCCGCACCCTGCCCGCCGACGCAGCGGATTTTGGGGTGCTGCAGGCGGTGGCCGACGGGCTGGAAAAAGAACAGGGGAGCCAGCCGGACCTGTATCAGCTGATGATGCTGGTGCAGCTGCAGAAGGCGATGAACGGCGACACTCGGGCGGCCACCTTTGTGCGGGATTGCGCGGGGGACAAGCCGGAAGCCGACGGGCCGGGCGCGGCGGGCCTGACCGAGGGGGACCGGGCGCTGCTGCGCAAGCTGATGCGCCGGCTGGAGCAGACCGATGGGCCGCAGGAGGACTGACAGCGCCGCCCAGCTGGCGGCGCTGCGGCAGGCGGAGGCGG
>DXBV01000029.1 GCA_019116345.1 Candidatus Allofournierella merdipullorum | reverse complement strand
TGCCGATTACGCGGAGGTCCCACCTGTTCCCATTCCGAACACAGTAGTTAAGCTCCGTAGTGCCGAAGATACTTGGTTGGAGACGACCTGGGAAAATAGGTAGGCGCCGGCTTTCTCTTTGCCCTTTTTTAAGGCCCTTGCCTATCCGGCAGGGGCCTTTTTCTTGTGTTGGGAGCAGGAACAAAAACAGATTCCTGCCCGCCCTGTCTGGACAGAAGGCCCAAAAACTGGTATACTTACCCTATTGCTTTAGCGTGATAAACCGGGAGGGATCGTAATGGACCTTTTGACACAGCTCAACAGCCTGCCCATGTTTCTGATCGTGGGCGTGGTGGTGCTCTTCATCTGCGTGCTCTGCGTGGTGTTCCTTGTGCGCAGCTGGCGCGCGGGCGTTGCCATGGGGATGGACAAGGCGAAGCTTCGCCGGGCCATCACCTCCAGCGCCACTTTTACCCTGCTGCCCAGCGTCTCCATCCTGCTGGGCGTCATCGCCCTGTCGGGTTCTCTGGGCATCCCGCTGCCCTGGATCCGCCTTTCGGTGATCGGTGCGCTGCACTATGAAGGCAACGTGGCGGACATCGCCGCCCGCGCCGCCGGCATGAGCGGCGGCCTTGGCAGCGAACCTCTCACCGCGCCGGTGTTTCTGACCATCGCGCTGGTGATGACCGCCGGCATTCTGGCGGGCTGCATCCTGTGCGTATTCTGCCTCAAAGCCTATATGAAAAAGGTGCGGGGCGCGGCCCAAAAGCAGAAGAGCGGCAAAAAGGGCTTTGGCGACTATATGTTCACCGCCATGTTCGTGGGTCTGGTGAGCGCCTACATCGGTTCCTACCTGGGCGAGTGGACCAGCGCCGGCAACTATATGCCCCTGTTCGTGGCGGCGGTGAGCGCGGCGGCCATGGGCCTGTTTGAGTATCTGGCCCGCAAGAAGGGCATGACCTGGCTGGACAACTTCTCCATGGCGGGCAGCATGCTGGTGGGCATGGCGGCAGCCGTGGCGCTGTTCGCTGTTGTGTGAGGAGGTGGCCGAGATGAACGAAGTACAGAAGAACGAATACTACGACCGTTACGAGGCCTCCACCCACCTGCTGGGCCGGCTGGGCACGGTGGCGGCCATCCTGCTGCTGCTGGCGGTGCCCATGGCCATGGGCTGGGTGCTAAAGGCTGCCCCCGACTGGACCGCCTTCGGCGTGGGCTTTGCCCAGGTGGCGCTGATCTACTGGACCAGCGGCGTGGTGGAGTTTCTGGTCTATTCCCCCATGCTGGGCTCGGGCGCCAGCTACCTCACCTTTATCACCGGCAACGTCATCAACCTGAAGCTGCCCTGCGCGGTGAACGCCCGGGAGATCTGCAGCACCCAGGTGGGCACGCCGGAAAACGACATCGTCTCCACCTTGTCGGTGGCCACCAGCAGCCTGGTGACCACGGTGGTGCTGGCGGTGGGCGTGCTGTGCCTTGTGCCTCTGCGGCCCGTGCTGGAAAACCCGGCGCTGGCCCCCGCCTTCAACAACGTCATTCCCGCCCTGTTCGGCGCGCTGGCCTTCAAGTATTTCTCCAAGAGCCTCAAGCTGGCGGTCATCCCGCTGGCCTTCATGTGCGTACTGTTTGTGGCGGTGCCCAGCCTGATCGGCAGCGTCTCGTTCCTCATTCTGGTCAGCGGCGGCATGGCCATCGGCATTGCCTACTGGATGTTCCGCACCGGACGTCTTGAGTGAAACATTTCATTGAAAAGGAGGGGCGCCGGATGAACGTGCCGTCCCATGTGACGCAGCTGCTGAAGGCGCTGCGTACGGCGGGCTTTACCGCCTGCCCGGTGGGCGGCTGCGTGCGGGACAGCCTGCTGGGCCGCCGGCCCAGCGACTGGGACCTGTGCACCGACGCCCGCCCCCAGCAGGTGAAAGCCTGCCTTTCGCCCCGGTGGCGCACGGTGGACACCGGCATCGCCCATGGCACCGTGACGGTGCTGACCCGGGGCGGCCCGGTGGAGGTGACCACCTTCCGGGTGGAAACGGGGTATACCGACCACCGCCGCCCCGACGGGGTGCGCTTTGTGGCGGACCTTAAGGAGGACCTGGCCCGCCGGGACTTCACCGTGAACGCCATGGCGCTGGACGAAGAGGGCATCGTGGACCCCTTCGGAGGCCGGGCGGACCTGGAGGCAAAGGTCATTCGCTGCGTGGGCGAGCCGGCGGCCCGCTTTGAGGAGGACGCCCTGCGCATTTTGCGGGCGCTGCGCTTTGCCGCCTGCCTGGATTTTGCCATCGAGCCGGCCACCCTGGCCGCCGCCCGTGCCGCCGCGCCCACCCTGAGCCGGGTGAGCGCCGAGCGGGTGTTCACCGAACTGGATAAACTGCTTTTGGGCCGCGGCGCGGGCCGGGTGCTGGCGGAATGCGGCGACATTCTGGCCCGGGTCATCCCCGCCGTGGGGCCCTGCCTGGGCTTTGATCTGCACAGCCCCCGCCACGACCGGGACCTCTGGGGCCACATTGCCCGGGCGGTGTCCGTGGCGCCGGCGCGCCGGGAGGTGCGCTGGGCGCTGCTGCTCCACGATTTGGCAAAACCGGAGTGCTTTGTGCTGGACGCCAAAGGATTTGGTCACGCTCCCGGCCATGCGGCCCGGGGCGCGGCGCTGGCGCGGGAGGTGCTGACGGAGCTGAAGGCTCCCGGCAGCCTTGTGCGGGCGGTGGAGCCGCTGGTGCGCTGGCACGACACGCCCATGCCCCAGGATGTGGCCGGAGCGCGGCGCTGGCTGGGCCGCTGGGGCTGGCCGATGCTGCGGGACATGGCCGCGGTGAAGCGGGCGGACCTGCAGGCTCACGCGTCCACCCCCGTCATCCGCCGCAGAATGGAGGAAACGGCCCGCTTTGAGCGGCTGGCGGCGCAGGCGCAGCGCCGGGGCGACTGTGTACGCCTGAACCAGCTGGCGCTGAAAGGCTCGGACCTGATGGACGCCGGCGTTTGCGGGCCGGGCCCGCGGCTGGGCCGGCTGTTGAGCGCGGCGCTGGAGGAGGTCATCGAGGGCCGGGTGAACAACGACCGGGCCGACCTTCTGGCCTGGGCCGGAACGCAGAAACGATGAAAAAAGGAGCGGACGTCTGTCCGCTCCTTTTCGTTATTCCACCCAGATGCGTCCGCTGATGTCGGTGGCGCCGTGGTTCACCACCCGCAGCTTCACCTCGCCGGGGGCAAGGTCGGCCAGGGAGAAATACTGCACGCTGTCGGCGCCGCTGATGGTCTCGGTGCGCACCGTCTCGCCGTTCTGCACAAAGTCCAGTTCCAGCGTCTCACCCTCGCAGGTCACGTCCACTGCCAGTATACGGCTGTGGGGGTCGTCCAGCGAAAAGCGGCCGGACTTATGGTAGCCGTCGCTGGTCTTGCTCATAGAGAAGGTCCACACCCCATTGCGGTGGCCCTGGGTGCTCATGATGACCCAGCCGCTGTTCACGTCCATGGCGCTTTCGATGGGCAGGCTCGCCACAATGGTGGAGCCCCCGGTGGTCACAAGGGGGGTGCTGCCCGCGGAAAAGGCGAAGACGAACATGCCCACCAGCAGGCCCGCCATGCACAGCATACTGACAAGGCCGCAGGCGACGGCCGCTTTGCCCAGCGCGCTCAGTTTGGTTTTGGGGGCGGGCTCACCGTAGTGGCTGTTGGCTGCGCCGCAGGCGGAGCAGAAGCGATCTGCCCGGGTGAGGGGAGCGCCGCAGTTTTCACAGGGCTCCAGCGGCTGTTTGCGGCCGAAGATGAAGTAGAGCAGCAGGGCGATGATGGGGCCGGCGAACACCGCCAGCAGCACCCACAGGGCGGGGGGCTGGCCGTGGAGGCGGCTGTCCCGGTAGAGCCAGACGCAGCTGAGCACCGTGAAGGCCAGGGCCAGCAGGCCCGCCAGCGCAAGGGCTCCGCAAACAAGGATCAAAGGCATGACTGCCATTTAAGACATCTCCTTTCTGCCTTTTGGGGGCAGTTCCAGTGTGAGTTGTTCTTTCAGGTCGGAGCATTTGAGGCCCACAAAGGTCATCACCACGCCCCCCACCGCCAGCCAGCCCAGGGCGAAAGCAGCCAGGTGAGCCGCCAGCGGCATGATGGGCAAAGCGAAGATGAGAGCGGGCACTCCGCAGACAAAAAGGTTCGCGGTCATGGGCAGCCACCACAGGGAGAGGCGGCGGGCAGCGGGGCGGCTTTGCAGCTCCCGCTCCTTCTGATACAGGCGGGCCTTCAAAACGGCGTTCAGCTCCGCGCCGGGATCTTCGCCCGTTTGCAGGGCGGCGGTCAGCCGCCGGTCAAAGTTCTTCTCGTCCATAGCCTCTCGCCTCCATTTCCTTCTTCAGCAGCAGCCGGGCTTTGTGCAGCCGGCTCTTCACCGTGCCCTTGGGCAGCTTTTCGATGCGGGCCACTTCCTCCAGCGGAAGTTCGGCCCCGTAGGCCAGCAGCACCGCCGCCCGGTATTTGTCCGGCAGGCGTTCCACCGCCGCGGCCAGCGCCCGGTTCTCCGCCGCTTTCAGAGCTTCCGCCTCCGGCTCCTCGCCCCCGGCCAGGGGCGGCGGGTCGTCCCCGTCCAGCTCCACCGGCCGGGCGATGGCCGCCCGCCGGCTTCGCTTGCGGGATTCGTTGCGCCAAAGCCCGGTGGCCACACTGTAGAGCAGCGCCCGGGGGCTGCGGCCCTCGTCGGGCTCAAGATCCGCCTCCAGCAGCCGGAGAAAGGTCTGCTGGTAGAGGTCCTCGCCGTCCGGCCCGAACCCGGCGAGCCGCCGGCAGTAGCGGTAAATTTCTGTTCCGTAGTCAGCCAGAAGCTGTTCCACCTGACAAGCCTGCACGCGGCTCACCTCCTTTTTGTGTGATCCAGGCGTCTGTTTCGCTTTGTGATCGTCGCCAAAGGGGCGGCGGTTCACTTTTTTCAAAAAAAGTCCGGGGCCCCGGCGGAGCCTCGGACGTTTTTCAAGATTCAGCCCAGCACCACCAGTTCCGGCGGAGCCAGAAAACGGAAGGGCACGCCGCTCATGCCGATGCCCCGGCTGACGTACAGCTGCGCCGCCCCCGGCCCTTGGGGCCGGTAGAGGCCGAAGGGGTAGAACTTGCCCCCCGGCGGCAGGATGAGGCGGGTGACGGCGGGCAGCCGCACCTGGCCGGCATGGCTGTGGCCGCTGAGCATCAGATCTGCTTTTTTCAGCGGCAGATAGCGGGCCTTGTCCGGCATGTGGCACAGGCAGATGCGCCAGCCGTCGGCGGGCATGGCCCGCAGCGCCCGCCCGGAAGAATAGGGGGAAAGGCCGCACAGCGCCACTCCCGGGGCGGGATACACCACCTCGTCCCACAGGACGGTGAAGCCGCCCGCGGCAAAGAGATCTTCAAAAAAGGGACGCGCGCCCTCCCGCACGTCGTGGTTGCCCAGCACCGCGTACTTGCCTTTCGGCGCGCGGATGCGGCGCAGCTGGCGGGCCAGCTCGGAGAAGGGCAGGGCCCAGGCGTCCCGCAGGAATTTGGCGAAAAAGTCGCCGCCGAACAGCACCAGGTCGGGCTTTAAGGCATTGATGCGCCGCACCACATTTTCCAGCCGCCGGGGCGGGCAGGTGCGGCCGATGTGCAGGTCGCTGAAAAAGACCACCCGCAGCGGCGGGCGCTTTTCCAGCGGAGGGCGGGTGACCACCAGCCGCTCCGGCTCCAGCCGGGAGGCATAGTAGGCCAGACCCAGCCCGGCGGCGGTGAGGGTGGCCGCGCCGGCCAGCAGCGCCGCGCTGTGTGTGTGCCGTTGGGCCATGGTCAGTACCCCACGATGATGCCGCCGGTCTCGGCGTAGAAACTGGTCAGGCCGCTGCAGGGCAGCACCACCACCTTGGCGCCCGGCCACTTCTTCTCAATGCCGTTTTTCAAAAGCAGGGCGGAGCGCTCGGTCTGGCAGTGGCTGATGACCACAGGCTCCAGACCCTGGTAGCCCCGGTGGTCCATCTCCTCCAGCAGCAGGGCCAGCATGCGGGTCTCGCCGCGGGTCTTGTGCAGCATCTCCAGCTTGCCGTCCTCGCTGCCGCGGCCCACCGCGCGCATGTTCATCACACCGGCCATGAAGCCCGCCAGACGGCTCAGACGGCCGTTCTTCACCAGATTGTCAAAGCTGGCCAGGGCGAACAGCACCTGCCGGCCCTGGAACCAGATCTCCCACTCCCGCACCACTTCGTCAAAGGGCAGGCCGGAGGCCACCAGCTCGTTGGCCTTCCAGATGGCCAGGGCCATCTCGCCGCCGGTGGACAGGCTGTCCAGCACATAGATCTTCTTTTCGGGGTGGCTCTCCAGAACCATCTCCCGGGCCACCATGGCGCTGTTGTAGCTGCCGGACAGATTGCTGCTGATGGTGATGGCCAGCACGTTGTCCGCCTGCAGGAACTTTTCCGCCCACTCCTCGGGGCTGGGGCAGGCGGTGGTGGACGCGCCGTTGTAGTTGTGCATGGCGTCGATCATGGCGTCCACGTCCAGCGCGGAATTGTCCACGAATTCACGCTCGCCCACGCGGATCTTGAGGGGTACGGTGGCAAAGGAAAGATCGGGGGCGGGATTTTCCAGGCTGCGAAGCTCGCAGGAAGAGTCGCTGACGATGATCCAGGACATTGGGCATATCTCCTTTTTGCGGAAGGGCCGGGCGCGGCCTATCTGGTATTAAAAACTACATCTATCTTCATTGTAGCAGTGCAGGGGTGCTCCGTCAAGCGAAAACGGGAAAATCCCGTGACAAACGGGCCGGTCTGCGTTACAATGATAAAGCATTGCGGCCGCGGGCTCCGCGAAAGGGGGCGGCGCGGGCCGAAGGGGGAGGAAACAGGGCATGAACAGGCGAAAAAACGGGATCTTTCTGGTGCTGGCAGCGGCGGTGCTGATGAGCTTCGGCGGGCTGATGATCAAAGCCATTCCCTGGAACGCCATGGCGGTGAACAGCGGGCGCAACCTGTTTGCGGCGCTGGTCACCTTCGGCTATATGAAAGCGACGGGCATGCCGGTGCGCTTTAACCGCACGGTGCTGGGCTGCGCCGCGTGCATCACGGCCTGCAACGTGGCCTATACCCTGGCTACCCGCCTCACCACCGCCGCCAACGCGGTGGTGCTGCAGTACACCAGCCCGGTGTTCATCCTGCTGTATCTGTGGGTGTTCTTCAAGCAGAAGCCCCGGCGGCTGGACCTGGCGGCCTGCGCCGTGGTGTTCGCCGGCATGGCCTGCTGCTTTGCCGGCAGCCTCCAGGCGGGCGGCATGGCGGGCAACGTGCTGGCGGTGGCCGCCGCCAGCTGCTACGCCGTGGTGTTCATGGTGAACATGTTCCCCGGGGCGGACAGTTTTTCCAGCTATTTCTGGAGCCAGGTGCTGGGCTTTGCCGTGGGGCTGCCCTGGCTGGTCACCGAGCCGAATTTCAGCGCCGGCAGCTGGGCGGCCATCGTTCTGATGGGCGCAGTGCAGGTGGGCGCGGCCTACATCCTCATGGCCCGGGGCCTTGCCACCACCGCGCCGGTGGCGGCGAATCTGGTCTGCATGACCGAGCCGGTGCTGAACCCGGTGTGGGTGGCCCTGTTCTGGGGCGAGCAGGTGAGCCCCGCCAGCCTGCTGGGCATCGCGGTGGTGCTGGCCGGGCTTTTGTTCTACAATCTGGCCGGCGCGAAAAAGCGGGGCGAAAACACCGCGGCCGAGGTGAAATAACCGCCCCGGGTCCCTTCGTATATAGAATATGGACGCTGCGGGGCAGCATATTCTGGCCCCCGGCGGAAAATACTGATACTGACCCCCAGTCTGTGAATTTTCTGTGGCCTTGCTTGCGCGGGGCCCGGCGCAGGGGTATAATATCCAGTGAATACCGTTTTGAACAAAGAGGTAGAAAAAATGGCAACCTACAGGGAATTCCGTGAACAGGTGAAACGCCGCCGCCGGCGCAAATTTATCCTGCGTCTGTCGCTGCTGATCGTCGCTGCCGCCGCCGTGTGCGGGGTGGCGTTCTTTGCGCTGTACACCGTGATCACAGGCGCCGGCTGGAAGCCCGGCGACGCCCAGATGGTGGCCTCCGGCAGCACCTCTGCCTCTGAGACCTCCCAGCCCGCCTCCGCCCCGGAGAGCGGCACGGCTCCCGAGAGCGAGCCCGCGGGCTGGAACACCTCCACCCCCGTGGAGCCCACTCTGGATCAGACTGTCACCGGCGCGGACTACCGCATGCTGGCGGTGGGCGCCAACGCCGCGGTGGACTACAGCTTCTTTGACCGTGCCGCCATCCTGGGCGACAGCGTCAGCCAGGGCTGGAACATTTATGAATCTCCCATGAAGGCCCACGCCTTCATCTGCGCCTACAAGAGCATCGGCCCGAACGCCGTGGTGAACAAGCAGACCGCCAACCCCGGCGATGCCTCCGGCCGCGGCGAGGAGAACATCTACGAGACCATCATCAACTCCAACCCCCTGCGCCTTTATATCCTGCTGGGCACCAACGCCCTGGTGCGGGACGGCGAAGCCACCGAACAGTCGTTCCTGAGCTACTACAGCCAGATGCTGGACATGTTCAAGGCGGACCTGGGGGACGAGGTGGACATCTATGTCCAGTCCATCACCCCGGTGCGCCCGGGCGCCAGCCAGCCGGGCCTGTATAAGGAGCGCATCCAGCGGGTGAACACCCAGCTGGCGGTGCTGGCCCGGGAGAAGGGCTGCCACTTTGTGAACATCTACGAGGCCCTGCAGGACGAAAACGGCGACCTGCGGGAGGATCTGGCAGCCCAGGACAAGGTGCATCTGAACCAGAACGCCTACCCCATCATGGCCGAGTATCTGGCCACCCATACAGTCTGAAGCTAAACAGTCTGAAGCTAAAAGGAGGCCGGCATGGCCAACTACCGTGAATTCCGAAAAGAGACCCTCTCCCGCCGGCGGCGGCGCTCGGCGCAGCGCGGGCTGCGCCTTGTGCTGGTGGTGCTGGCGCTGCTGGGTCTGGCCTGGGCCATCACCTGGGCCATTGAGACCGTGAGCGGCAGGGGAGAAGCCCCCGACGCCGACAGCACGCTGGACCTGGGGAACACCGGCCTTTCGGGCAGTGTGCTGGCGCCGCTGCCCATGGAGAACCCGGTCACCGAAACGGGCGGCGGGGTGCAGTTCACCAGCATGGGCCCGGTGCAGCAGGCGGAAGGCTGGGCCTACACCGGCATGACCTACGAAAAGATCTGCCTGCCGGCCTGCGGCCGGGTGGACAACACCTATTTCTCCACCGCCCTGTTCCTGGGCGACAGCGTCACCGAGGGCCTGGGCCTCTATGAGAACCCGGTGAAGGGCGTGGCCACGGTGCGCGGTTACCGGGGCGCCACCCCCGGCGACGTGGTGAACCGGGTGGTGATGACCGACTTCAACACCAACGAGGAGTCTGTGCCGCTGGACGTGGCGGCCCAGATGAACCCCAAGAGCATCTACCTGATGTTCGGCGCAAACGCCCTGGCCGCCCGGGACGATGAAGCCACCGAGAACAGCTTCATCGCCTACTATGGCCAGATGATCGACCTGCTGCGCGAGGCGGCTCCGGAGGCGGACATCTACGTCCAGACCATGACCCCGGTGGCGGCGGACTATTCCAGCACCGGCATCTATAAGGAGCGCATCCGGCGGGTGAACGAAAAGCTGGCGAACATGGCGCTGGAGAAGGGCGTTTACTTTGTGGACGTTTACTCCGCCCTGGCGGACGAGAACGGCGACCTCAAAGCCGAGTATTCCTCCGACGGCCTGCACATGGTGGCCGCGGGCTACAAGGCCTGGGCGGACTGCCTGGCCGGCCATGTGGCTTACAGTGCCTCGAACCCCTATGTGATGGGCAGCGAGTATTACATCGCGAAATAAAAGAAAAGGCACGGGACAGCGTCCCGTGCCTTTTTGTTTTATGCGTTTGGGCGGGCGAGCAGCAGCCCCAGCCCCGCCGCCGACAAAACCGCTCCAAAAACGAAGGCGGCGGCAAGGCTTTGCTGGGCAAGAGCGCCCAGCGCCAGATTCGCCCCGATGGCAAAGCACTCCATCACCATGGCCTGGGCGCTCAGGGCGCTGGCCCGGTCCTTTGTGGTCAGCCGCCGGTTGCGCTCCTCGTCGGTGAGCGGGGCCAGCAGGCTGGAAGAAGTGCGCAGCGCCAGCACCGAGGCCACCGCCGCGGGCGCGGCGGCCGTGGCGGCCAGCACGCCGCATCCGGCAAGGCAGACGAGGGCGCAAAAAACGGCCGCGCCCCGCCGGCCCAGCCGCCGTGCCAGGGCGGGGGAGAAGGCCCCCGCAAGGCCCAGCAGCGAGGCGGCCACATAGGCGGCGCTCATGGCCCCCTGGCTCATGCCGCAGGCTTCGTATTTTAACTGATTTAAAAACACCGTGGCCACCTGGCAGACTTCCGCCAGCAGGGCGGCCCCGGCCAGCAGCGGAAGAACGCCGCCGTTCAGCGCCCGGCGGGCCGCCGTGACAAAGCTGCCCCGGGCGGGGGAAGGCTCCGGATCGCGCACCTCCCGCAGGCCCAGCGCAAACACCAGCGCCAGGGCGTAGCTGCCCGCAGTGAGCAGCGCGGAAAGGCGGTAGCTGCCCGGCGGCAGAAGGGCGAACACGCCGCCCGCCGCCACCAGCCCCGCCATGGACAGGGCATTGTAGACCGAAAAGGCCCGCAGGCTGTTTTCGCCCCGGCAGGAGAGGTAGATCACGGCGCTGTCCACGCCGGAAAGCCCCGACTGCACCACCGCCAGCAGGATGCGCTCAACGAGAAAATCCCCGAAGGAGTCCGCTTGCCAGAACACCAGTTTGGAAACAAAGTACAGCCCGCTGCACAGCACCATGGTGCGGCGGTAGCCCAGCCGCTCGGCCAGCACGCCCCAGGGCACTTCCAGCGCCACGCACAGCGCCAGCGACACCGCCTCGATGAGGGAAATCTCGAACACCGACACCCCCGCCGCCCGGCGGTAAAGGGTGGCCACGGGGGCGTAAAATACCATGCCCTGCAGCAGGGCGATGGCGTACATGCAAACAATATTCCGTTTCAACATAAAGACAGACCCATCCTTAAAACGAACACAAGGCAAACAGGCGCCGGTGTCTGCCGGCGCCGCGGACGATGTGTTCAGTTCATCAGATGGGTCTGTTCATTGTTCTTTCCTCAAAAAGGGCGGTTCACGCTTCGGCGTCCGCTTCGGTCTCCCGCACGATGTACACCGGGCGGCGTTTCACTTCCATATAGGTCTTGGCCAGATACTGCCCCAGCACCCCCATGCAGAACAGCTGCACGCCGCTGCACAGAAAGATGATGCACACAAGGCTGGGCCAGCCGCTGGTGGGGTCGCCGAAGAGCAGGGTGCGCACGATGATGAAAACGATCATCACAAAAGCCAGCGCGCAGAAAGCGATGCCCATCAGGCTGGCCAGCGCCAGAGGCGCGGTGGTGAAGGCCACGATGCCCTCCAGCGAGTAGAGGAACAGCTTCCAGAAGCTCCACTTGGTCTCGCCGGCCACCCGCTCCACATTCACATACTCCAGCCACTTGGTCTTGAAGCCCACCCAGCCGAAGATGCCCTTGGAAAAACGGTTGTACTCCGGCAGTGCCAGAATGGCGTCCACCATCCGCCGGCGCATCAGCCGGTAGTCCCGTGCGCCGTCCACGATGTCCGCGTCGCTCATCTTGTTGATGATCTTGTAGAACATCCGGGCAAAAAAGCTGCGGATGGGCGGCTCGCCCTTGCGGTCGGTGCGGCGGGTGGCGGCGCAGTCGTAGTCCTCGTTCAAAAGCGCGTCCAGCATCTGGGGCAAAAGGGCGGGCGGGTCCTGCAGGTCCGCGTCCATCATGGCCACATAGTCGCCCTTCGCCGCCTCAAGGCCTGCCAGAATGCCCGCCTCCTTGCCGAAGTTGCGGCTAAAGCTGATGTAGCGCACCCGGGCGTCCTGCCCGTGCAGCTGGCGGGCGATGGCGAGGGTGTTGTCCTTGGAGCCGTCGTCCACAAAAATAAATTCAAAATCCGCCCCGTGGCTGGCTTTCATTTCTTCGGCCACCCGGCAGATCTCCTTATAAAAATAGGGCAGCGCTTCCTGCTCGTTGTAGCAGGGCACCACGATGGAAAGCAGCATTCCGCCACCGCCTTTTCGCTTTTTTTTCATTCTATCACAAAGGTCGGAGCGGGGCAAGCGGAGCAAAACGCGGCTTTTGTCCCTTTGTGCCGCCGGGGCAGGCCCTGCGCCTTTCTTTTCGCCGGACGGAGGGCATTTGTAAAAAAACTGTGCCCCGTTCACAAAATGAATTGTTTTGTCCAAACATTTTTGGTATAATATTCAACAATGCGGCGGTTTGCGCCGCGCGGGAAGAAGGGGGCGTGCCGGGTGAAGGGCTGGATGAACGCGCTGCGGGAACTGGCCTGGCTCACGCAGCTTGGGTTTTCGCTGGTCACGCCGCCGTTTTTGTGCGCCTGGGGCGCCTGGTGGCTCATCAGCGAAAAAGGCTGGCCCGCCTGGGTCATGCTGCCGGCGCTGATTCTGGGCCTGGGCGCGGCGGCAGCCTCGTTCTGGGGCTTTTACCGCTATGTGCAGCGCAAGAACCGGCCGGATGAAAAAGGCCCCGCCGCCTTCAATGACCACGTTTGAAAGAGAGGAACGTCCGGATGAAGTTACAGCCGACAGTGAAAAAAGAGACCGCCCACATCGCCCTTGGCGTGGCGGTGGGGGTGGCGGCGATGCTCGCCGTGTTCGCCCTTTTGGGGCGTTTTGACTACACCGTGGCTCTGGGGGGCGTTTTGGGCGGCGCGGTGGCGGTGCTGAATTTTCTGGTGCTGGGCCTGACGGTGCAGAAGATCACCGCCGAAGCGAGCGCCGAGCGGGGCCAGAAACTGATGCAGTTTTCCTACAGCATGCGCATGCTGGTGATGGCCCTGTGGCTCATCCTGGCGGTGAGCATGCCCTTCCTTCACTGGGTGGCAGCGGCGCTGCCGCTGCTTTTCCCCCGTCTGACCATCGCGGTGATGCAGCTGACGGGCGTTTACAAAAAGGAACAAGACAACGAGGAAAAGGGGGAACAAGTCGACCATGAACGTTGAGATCACCGGCCCGAAGATCCTTTGGGAGTCCTACTGGTCGGTGCCGCTGCTGGGCAAGTTCCAGCTCACCGAGAGCCTGCTGAACGCCTGGATCATCCTGGCGGCCATCGCGCTGCTGTGCTGGTGGCTGGGCCGGGGCCTGACCGTGGACAAGATCAGCAAAAAGCAGGCGGTGGCAGAACTTCTGGTCACCACCTGCAAGAACTTCGTCATCGGCAACATGGGCCAGCGCTACGCCCACTTCGTGCCCTTCATCGGGGCGCTGTTCAGCTATTCGGCGCTGTGCAGCCTGTCCAGCCTGATCGGGCTGTACCCCGCCACCAGCGACCTGTCCACCGAGCTGTCCTGGGCGCTTTTGGTGTTTGTGATGATCACCTACACCAAGATCCGGACCAACGGCCTGGGGGGCTACCTGCTGGGCTTCACCACCCCCATCCCGGTGTTCACCCCCTTCAACATCATCAGCGAGCTGGCAACGCCCATCTCCATGGCCTTCCGTCACTTCGGCAACATCATGTCCGGCGGCGTCATCAGCACGCTGGTCTACGCCGCGCTGGCGGTGGCCAGCAACGCGCTGCTGGGCATGCTGCCCGGCGCGCTGGGCGAGGTACTGAGCCTTATCCCCGTCTTCCAGCTGGGCATCCCGGCGGTGCTGTCTATTTACTTTGATCTGTTCAGCAGTCTCATGCAGGCCTTCATCTTCTGCATGCTCACCATGCTGTACATCGCCAACGCCGCCGAGGCGGACGGCTGACCCTTTTGACCCGACGCGGCCGCCGGCCGCGAGGAAAACGCCCCCCGAGGGGGGCGGCATAAACAAAGCACTTCATTTTAGGAGGAACTATCTATGATGGAAAAAGCAATCGTTCTGGCCGGCTGCGCCATCGGCGCGGGTCTCGCTCTGATCGCCGGTATCGGCCCCGGTATCGGCGAAGGTTACGCCGTGGGCCAGGCCTGCACGGCCATCGGCCGCCAGCCCGAGTGCAAGGGCGACGTCACCAGCACCATGCTGCTGGGCTGCGCCATCGCCGAGACCACCGGTATCTACGGCTTCGTCACCGGCCTGCTGCTGCTGTTCGTCGCGCCGGGCATGTTCATCGGCATGCTGGGCTGAAAACAGGCCCCGACAAGCCGCAGGAAAGGGGAATGACCATTGGAACAATTTAAAGATCTGGTCACCATAACGCCCTGGCACATGATCATGATGCTGGGCAACCTGCTGATCCTCACGCTGATCGTCAAAAAGCTGCTGTTCGAGCGGGTGCAGAAGGTGCTGGACGAGCGCCAGGCCCGGGCCGACGCCATGCTGGACGACGCCCGCAAGGCCAAGGAGACCGCCGAGGCCGAGAAGGCCGAGTACGAGACTCATCTGGCCGCGGCCAAACAGGAAGTGGCCGACATGCTGGCCCAGGCGGACAAGACCGCCGCGGCCCGCAGCGAGGAGACCCTCGCCGCCGCCCGCGCCCAGGCCGCCCAGATGAAGCAGAAGGCCGAGGCGGAGATCGAGCAGGCGCGCAAGAAGGCTTTGAACGACGCCAAGGACGAGATCGGCGGCATGGCCATGGCCATTGCCAGCAAGGTGGTGGAGCGGGAGATCAGCGAGGCCGACCACAAGGCCCTGATCGACAGCTTCATCGAAAACGTGGGTGACGCGTCATGACCGCCGCGGGCGCCGAGTACGGCGGCGCGCTCTACGAGCTGGCCGCCGAGGAGGGTCTGGAGGAGGTCGTGCTGCAGCAGCTGACCGAAGTGCGCCGGCTGCTGGCCGAAAATCCCGCCTATGAAAAGCTGCTGGCCATGCCCAGCGTGCCCAAGGCCGAGCGCTGCGCTGCGCTGGACGAGGCCTTCGGCGGGCAGGTGGAAGTTTATCTTTTGAATTTTCTCAAGCTTCTGTGCGAAAAGGGCGCCATCCGCACCCTGCCGGACTGCCTCGCGGAGTACCGGGCCCGCTACAACGAGGCCCACGGTATCCTGGAGGCCACGGCGGTGACGGCGGTGCCCATGAGCGAAGCGCAGACCGAGGCGCTGAAGAAAAAGCTTGAGGCGCTTACCGGCAAGACCATCGCCCTCACCGCCCGGGTGCAGCCCGGGTGCCTGGGCGGCGTGCGGCTGGAGGTGGAGGGCACCCAACTGGACGGCACGGTGAAGAACCGGCTGGACGAGGTGCGCCGCCTGCTGGCAGCCACATTGTAATCGGAGAAGGTGAAAGAATGCAATTAAAACCCGAAGAGATCACCCGGATCATCAAGGCGCAGATCAAGCACTACCAGAACGTCATCGAGCAGAGCGAGACCGGCACCGTGATCCTGGTGGGCGACGGCATCGCCCGGGCGGTGGGTCTGGAAAAATGCATGAGCGGCGAATTGCTGGAGTTTGAAAACGGCGCCTACGGCATGGCCCAGAACCTGGAGGAGAACAGCGTCTCCATCGTTCTGCTGGGCGACGCCGAGGGCATCAAAGAGGGCAGCGTGGTCAAGCGCACCGGGCGCGTGGTGAGCGTGCCCGTGGGCGAGGGGCTGATCGGCCGCGTGGTGAACGCGCTGGGCCAGCCCATCGACGGCAAAGGCCCCATCGAGGCCGCCGAGTACCGGCCCATCGAGTCCCCCGCGCCGGGCATCATCGAGCGCAAGAGCGTTTCCGTGCCCCTGCAGACCGGCATCAAGGCCATCGACTCGATGATCCCCATCGGCCGCGGCCAGCGCGAGCTCATCATCGGCGACCGCCAGACCGGTAAAACCGTCATCGCCACCGACACCATCATCAACCAGAAGGGCACCGGCGTGCTGTGCATCTACGTGGCCATCGGCCAGAAGCAGAGCACCGTGGCCCAGCTGGGGAACACCCTGGCGGAAAACGGCGCCATGGACTACACCATCGTGGTTTCCGCCTCCGCCAGCGAGCTGTCGCCTTTGCAGTACATCGCCCCCTACGCCGGCTGCGCCATGGGCGAATACTTCATGGCCCAGGGCAAGGACGTGCTGGTCATTTATGACGACCTGTCCAAACACGCCGTGGCTTACCGTGCCCTCAGCCTGCTCATCCGCCGTCCCCCGGGACGTGAGGCTTACCCCGGCGACGTGTTCTATCTGCACAGCCGCCTGTTGGAGCGCGCGGCCCGTCTTGCGCCGGAATACGGCGGCGGCAGCCTGACCGCTCTGCCCATCATCGAGACCCAGGCGGGCGACGTTTCCGCCTACATTCCCACCAACGTGATTTCCATCACCGACGGCCAGATCTATCTGGAGAGCAGCCTGTTCTTCGCAGGCCAGCGCCCCGCC
>DXBV01000028.1 GCA_019116345.1 Candidatus Allofournierella merdipullorum | reverse complement strand
AAGAGCCTGCTTCCCCAATATAAGGGACGCAGGCTCTCTTTTTTATGATTAGCCAACCGTAGCAGCTGTTTTTGATCTCAATACAGACAGAATAGACTCTATCGCAGGTGCTAAAGCCTCTGCTTCTTCTTCGCTACATTCTTCTATCAAGAAGCGCAACCGGCGAATTGCTGGACTTTCACGACGCATTTCTGGATAGAAAATCTCTCTAGAGTCCATTTTCAACACACGTACAAGAGGGAAGAGCACTTCCATTTTAGGATTGCCTTTATAGTTCTCTATGTTCAGTACTGTACGCACATCAATATCTGCCGCTTCTGCAACTTGATTCTGGGTGAAACCAAGTTCAGCTCGCGCACGCTTTACTGCGTCGCCTAAAGGCCTAGAATAAGATTGCATTGTAATTCACCTCAAAAATATTTTACAATACACTCTTTTCTGACTAAATTCATCACAGTGCGCCTTTTTTAGGTATTACAATTCATTTGTTTGGTGAAGGGAGGTTTCGATGAATCCCAGGCCACTTTGGTTTTCTGAGTTGTCGAATGTGAATTTCAATGTTGCATAGAAGTTCGGTACGGAAAACAAAGTGTACTGCGATTCATATCAAGAAAAAAGAAACGAGTTGAGTTTCGATGCCGCTCTCCACCTTCCCCCGTTCAGATCGCCATTCACCCCCTAACCATCTGAACGGAGGAATTACAAATGACGACCATCAATCTGAAAGACTTTTACCCGTGGTACACCCACGATGAATATACAGAAGTTTCTGACGAAGTGGCCGAGGAGCTCATGGCCAGCAGGCGGCGCGAAGCCGCCCATATGGAACGGGCGCGCTACAACAAGGCTTATTATTCCCTGGATTGTGACGATGGGATCGAATTTTCCGCCTGCCTGCACGAGCCCAGCCCCCAGGAACTCATGGATCGCAAGGAGTTGTTCTTTCGTCTGTGGAACGCCCTCAATTCTCTGCCGGAGATCCAGGGGCGCCGCGTGGACGCCTATTTGATTCTGGGCAAAAGCTACCGTCAGATCGCCCGCGAAGAGGGCGTAGACAAAAGCGCCGTCCGGCACTCGGTGGAGAGCGGTATCAAACAGATGAAAAAATATTTGCAGGAAAATTTCTAATTGCCATCTCCATTTGGCCCCTTTTTTCTGGTGGTATATGAGAGGAGGTTCCTCTCCGCAAATGGACACCGGGGCCCCGATATAGCGTGGGGAGCTTAGCGGCGGGTGTCTGACACCAGCGCCGCAAGTGGGACAGGCCATCCCACGGCCACGATCCGCCGGGTCAGGCTGGCCACCTGACCGTCCGGGCCGCCGCCCCTTTGCGCGGGGCCGTTGCGCCGAGTATTGTTGTCTAACGACAGGCCAAGGAAATGAGCGCGGCGGCCCTATCTTTAGACCTATGGACACTTTGTCCAGAAGTGAGGCAAGGAACAGGGCCAGCATCGGAAACGGTGCTGGCCCTGTTCCTTGCCCTACGGGACAACGGGGAGTTTGTTTATGTCAGTCCGTCCATGAGAGAGGAGGCCGTATATGCCAAAAGCAAATGCCGTTTTTGCCATTGATGGGTTTGAAATATCCGCCACCTTTGCAGAGTCACAAAACACAGCGGCCATCGGGCAGGTCAAGCAGATTTTGCTTTCGTCCTTTGTGGCACAGACCTCATCCCCCCGGCCTGGAGTCATCCTTGTCAAGCCCTCGGAACAGAGGGATAATAATGGTGGGGGTAGTCCCTATGCACCTTGACAAGTTCAAAAATCCTGCGTACAAAAAGCCTCTTTTCACCTGCCTAAATGACATTTGAAAGGATGGCTTATACATGGAAAATCAAATGATAACTGGCACTCGCGTTGATTGTTTATACCGGGTGTCTACCGATAAGCAGGTGGATCACAACGATAAAAACCAGGCCGACATTCCCATGCAGCGGAAAGCCTGCCACGCCTTTTGTGAGAAAATGGGCTGGACAATTGTTCACGAGGAACAGGAGGACGGCGTTTCCGGTCACAAGGTACGGGCGGAAAACCGGGACAAGCTGCAAATCATCAAGGAACGGGCTCGGCAGGGCAAGTTTGATATTCTGCTGGTGTTCATGTTTGACCGCATCGGGCGGATCGCGGATGAAACGCCCTTTGTGGTGGAATGGTTCGTCAAGAACGGCGTCCGGGTCTGGAGCACCCAGGAGGGCGAGCAGCGGTTTGACAACCACACCGACAAACTCACCAACTACATCCGGTTCTGGCAAGCGGACGGTGAAAGCGAAAAAACCTCCATACGTACCAAAACTGCCCTGGGGCAGCTTGTGGAGGATGGAGGCTTTAAGGGCGGCGTCGCCCCCTATGGCTATGACCTTGTGAAAAGCGGGCGCGTGAATAAGCGCAAGCATGAGGTCTACGAGCTGGCTCTCAATGAAACCGAGGCCGCCGTTGTCCGCATTGCCTTTGACAAGTATGTGCATGAGGGCTATGGGGCCCAGCGAATCGCCACCTACCTGAATAACCAGGGCTACCGGGCCCGGAGCGGCAAGATGTGGCACCACGCCACCATCCGGGGCATCCTCTGCAACCTAACCTATACCGGCGTACTCCGCAGCGGGGAAAGCCGCTCCCCGGTGCTGCCCCACCTGCAAATCATTTCGCCGGAGCTGTTTGAAGCGGCCCAGCGGATTCGCACCAACCGGGCCAATAAAACGGAGCGCACCGTTCCCCGCAACATTGCGGGCCAGTCGCTCCTGTCTGGGAATGTGTACTGCGGCCATTGTGGGGCCCGGCTCAACCTCACCACCAGCGGCAAGGCCTATCCCTGTAAAGAAGATCCCCACCGGGTCATCAAGCGGGTGCGGTACATCTGCTATGGCAAAACCCGCAAGCAGACCGACTGCGACGGGCAGACGGGCTACACGGCACATATCCTGGACGGGATAATTGATAAGCTGGTGCGGCAAATCTTCGAGCGCATGAAAACAATCCCGAAAAGTGAGATCGTCAACGCCCGCTACCGGGAAAAGATGGAGGAACGAAAAAATCTGCTCCGCTCCGTCCGGGCCGATTACACCAAGGCAGCCGATGAACTGGATATGCTCAAAGCGGAAGTCATCAAGGCCCTGCGAGGGGAAAGCGCCTTTTCCAAAGACCTGTTGGGCTCTATGGTGTCTGAGGCCGAGGCCAAATGCACCGAACTACAAAAGCAGTTTGAGGACGCACAGGCTGCCTATGAGGAAGGGCAAGCCGTTCTGCACTCCCTGGAGGAGCAGTACGATAATGTAATCTCCTGGGCGGATCTATATGACACGGCCAGCCTGGAGGCAAAGAAAATGATCGTCAACTGCCTGATCCGTCGGGTGGAGGTCTATCGGGACTACAAGTTGCACATTGATTTCAACATTGACTTTGCACAGTTCAGCCTGGGGCTGGACATTGTGGAAATCGCCGCATAAAAACAAAAGCCCATTCCCGGCAGGGAATAGGCAAAAGAAAAAACTTGCCTTGAAGTAAGACAAGTTATCTAAGAATACCCAGCGCATCCTATGGTGGAGATAAGCGGGATCGAACCGCTGACCTCTTGAATGCCATTCAAGCGCTCTCCCAGCTGAGCTATACCCCCATATAAGAGGATGCGCTGGGTATTTCTTATTCAGTTTTGTGTGGGGTGCTGGTACACGATTGTATCGGGCTCCCAAGTGAGCTACACCCCCACGGGCTTGCCGTCTCGCGATTGCTTTGCTATTATAGCAAACCCTGCGGGGAATGTCAACCCTCTTTTTCGAGAAAATTTGAAGGATTTTTTCGCGGCTTATTCGGCGCTGTCGTTGAAAGCCTTGAACGCCTTGTAGGCCATGTAGACGTCGATCTTGGCCACCATCTCAAAGGGCGAGTGCATGCTCAGCACGGGCACGCCCACATCCAGAGTGTCGATGTTATGGGAGGCCACATACTTGGCGACGGTGCCGCCGCCGCCCTGGTCCACCTTGCCCAGCTCGCCGATCTGCCACACGGCGCCGGCAGCGTCGAATACGCGGGTGAAGTAGCTCACCAGTTCGGCAGAGGCGTCGTTGGCGCCGCCCTTGCCGCGGGAGCCGGTGTACTTGGAGATGGCCACGCCCTTGCCCACAAAGGTGCTGTTCTGCGCCTCAAAGGCGGAGGGGAAAGTGGGGTCGAAGGCAGCGGTCACGTCGGCGGACAGGCACTTGGAATTCTGGAAGCAGAGGATGTCGTCCGCGCCCTGGGCCTTGCACAGCTGCTGCACAAAGTGGAACACATACATGCTGTTCAGGCCGGTGACGCCTTCGGAGCCGATCTCCTCCTTATCGGTGAGCACGCAAACGGTGGTGTAGACGGGGAGCTTAGTTTCCATCTCGGCGATGAGGGCAGGATAAGCGTCCACACGGTCGTCGTGGCCGTAGGCGCCGATGAGGCCGCGGTCAAAGCCCACGTCCTTCGCCTTGAAGGCAGGCACAGCCTCCAGCTCGGCGCTGATGAAGTCACGCTCGGTGATACCGTACTTGTCGTTCAGTAGCTTCAGCGCCAGCAGCTTGACCCGATCCTTGACCTCTTTGTCGGCGTAGGGCAGGCTGCCCACCACGATGTTCAGCTCTTCGCCCTTCACGCCTTCGCTGAGCTTGCGCTCGTTCTGCTCCGCGCTCAGGTGGGGCAGCAGGTCGGTGATGCAGAAGACGGGATCGCCCTCGTCCTCGCCGATGCAGACGTTCACCTGGGTGCCGTCCGCCTTGCAGATGACGCCGTGCAGCGCCAGCGGGGTGGCGACCCACTGGTACTTGCGGATGCCGCCGTAGTAGTGGGTCTTGAGCAGGGCCAGTTCGCTGTTCTCATACAGCGGGTTGGGCTTAATGTCCAGACGGGGAGCGTCGGTGTGGGCGATGTTCATATGTACGCCCTCGGCCAGGGGCTTCTGGCCCATGGTGGCGGCGATGACGCTCTTGCCCCGGTTGTTCAGATACACCTTGGCGCCGGGGGCATAGCTCTGGCCGGGCACGAAGGGAACGTAGCCGTTCTCCTCCAGCAGCTTCACGGTGTAGGCGGTCACGTCCCGCTCGGTCTTGCCGTTATCCAGAAAAGCCTTGTAGCCCTCGCAGAATTCATCCGCCGCCTTGTTCAGCTGCTCGCTGGCCTCGGCCGCGTGGGAACGGGTGTACAGCAGCTGCTCGGCCAGCTTCTGGCCTTCGGTCATTTCTTTGCTCATAATAGATTCCTCGCTTTCTTCAGGCTTCGTAAAGAGTCTGATATCGTTCATAGGCCCGGTTGATCTTGGTGACATACAGGCCCATTTGCTGATAAGGGAAGGTGTGGAGCACTTCGCCGTCGGCGGAGTAGTCGCTGCTTTCCAGCAGTCCGTCCACGGTGCCCCAACCGCTGTGGTAAGCCGCCGCCGCGGTGGACACGTCGCCGTGGTACCGCTCAAGGCATTCGGAGATATAATAGACGCCGAAGCGGATGTTCACCGCCGGGTCGTAAAGGTCATCGAATGTGAGGTCCTCGCCGGGTGCGATTTTGCTTTTGATCCAGTCGAAGGTGACCTCGGTGATCTGCATCAGGCCCCGGGCCCCCACATTGGACTCGGCGCCGGGGTCAAAGCCGCTCTCGGTGCGTATCACTGCGTAGATAAGGAGCGGGTCCACGCCGTTCGCCGCGGCTTCATTTTCCACATATTCCGTATATTTCAAAGGGTAGCGCATCAAATCGATGCGGTGCAGCCCCTCCTGCAGGCCCCGCACTGCCAACACGATCACCGCCGCGAGCACCACGAGCCATAAAATTCGTTTTGTGAACTTTTTTGCCACTCATGCACCGCCTTTCTCCTGCTCAAGCGCCGTCAGTGCCTGGCGCCGAAGATGTTCCATGTCTTTGTCGTTGCGTATCTCCCGCGCCGCGGCTTTGCGCAGCGTGCGCACCGGCAGCTGGGCCGCCAGGCGTGCCCGGGCCTGCTGCCGGGTGAGGCCGTCCCGCTTGCGGATACGCGCCACACTCTGTTCGTAGGGCGCGCTCACAAGCCAGATGGCGTCGCAATGTTTTTCGAAGGGCGCGCCCACGATGACCGCGCCGTCCACAAAAAAGAGTGTCTCTCCCCTGCTTTTCGCCTCGTTGGCGGCGGCCAGCAGGCGGGCGACGATCTCCGGGTGGGTGATGCTTACCAGTCTTTGTGTGCTTTCTTCATCCCGGAAGGCCCGGTCCGCCAGCAGCTGCCGGTTCACCGTGCCCTGGGGCGTAATTAAATCGGGGCCAAAGGCCTCGGTCAGCTTTCCAATGCAAGGCGAGCCGGGCTCCAACACCTGCCGGGCCACCAGGTCGGCGTCCGCCACGGTGTAGCCCAGCTGACGATAGAGGGCAGAAACGGCGCTCTTTCCGCAGCCGGAGCGCCCTGTAATGCCAATCACCTTCACAGTTCAACCACCTCGAAGGCAGCGGCACGGACCAGCCGGTTGTAGACCGCGAGACCCACTCCGCCCACATGGGGGCAGCGGGCATAGACCGTCCCGGCGCCCTTTTCGTCCAGGCGGCGCAGGGCGCTGAACAGTTCCCGGGCCTGGGCCGCGTCGTCCTCTTGGGCGCCGTAGCTGATGAAAGGCACCGGCAGCTGCTCGCCCTCGCCGTCAAAGCAAAGGGCCCAAACGCCGGGGCCGGCGTGATCGCAGACGTATTTGCGGTAGGCTTCGAAATCGCCCCGCAGGATGGTCACATGGGCCTTGGGAGCATAGTGCTTGTACTTCATGCCGGGGCTGCGGGCGGTCTCCCCTTCTTTCAGCTTGTGGAGCACCGCGCCCGCCAGCTGCACCTCGCAGCCCAGCACCTGCTCCAGCTGCTCCTTGGTGACAAAGCCGGGCCGCAGGAGCATGGGCTGCTCCCCGGCCAGGGTGATGACGGTGGACTCCACCCCCACGCCGCAGGCGCCGCCGTCCAGAATAAGGGGCAGACGGCCGTCCATATCGGCCATCACGTCCTCCGCGATGGTGGGGCTGGGCCCGCCGGAACGGTTGGCCGAAGGCGCCGCCAGAGGCAGGCCGCTGGCGGCGATGACCGCCCGGGCCACCGGGTGGCTGGGCATGCGGACGGCCACGGTGTCCAGCCCGGCGCAGACTTCGTCCGCCACCTTGGGGCCACGAGGCATGATGATGGTGAGGGGGCCGGGCCAGAAAGCCTCAGCCAGCGCCTTGGCGCCCTCGGGCACACAGGCCACCAGCCCCTCCAGCATCTCCATCCGGTCGATGTGGACGATGAGGGGATTGTCCTGGGGGCGGCCCTTGGCCTCGAAGATTTTTTTGACCGCCGCGCCGTTGAAGGCACTGGCGGCGATGCCGTAGACGGTCTCGGTGGGGATGGCCACAATTTCCCCTGCCTGCAGCAGTTCGGCGGCTTTGTTCACCGAGGCCTCGTCGGCCTTTGTCAGAATGGTGTTCATAGTGTTGCTTCCTTTTCCTGGGCGGCCTGCAGCCGCCGGGTCTGGTCGGCGGTGATGAGGGCGTTCAGCACCTCATCCAGCGCGCCGTCCATCACGCTGTCGAGTTTGTAGAGGGTCAGGCCGATGCGGTGATCAGTGACCCGCCCCTGGGGGAAATTGTAGGTGCGGATGCGTTCAGAGCGGTCGCCGGTGCCCACCTGGCTGCGCCGGTCGGCATCGATGGCGTCCTTCTGGGCCTGTTGCTTTTCCGCCAGCAGGCGACTGCGCAGCACCTTGAGGGCTTTATCTTTGTTTTTGTACTGGCTGCGCTCGTCCTGGCATTCCACCACCATGCCGGTGGGCAGGTGGGTCACCCGGATGGCGCTGGAAGTCTTGTTGACGTGCTGGCCGCCCGCGCCGGAAGAGCGGAAGGTGTCGATTTTCAAATCGGCGGGGTCCAACTGCACGTCCACCTCTTCGGCTTCGGGCATCACCGCCACCGTGACGGTGGAGGTGTGGATGCGGCCCTGGGTCTCGGTCTCGGGCACACGCTGCACCCGGTGAACGCCGCTCTCGTATTTGAGGCGGCTGTAGGCGCCTTCGCCCTGCACCGACACGCTGATCTCCTTCACGCCGCCCAGTTCGGTCTCGTTCAGGTTCAGCAACTCGCACTTCCAGCCCTTGGCGGCGGCGTACATACTGTACATCCGCCAGAGACTGGCGGCAAAGAGGGCGGCTTCCTCGCCGCCGGCGCCGCTGCGAATTTCCAGGATAACGTTGCGGTCGTCGTTCTCGTCCCGGGGCAGCAGCAGGATGCGCAGGGTCTGTTCCAACTCCTCCTGCTTTTGCCGGCCCTCGCTGTACTCGGTCTGGACCATTTCCCGGAAATCCGGTTCCAGGCCCCCCTCGTCCAGCAGGGCGCGGGCCTCGGCGCACCCGGCGCAGACCCGCTCGTACTCGTCCAGCGCCTCCATCAGCGGAGTAAGGCGCTTATACTCTTTCATCAGCGCGGCGTAGCGCCCGCCGTCGGCCAGAATGGCCGGGTCCTGCAGCGAGAGGTTCACCTCGTCGTAGCGGCGGCGCACCCTGCGCAGCTGTTCCAGCATGGGGTTCGCTCCTTTCCGTTTTGCGTTTTAAAAGGCAAAACGGCGCGCTATTCCTCGCCGGGGCGGAGGATCTTCTTGATGTTCTTTTCGATTTTGGCCCGGGGGAGCATGACCTCCCGCCCGCAGCCGGTGCAGCGAATTTTGAAGTCCATGCCCACCCGCAACACGTCAAAGCAGGCCGCGCCGCAGGGGTGCGGTTTCTTTGTCAAAATCTGATCGCCCACGCGCACGTCCACAGGCCGGTCCTCCCTTGCAGTTTCCGCGCCTCGCCCACGCGGACGAGGTCAATTTAATATTATATACCTTTGCGCCGGTTTTGCAAATATCCCCCGCCGCGGCCGCATATATTTTTTCAAAACGCGCGCCACAGGCGCAGCGCGGACAAAACCAGACAAAGTGAGGATGGAAACAATGGTGGAATATACCCCTGAGGGCAAAGGCCGGGACGCGCGGCGGCTGACCGAGAGCCAGCTGGCCGAGGCCTGTGCCGCCGGCAGCATTCTGGAAAGCACAGCCCTCGCCTATGACCGGGAGCGGCAGCTGGTGTTCGAGCTGGCGGGCCACCCCGCCCGCATGCCCCACGACGAATGCGCCGCCGGCGCGGCGGAGGGCACGGTGCGGGACGTGGCGCTGCTGACGCGGGTGGGCAAGCCCACCTGTTTTTGCATCACTGCCCTGCCCGAAGGGGCCGAAGGCGCGTATCTGCTCTCCCGCCGGCGGGCGCAGGAGGCCTGCCAGCGGGAATATCTGGACACTCTGCGCCCGGGTGACCTGGTACGCTGCACCGTGACCCATCTGGAAAGTTTCGGCGCGTTCTGCGACGTGGGCTGCGGCATCAGCGCTCTTTTGCCCATCGACTGCATGTCCGTCTCCCGCATTCAGAGCCCGGCGGACCGGGTGGGCGTGGGCCAGACACTGACCTGCGCGGTGAAAAGCCGGGATGAAAAAGGCCGCCTGGTGCTGACTTTGCGGGAACTGCTGGGCACCTGGCAGGAAAACGCCGACCGCTTTTCGCCGGGCGAGACGGTGGTGGGTCTGGTGCGCAGCATCGAAAGCTATGGGGTGTTCATTGAGCTGGCCCCGAACCTGGCAGGCCTTGCGGAGCGGTGCGAGGGCCTGCGTCCGGGGCAGCCGGTGAGCGTTTTCATCAAGAGTATTCTGCCCGAAAAGATGAAGATAAAACTGGTCATCGTGAACCGGGAGCTGGCGGGGCCGCTGTTTTTCGCCCCCCGCTACTTCATCACCGAAGGGCGGTTGGAGCACTGGGTCTACTCCACGCCGGGCAGCAAAAAACGCATTGAAACGGATTTTGCCGCATCGGCCTTGTAAAAACGGGGAATTTTCACTATAATAATTCCTGGAAATACCCCGAAAAGGAAGTGCGAAGATGGCCGGAAATGCCTTTACCTTCGGCGTAAAGCCGGGCGGGTTGACAGAGAACACCGAAGTCCGCATCCTGCTGTGCTATCTCATCAAGACCGTTGCACCCATGGCTCCCCTCACCCGGGCGGAGATCGAACAGGCGCTGCTGGGCGAACAGCTGGTGAACTATTTTGAGCTGAGCGCCGGCCTTGCGGATCTGGAGGAGAACGGCCTGGCCACGGTGGACGAGGCGGGCGGCTATTCCATCACCCCCAAGGGCCTCGCGGTGGCGGACGAACTGAGCATCGACCTTTTGCCCCGCACGGTGCGGGAGGCGGCGGTGCGGGCGGCCGTCCGGGCCCAGCAGTGGGCGCGCAAGGCCTCGCAGCACAAGGCCGAAGTAGAAAAGACCGGCGACGGTTATGTGGTTCGCTGTTCCATCTCCGAGATGGGCAGCCGGCTGTTCGGGCTGGAAGTCCTTCTGCCCGACGCCATGACCGCCGAGATGGCCAAGAACGCTTTCATCGAGCACGGCAGCGACATCTACGCGCAGGTGCTGGGGGCACTGGCCACGCCGGGAGAAAACGACTGACACAAAGAAAAAGAGCTGTGCGATGTTTCGCACAGCTCTTATTTTGTTTCAGGAATCCTGCTTGCCCTCGACCACGCCTTCGTGGTGGAGCACACTGCCGATGGTGCGGAAGAAAATCTTTACGTCCAGGGCAAAGGAAAGGTTTTTAGCATAATAGCCGTCCAGCTCGGCCTTCACGGGGATGGGCAGTTCGTCCCGCCCGTGGACCTGGGCATAGCCGGTGAGGCCGGGCACACAGTCGTTTGCGCCGTATTTGTCCCGCTCGGCCACCAGGTCGTCCTGGTTCCACAGCGCCGGCCGGGGCCCCACCACGCTCATCTGGCCCAGGAAGATGTTGAAGATCTGAGGCAGTTCGTCCAGACTGGTGCGGCGCAGAAAACGCCCGGCGCTGGTGATGAAGGCGTCCGGGTTTTCCAGCATGTGGGTGGGCATGTCGTGGGGGGTGTCGGTGCGCATGGTGCGGAACTTATAAATTTTAAAGAAGGTCTTGCCCTTCCCCACTCTCTTTTGGGTAAAGAGCACCGGCCCCGGGGAGGAAACCTTGACCCACACCGCTATGACCGCCAGCAGCGGCGAAAGACACACAATGGCCAGACCGCTGCAGAGAATGTCCAGCGCGCGTTTGAAGAAATGTTTATACACCGGTTCAGCCCTCCCCTATGCCTGTTTCGTCCCGCCGGTGACGGAAGGTGGGCACCATGTCGGTGAGCGCCTGCACCAGGTTTTCGCTGTTGTTGCTGTAGGCGATTTGTTTGAGCGCCATCAGGTGGTCGAAGAAGGTCTGGTTGTTCAGCTTCAGCGGCGCGCCGATATAAATCTTGCGGTTGTCGGTCTTGCGCAGGCCCTCCTCGTCCATCAGCATCTCTTCATAGAGTTTCTCGCCGGGACGCAGGCCGGTGAACACGATCTGGATATCCTTGTAAGGGATAAAGCCGGAGAGCTTGATGAGGTTTTCGGCCAGGTCCAGAATGCGCATGGGCTTGCCCATGTCCAGCACGAAGATCTCACCGCCGTTGGCCATGGCGCCGGCTTCCAGCACCAGGCTCACCGCCTCGGAGATGGTCATGAAGTAGCGCACGATGTCCGGATGGGTGACGGTGACCGGGCCGCCCGCGGCGATCTGATCCTTGAACAGGGGGATGACCGACCCGTTGGAACCCAGCACGTTGCCGAAACGCACGGCGGCAAAGCGGGTCTTGCTGCGCTGGGCCATGGCCTGCACCACCATCTCGCACAGACGCTTGGTGGCGCCCATCACGTTGGTGGGGTTCACCGCCTTGTCGGTGGAGATGAGCACAAAGCGCTCAGCGGCGTATTTGTCGGCGCAGACGGCCACGTTGTAGGTGCCGAAGACGTTGTTCTTCACCGCCTCTTCGGGGCTGTCCTCCATCAGCGGCACATGCTTGTGGGCCGCCGCGTGGAAAATCACCTGGGGGCGCAGGCGGCTGAACAGAGCGTCCATCTTTTTGGAGTCGCGCACCGAGGCGATGAGTACTTCCAGGTTCAGCTCGTCGCCGTATTTACGGCGCAGCTCCTGCTGGATGGCATAGGCGTTGTTCTCGTAGATGTCCACGATGATGAGCATCTCGGGCTTGCAGCTGGCGATCTGGCGGCAGAGCTCGGAACCGATGGAACCGCCGCCGCCGGTGACCATGATGCGCTTGCCGCCCACGAACTGGGTGATGAGGCTGGAAAGCTGCACCTCGTCCCGGCCCAGCAGGTCCTCCACCTTCACGTCGCGGATGCGGCTGGCGAGGTCCTTGCCGTCGGTGATCATCTTCACGATGTCCGGCAAGATCTTCACGTTGCACTTGGTGCGGTTGCAGATGGAGAGCACCCGGCGGCGGTTGTCCTCGTCCATGGTGGGGATGGCCAGCAGGATGGTCTCGATCTCGCAGCGCTCCACCAGTTCCGGAATGTCCTCGGTGGTGCCCATGATCTGCACGCCCATGATATAGCGGCCCTGCTTTTCCGGCGCGTCATCCACGCAGCAGATGATGTTCATTTCCGGGTTTGCCGCCTTGTACTGCTCGTGGAGCAGGGTGCTGGCGGCGTCGCCCGCGCCGATGAGCAGGGTGCGGCGGGCCAGACGTTTGCCCTGCCGCCCCAGCTTGACGTTCCGGTACATTCGGTAGGTCAGGCGGGAATACAGCGTAAGGGCCACCGCGAACAGGCCGCTGAGGAAATAGACCGAGCGGGGCACCGGCGTTTCGCTAAAGATGAAAAAGGAGCACACGCCAAACAGCGCCACGGCGATGATGGAGGCAACACACAGACGGAAGAACTCCACGATCTCGGCGTAGCGCCAGAGGCTGTCATACATGCCCATGAGAGCATAGACGATCTCAAAGCAGCTGACAAACAAAAACCAGCTGGCTACAAGCAGGCTGGAATAACGCTGGTAATCGGCCCGGCCGTTGATGATCACCCAGGGCGCAATGTAGGCCAGAGAGATCACCACGATGTCGAAGGCGATCAATATTTGTTTTCGGAACCGGCTGAGCAGCCGGGAAAGGGTCTCGCTCAAAATTATCACCAATTCTTCTTGGTCCGTCCTCCGCCGCAGAACAGGTGCGGAAAGCCGGCGGGACAGGGTTTTCTTTTTTACTGTTTTGTTATATTTTACAACATCCGGCCCTCAGAATCAATCCACATTTTATATTTTGCCCGTTCAGCCCGGCGAAAACCGTCGCCCGGCGGACACAAAAAAGCCCGGTCCGGCTGAAAAAGCCGGACCGGGTCTTCTGCTTTGCGGTTCAGCGCAGCAGCTGGCCGCGCACGTCGGCGGGAAGATCGTCCACCACGCTGTGGTTGGGATTCATGAGCACGCTCTCCTCCAGCTTCAGGCCGAAGGTCGCGCCCTCCATCACGGCGGCGTGCAGGTTGCGGGGAGCCTTGCTGTCGCCCGCGTTCACCACCGGCACGCCCGCGGCCATCAGCTCATCGAACAGAGCCGTGTTGGAGCGGGTGTTGCAGGTGATGACGTCGTCGATGGCCAGCTCGGTGCGCTGGAAGTTTTTATCCATCAGCACCACCTTGCCCTCTTCGATGCTGTACACCGTGCTGTTCTCATACACCTTCACCGGGTACTTGAAGGGCTCGCTGTGCAGCGCCTCGGCGTCGGTCTGGGCAAAGCGTTTGCGCAGCACATACATATGGATGACCTCCACGCTGGCGGCAAACTCCTTTTTATCGGTGACGATGGTCACGTCCTTGCCCATGCCGGCCAGAGCGGCGGCAGTGTCGGCGGCGGCGTAGTGGTCGCCCCAGACCAGCACCTTTTCGCCGGTCTTGCGCATCTTGCGGTCCTTCGGATGGAAGGGGCAGGTCACCTTCGGGCAGGCAATGGCTTCCTCGAAGGGCACCACCCGCTCGGCGCCGATGCACTCGGGCACATAACTCACCGCGCCGGTGGCGTTGAGCACCACGTCGAATTCCTTCAGCTGCTCCACGGTGGGGCTGGTATGCAGCCGCACGTCCACGTTCAGATCCTTGATCTGGCCGCGGATCCAGTCGGCGTACCACTTCATCTTTTCCTTGCCGGGGGCCATGCAGCAGCCCAGAATGGCGCCGCCCAGCTCGCCCGTCTTTTCAAACAGGGTCACTTTGTGGCCGCGGACGGTGGCGATGCGGGCCGCCTCCATACCGGCGGGGCCGCCGCCCACGATGCCCACCTTCAAGGGCGCCGCGGCGGGCTTGAGGTCGTCGAACTCCATGTGGCCGCAGGCGGGGTTGATGGCGCAGCCGATCTCCTTTTTGGCCATCATGCTTTCCTGCCAGCAGCCGGTGAGGCAGGAGATGCAGCGGCGGATCTGCTCGGGTTTGCCCATGTAGGCCTTCATGGGCCAGTAGGGGTCGCACAGCAGCTGGCGGGCCAGGCCGATCATGTCGGTGTCGCCGCTTTCCACCAGGTGGTCGCAGTAGTCCGGGTTGCGGAAGGTGTGGCTGTTGATCACCGGGATGGAGACGGCCTTCTTCACCGCCTGGGAGGCGTAGACCGTCCAGCCCTCGGGGTAGTACATGGGGTCGAAGCCCGCGCCCGGGCTTTCCTGGATGCACTGGCTCAGGTCGAGCGCAGCCACGCCGGCCCGCTCGAATTCCACCGCCATGCGCACGCTCTCTTCCAGCTCACGGCCTCCTTCCACCCATTCGTCCGCCGAGTAGCGCACCAGAATGGGGAAATTCTTGCCGCACTTTTTCTGGATGGAGGAGATGATGGCCAGCGGGAAGCGCATGCGGTTCTCAAAGCTGCCGCCCCAGCGGTCGATGCGTTTGTTGAGATAGGGAGACATGAACTGGGAGATGAGATAGCCGTGGGCGGCGTGCAGCTCCACGCCGTCGAAACCCGCCTGTTTGACGCGCCAGGCGGCCTCGGAGAATTTGTCCACCATGTCCACAACCTCCTCGGTGGTCATGGCGCGCACGGGCTTGCCCTTCTCCTCGGCGTTTTCATAAACGATCTCATGGCCGGCACTCCAGGGCAGCTTGACCACCATATCCGTGGCAGACATGGTGTTGTAGCGGGGAACGGCGCACTGGCGGCCCGGGTGCTGCAGCTGCACCACGCACTTGGCGCCGTATTTGTGCATGCCCTCCGCCAGGCGGGCAAGGCCGGGGATGCAGCTGTCGCTGTCCGCCACAAGGCCGGTCACGGTGGGGCGGCCGGTCTTGCCGTCCGGCGAGGTGGCGCCCACGATGATGAGGCCCGCGCCGCCTTTGGCGATCTGGCTGTGATGGTGGATGTCCCGCTCGCTCACCGAGCCGTCGGCGTTGGAAGAGCTGACGTCGGTGGGCACATGGCAGATGCGGTTGGGCACCGTCATGTTGCCGATCTGGATGGGGGTGAACAAATGCTCATAGTGCGGCATAAAATCGCTCCTCTTCTCACAAGTCATACAAAATTTGCAGAAAAAGGGTATTGCTTCTGTTTTTATTGTATATCTCGGAGAAAAGGAGTGAAATGTCAAATGCGACTTTGTTTATATCAAATCCGGCTGTTCTTTTTGCGCCGCACGAAGAGCGGAGCGCCAGGCACGGGGCGTCACGCCCTCCGCCTGCTCGAACATTTTGTAAAAGTGATAGGGGTTGGAAAATCCGGCTTCCCGCACGGCGGCCGCGATGGGCATGCCGGTGGAGGCGATGAGCCGCCGCGCCTCAAGATAGCGCAGGTTGCTCACATACTCCTGAAAGCTCATGTGCATCTCTTGGCGGAACAGGTGACGGAAGCGGGATTCGCTCAAAAAGCACTGGGCAGCCGCCTCCTGCTGGGTCAGCCGCCCGGTGAAATGGGCGTCGATGTAAGCCAGGGCCGGGCGCAGGCGCAGATAGCCTGCCAGTCCCCTGCCCGGGGCCTGTTCGTCCAGTTCCATATAGCTGCACACCTGCGCCAAAATCAGCTGAAGCCGGGCGCGGATCAGGCGTTGCTGGCCGCTGCGGGCAAAGATGGCGTCGTTCCACAGCTCCTCCAGCATCGGGCGGAGCGCTCTGCCCGCGGCGGTGCCCACCGGGATATGGGTGCAGCGGTGGGCAGGGTCACAGCGGAAGGGCAGCAGATACTCCGCGCTGCGCTCCCCCGCGTCGTCCAGCAGAAGGCTGGGCAGAAACAGGAAAAAACGGAAACGGGTGTCCGTGCCCGGAACGCAGGCCGCGCCATGACGCTCCAGGTCATTGGCCAGGAAGATGTCGCCGGTGTGATAGTCGTAGCGCCGGCCCTCAAAATAAAACGCGCCCTCGCCTTTCGTACACACGCCCAGCTCACAGTAGTTGTGCCAATGCAGCCGCGGCGCGCCGTCGGCAAGGCTGTCGGTGACGGTGTACTCCAGCACCGAAAAAGGGAACTCCGCGTTCAAACGGTAATCCCAGAAAAAGCTTTCCATTCTCTCGCCTCCATCTTGTTCGGGGTAGCCTCACAGGCCGCGGGCAGCCGCCGCAGGTTCTCCGTCCGGCCGCCGGAAAAGGCCGAACAGGATCAAATCCAGCAATCCGCCGGCAGTGCTGAGCATGGAGCGCACGTCCTGGGCCGGGCAGTCGCTGCAATAATCGTTGAGAATGTTCTGAAAATACGGCTCCACGCTCTCCAGATAGCGGGCGGCGGCCTCCGGGTCCAGCCCCTGCCGCAGCGGCATCCGCGCCGTCAGACCCGCAATGAACGCCCGGTTCAACCGCCTCACCGGGACACGCAGCGCCTCGATCTGGCCCACCAGGTGCTTTGGCGGACGGAGCATGGCGCTTTCAAAAATGCCCTTTTGCAGGGGGCGCTGCTCGAAAAAGCGTTCCCGCAGCACGAAAAAGCTCTTGACGGCCTCCCGGACGTCCAGTTTTTCCAGCGACTCCATCTCCCCTTCGATGTAGGCTTCCAGTTCCCGGAAGGTCCGCTCCACACACAGCAGGAAAAGCTCGTCCTTGCCGGTGTAGTAATGATACATCATTCCTTTGGAGATGCCGTGCTTCGCGCAGATGCGCTCCATATTCACGCCGTCGTAGCCGACGGTGCCGAATTCTTCCTGTGCCGCGCGGAAGATCTCTTCCCTGCTGCGCTGCTGCCGTTCCTGCTGGGTCATGCCGCGCCTCCCTCCTTCGCTTTGTGCAGCTCGCCGGCCCATTCAAAGCCTTTCTTGGCCATGAACACCGCGATGATCTCATTGATGACTGCCGCCGCGGCCACCGTGCCCTGGATAAGAGCCGCGCTCTCCGGCGCGGGGCCTTCCAGCACCGAGACCACGATGCCGGTAAACACCAGCGAAACACCGGAGTGGGGCAGCAGCGTGAATCCCAGGTACTTTTTCACTGTGGCGGGCGCATGGGTGACCGCCGCGCCCAGAAATGCGCCGCTGTATTTACCCACGGCCCGGGCGGCGATGTACACCGCCGTGTAGAGTCCCGCGCCAAAAACCAGGTGATAGTCCAGCGGCGCGGCAAGGTTCAGGATGACCACGATCATGGAAAATCCGATGACCGGCGTCATTACCTTCATGATGCTGCCCATCTGTTCCTCCGTGATCATGTTGGCAAAGGCGGCGGAGTAGGACATGCCGATGAGCATGAAGTTCAGCACCGGCGTTTGCAGCATGCTGTTGATGGCAAAGCCCAGCCCCGCGGATGCGACCAGCATGCCCAGCATGACGGCCAGCATCGCCTCCGGCGTTTTTATTCGCCGCAGGATCTTGCCCGTCAGAAAGCCCACCGCCCCGCCGATGACCACCGGCAGAAACACCAGAAGCAGCAGGGCAAACACCGGGATGCCGGCGGTGGAGAGATGGGCGGACACGCCGGCCACCACCATGAAAAAGACCAGCGCCCCCACCAAATCGTCCAAAGCGGCCATGGGGATGAGCGTGCGGGTCACCGGGCCGTCCGTGCCCAGGCTGTTGACCACCGAAAGAGAGGGCGCGGGCGCCGTGGCCAGCGCGATGCCGCCCAGCAGCAGCGCGGGATAGATGGGCAAACCGGTGGCCCAGAACAGAACGCCGAACACCGCGCTCACCAGCACGAAGGTGCCCAGAGACTCGGTGAGGGTGGTGATGAGGATCTGCGGCCCGGCCTTCTTCATCCGTTTCCAGATCAGCTCGGTGCCGATCATCAGGCCAAACACGCACTCCAGCAGGCTTTCGGCAGCCTCGAACCAGCCGGCGTTCAGCACCGACTCTCCCAAAAGGCCGAGGGCGTGCGGCCCAATGGCCATGCCAGCGATCAGCCACCCCAGAATGGCGGGCAGCTTCAGTTTTGCGATCAGCTTGCCTGCCACGAACGCAATGCCCACGGCAGCCGCAAGCCGAAGAATATCTCCCAGGATCTCCATGAACCCCCATCTCCTTGCAGAACTTAATAGACGGACTCGTCTGTTTTTTCACAGTATACATCTTTTAGACGGATTCGTCTATATTTCATCTGAAAACAAATTGTTAAGTTTTGCTTGGTCGCGGGCCAAAAAAGCGCTGGAAAAGCCTCGCAAGCGATGGACTTTTGTTGAATTATCTGATAAAATATTTTTGTTTGCCGGGTAAAAACGATCCGGCGCGGCGAGGAGGCTTTATTTTGGCGGAGATTTACAAACAATCCTTTAAACAGGATTATTCCGACCATGTGGAAATGGCCATTTTCAACTGCGGCCTGGAGCACTGCGCCCCGCTTCACAGCTGGGGGCCGGCGGTGCGCGACCATTACCTCATCCATCTGGTGGTGGACGGCCACGGCTGCTACCGCGCCGGCGGGCAGGAGCATCACCTTGGCCCCGGCGACCTGTTTTTGCTGCGGCCGGGCCAACTGGCCGGCTACAGCGCCAGTGAGGACGACCCCTGGGAATATTACTGGGTGGGGTTCAACGGAGCCTACGCCGCAAAACTGGTGCAGCACACCCCCTTCACCGAACAGAAGCTGGTGTTCCATTCCAGCCGTCCTGAGCCGCTGCAGCAGGCGCTGCTGAGCATCTTTGACGCCCGCGGCCCCAAACCTGAAAACGAGGCGGCCATGGTGGGTAACCTGTATCTTTTCCTGTCGGAGCTGATGCGTCAGGCGGCGGAAAAAGAGATCCACGCCCCCAGCGCCGGCAGCCAGTATGTTCTGAGCGCCATCAAGTACATTCAGTTCAACTACTCCCACGAGATCACCATCGACGACATCGCCCGCACCGTGGGCGTCAGCCGCAGCCACCTCTACCGCCTGTTCATGAGCAATGTGGGCCAGAGCCCCATTGACTACCTCACCTCCTACCGCATTGGAGAGGCGTGCAATCTTTTGAAAAACTCCCAGCTCTCCATCGCCGAGATCGCGGCCAGCGTGGGTTTTTCCGACAAATTCTATTTTTCCAGAGTGTTCAAAAAATCCATGGGCGTGCCGCCCAGCCGCTATCTCTGCGCTATGCATGATCACCGCGCCTGACCGGGAGTTTACGCCATGAAACATATTTTTTCCATTCTTTTCAAAGCTCTGCTGATTGCAGGAGCCGTTGTCTCCTGTATTGTATTTTACCTTTACACCATCGGTTTCTTTTCTCCTGCTCCCTCGGTGGGGCTGCTCACCTCCCCCTCCGGCCGGACTTATCTGGACGCCTCCGTTCTGGAAGCCGACCTTGCCGCCCATGATGTAGAGCT
This sequence comes from Candidatus Allofournierella merdipullorum, assembly GCA_019116345.1. Lineage (GTDB taxonomy): Bacteria > Bacillota > Clostridia > Oscillospirales > Ruminococcaceae > Allofournierella_A > Allofournierella_A merdipullorum. The sequence goes on along the minus strand of DXBV01000028.1, from coordinate 3,543 downwards.
GCTTACCACCGGAGCCGACGAGTCTCCCGCTGTGGCAGCGTCCCGCTTGCTGGCAGCCGGCGCCAAGGTGCTCATCGTCCCCCAGGATGACGCTGCCGTCACCCCTGCGCTGGTGACCGCCGCCGAAAAGGCGGGCGCATCTGTCTTCTTCGTGGGCGCGTGCCCCGACAGTGAAACGCTTGCCTCCAGTGCCGAATTGTGGTATCTGGGCAGCCTGGCCTCCCACGGAGGCGAACTGCTGGGCAAGGCCATGGCCATGGATTACCGGGACGGTACCGTTTTTGACGTCAACGGCGATCTGCTGCTGCAATATTATCTGTACCAAAGCGCACCCGACGCGGAGCAGGCCGACCTTGCCTCCTACGCGCTGGCCGAGTGCGAGCATTACGGCGTGTACACCGCGCAGGTGAACTACACCGACGAGGAGGGCGCATCCCTTTCCTTTGACGCCGAGGCCCTTGCCGGCCAGACCGCGCCGGAAGTGATCCTGTGCACCAGCGAGCAGGACGCCCGCGCTGCCTTGGAGACCGCCGCCGCCCTCGGCTGGCTGGACGGCGAGCAGCCGGTGCGCATCTATGCCGCCGCAGACACCCCCGACGCGGCGGACGCTCTTGTGGCCGACGGCGTTCAGGCCGCGGCTCACTACGACCCGGCTCTCATGGCCTCCACTGCGGCGAAGATGGCGCTGAACACGCTGGATCACCAGTTCCCCGGCATCGGAACGGACCTTTCTTCGGACGAGGCGGGACGCTTTATCCTGCCCTATGGCTTGAGCGAATAAAAAAGGAGGGCTTTTCTTGCCCGGTATGAAAAACACTCTGGCGCGGCTCGTTATCGAGAGCCTCTCCAGCGACGGCAGCGGCGTGGGCCGGCTGGACGGCAAGGCGGTGTTCGTGCCCGCCACCGCCCCCGGCGACGAGATCACCGTGCGCATCGTGAAGGACATGGGCCGCTATGCCTTCGGCATTGTGGAAGAACTCCATCGTTCCGGGCCCGGCCATATCCAACCGGATTGCCCGGTGTATCGTCCCTGCGGCGGCTGCTGCTTCCGTCATCTGGACTACGAGACCGAAGCCCACGCCAAAGAGGGCTTTGTGGCCGACGCATTCCGGCGGTTGGGTGGCTTTGAGGACCTGCCGGTTCTCCCGCTTTTGACCGGCCCGCTCACTGACCGCTACCGCAACAAGGTGCAGTTCCCCGTGGGATACGACCCGGCGGGCAATGTGACGGCGGGCTTTTTCGCCGGGCGCAGCCACCGCCTCGTCCCCTGTCGGGACTGTCTGCTGCAGCCCGAAGCCCTCAACGACATCGCCGCTGCCGTCTGCGCCTTTTTGCAGAGAAAAGGCATTTCCCTTTACAATGAGTCGAGCCACAAGGGACTGGTGCGGCACATCTTCCTGCGCCAGGGCTGGCACAGCGGCCAGGTGCTGCTCTGCCTCGTGATCAATGGGCGCAGCCTGCCTCACGGGGAAGCGTTCTGCGCGGAAATCACCCGGCAGTTCCCCCAGATCAAGACCATCGTTCTGAACGTAAACCGCCAGAAAACCAACGTTATCACCGGCGAGGAGTGTATCCCCCTGTTCGGGCCCGGTTTTATCGAGGACACCCTCTGCGGCGTGCCGGTGAAGCTGGGGCCGCTCTCCTTCTATCAGGTGAACACCCCCGCCGCCGAGCGGCTTTACGCCGTGGCCCGGGAGTTCGCCGCCCTGTGTCCGGAGGACACTCTGCTGGACCTCTACTGCGGCATGGGGACCATCGGCCTTTCCATGGCGGAGGATTGCCGCGCCCTGGTGGGTGTGGAGATCGTTCCCGAAGCGGTGGAGAGCGCCCGGGGCAACGCCGCCGCCATGGGCGTGGAAAACGCCCGTTTCCTCTGTGCTGACGCGGGACAGGCCGCAACACAGCTGGCCGCCGAGGGCCTCACCCCTCAGGTGATCTGCCTCGACCCGCCCCGCAAAGGCTGCGACGCCGCCACGCTGGACGCGGTGCTGACCATGGCCCCCCGCCGCGTGGTGATGGTGAGCTGCAACGCCGCCACCGCCGCCCGGGACTGCCGTTATCTTGCCGACCGGGGGTATCGCCCGGTGAAGGTGCAGCCGGTGGACCTCTTCCCCCGCACAAAGCACGTGGAGACGGTAGTACTTTTGTCCAAACTTAATACCAAGCAACATATCGAGGTGCAGTTGAATCTGGACGAACTGGATTTGACGTCGGCGGAAAGCAAGGCTACCTATGAGGAAATCAAGGCGTATGTACTGGAGCATACTGGCCTGAAAGTCAGCCATCTCTATATCGCCCAGGTCAAACAGAAGTATGGCATTATTGAGCGGGAGAACTATAATAAGCCAAAGTCTGAAAATGCCAAACAGCCGAAATGTCCGCCAGAAAAGGAAGCGGCAATTACAGAGGCACTGAAGTTCTTTGGGATGATTTGAGGTGAACAACATGGAGCGTGCGATCTCTTGTGAGTTCAATTTGGATACAGCCTGCGTTGAACTGAAATTTGCTGATGGTAGCATGATTTCGATTGATACGGTTGCTGTTGAAAATGAGGTAGCAGACAATATGTATCAACGATCCGAATTGGACTGGTTAATCTATAACCAGCCACTAGAATATGCAAATGTAGTGTTGAACGGAGGCTTGGAGAAATATATTCACGGAACACCCCAGCATCGTTTGACAGATTAACTGCATAGATTTGTAAAGCCCATCGGTCAATACTGACCGATGGGCTTTGTTTTAAGGTTCTTTCCACAACTCCGTAAGATTTATGGTGCTACTTTGTGGTTGCTGTTGTTTTGGCAATAAATCAACCTGCACCAAAACAGGAAAATTGGAAGCAACGCCAGTAAAGATACACGCTCCTTGTGGCAGGACAGAGATCATTTCATATGAAGTGTTGTCAATGAATGCCACAGCTTTACCAATGGCTCGTATATCCTCATTGTTAACCAATCGATGAATGAAATAGTTATGCAGTTGAGAAATAATGGTTTCCGATATGTCAGATGGACGCTGACTTGATATAGTTAAAAACGTTCCAAACTTTCGCCCTTCTTTGATGATTTCTTCAAAAGTTTCTAAGCGGTAATCTTTCCAAGTCTGACTTTCTCGCTCCGATGTTGTGGACAAGACATTATGCGCTTCGTCAATGATAATATGTAAACTACTACCATTGAAGTTTAGCCGTTGACGTTCATAGAAATACTTGCAAATAATTAGGGGAACAATCTTTTTGAATTCCACATTAACATCAACCAATGAATATATTGCCAGCCAATCAGCGGGAGGATTGTCACATATTTTGAAAAGACGCTTTACTCGTTTTACACGATTTTCAAATCTTGAGATAAGTGGACCAACGTGCTCCTCATTGATATATTGCGAGCATAAAGAATCTAAGTATTTATACCGTAAAGCATACTCAAATATCAAATATTCATCTTCATTTTTATAATTGTTAGGGAAAAACACTGAATCCAAAATAACAGAAACAAATTGTTGTTCGTAATCATCAGAAGTATTTCCCCAGTGATCACC
>DXBV01000004.1 GCA_019116345.1 Candidatus Allofournierella merdipullorum | reverse complement strand
GGCCTTTCCACCGGTGCGCGGGCGCTGCTGTTTTGCGGGGCGTCAGCCCTCTTTTTTGATCTTGAACAAGGCGCGCAGGAGCCCCGCGAGACACTTCGGACTTTTGACCACAACCACCTGCATGGCGCATCCCCCTTTTCCCTGTCACTTTTGTGTGGATACGCCATTATATCCTTTTGGGGCGGAAAATGTGCAGGCTTTTGTGGTTTAAACGCTCATTTCGGGGCGCGGACCAGCAGCAGGCTGCCGCGTTCCACCCGCACTTCGGCGCCGCCGGGCATCGTCTCATTGCTGGCGCCCAAAGTGGCGTCCGGCACAAGGCGCGCGTTCTGCAGGGGGTATTTTGCCCCGGTGATGCCCACGCCCTCTGCCGCCCCTTCCAGCGGAAAAAGGGAAAAATAGGCATGGGGGTCGTGCTCTACTTTTGCCGGCCGCCCGGGCAGCACATAGCGCAGCACCGCGCCCCGGCCGGCGATGGTCACCTCCGGCCCCTGCTTTGCCAGCCACAGGCCGGCGGCAATGGCGGCAAGGCTGTGGTCCAGCCGCGCGCCGCCCAGCACGCCAAGAATGAGGACCTGCTCAAAGCCCTTCTCCACCGCGAGGCGGGCGGCATAATGGGTGTCGGTGTCGTCCTTTTCGGCGGGCAGCACCACCAGATTCTCCCCCTCGGGGCGGGGCGCGGAATCAAAATCGCCCACGATCAGGTCGGGCACGACGCCCAGCGTCCGGGCGTTCAGATAGCCCGCATCGCAGGCAATGACATAGTCACCGGGCAAAAGCAGCTTTTTCTGCTCCGGCTCCACAGGCCCGGCACCGATGATGACACAGCGCGGCATTGGAATGTCCTCCTTTTTTCATGAAAAAAGCCGGGGCTGGGCCCCGGCTTTGGCTTGGCTGTTCAGCGCACTTCCCAGTCCTTGACGTCCTTCACCTCGTCGTACATGGCGAGGTAACTCTCATACCGGGTGGGGCTGATCCGGCCATCCTCCACCGCCGCGCGCACGGCGCAGCCGGTCTCGCTTCGGTGAGAACAGCCGGTGAAGCGGCACTCCGGGATGAGGGGCGCAAACTCCGGAAAAGCGTACTGCAGGTTCTCCTTGGGGATGTAGCAGGCGCGGCCGGTGTCCAGGCTGGCAAAGCCCGGCGTGTCGGCCACAAAGCCGCCGAAGGCCTCGAAAATCTCCACCTCCCGGGTGGTGTGCCGGCCGCGGCCCAGCTTCTGGCTGATGGCGCCGGTCTCCCGGGAGAGCTGAGGCAGCAGGGCGTTGAGCAGGGTGCTCTTGCCCACGCCGGAGTTTCCGCAGAAGGCGCACAGACGGCCCTCGATCCAGCCGCGGACCTCATCCAGGCCTTCGCCGGACACATGATCCGCCACGATGACCGGCAGCGGCGAGAGGGCGTAGGCATTTTTCAGCTTTTCCGCCCCCGCCAGGTCGGACTTGGTGATGATGAGCACCGGCTGGGCGTCCTTGTCCGCCGCGATGGCGGAGAGCTTATCCAGCACCAGGGTGCTGGGGGTAGGCTGGGTGGTGCTGGCCACGATGAACAGCACGTCCAGATTGGCGATGGGCGGGCGGATAAAGACGTTCTTGCGGGGCAGGATGTGGGCGATGACCCAGCTGCCCGCCTCCTCTTCCACCACCACCCGGTCCCCCGCCACGGGGGTAAGGTTGCGTTTGCGGAAGATGCCCTTGGCCTTGCATTCCAGAATACGGCCTTCGGCTTTCACATAGTAAAAGCCGCCGATGCCTTTTGTGATATATCCTTCTGGCATAAAGTTCCTCTTGCTGTTGGGCCCGCTCAGGTCACGTTCGGCTGGCTGTTACCGGTATCCGGCGTGGGGCTGGGCACCACGGGAGTGGGGTCCGGCGGCGGCACGGGAGACGGCACCGGAGAGGGCGACGGGGACGGAGTGGGCGCGGGAGTGGGCTCCGGCGTGGGTTCGGGAGTGGGCTCCGGGCCCTTGGAGACCACCAGGCCTACCTGCGAGTAGACCTTGACGGTGGAACCTTCGGTGGGGGTGGAGTCGATGACCACGCCCGCGGCATACTCATTGCTGTAAGCCTCGGTGATAACGCCGGTGACCAGGTTGCTGTTGGTCAGCGCCTTCTGGGCATCCTCCAGAGAGATGCCCTTCACCGGCGGCACGGTGGTCTCGGTCTCGATCTTCTTCTGGCTGACGTAGACCGAAATGGTCTGGCCGCTGGCGATGCTCTCGCCCGCCGCGGGCTCGGTGCGGATGACGGTGCCCTCGGCGAGGGTATCGTCCTCCACGATCATGCGCCGCACCTGCAGGCCCAGGTCTTTCAGTTCCGCCTCAGCGTCGGCGATCTTCCACTGGGTCACGTCCGGCACATTCACATACAGGGTGCCGAGACTGACCTTGACGGTGACCTTCTGGCCTTCCTTGACCGTGCGGGGGCCGCGGGGCGACTGGTAATAGATGGTGCCCGCTTCGTACTTGTCATTGTATTCCTGCTCGGCCACCAGGGTGAGCTGGCCGGAATACTGCTCTTTCACTGTATCCCACTGCATGCCGGTGAAATCGGGCAGTTCCACGTCCGCCTTGTTGCTGAACAGGGGGTTGGTGGAGTTGGCAAAGATGAGATAGCACAAAATCGCGCTGCCCAGGGCAAAGGCCGTGGCCATGCCCGCCAGAATGGGCAGAACGCCCACCTTGCGCTTGCGGGGAGGCTTGTGCTGGCTGTTTTTGCCGCCAGGCGCGGGGGCCGCTTTGCGGCTTCCCTGCGGAGCGGGCTTGCGGCCGGAGGGGCCGCCGCTTGACTGTTTAACCACCTTGTCGATATACCTCGCTGGCGAATCTTCGGTCATATATTCGTACTCGAACCGGATGCTGGGGTTCTTTTTGAACTCCTCCAGATCGTTCAGCATGGCCCGGGCGCTGGGATAGCGCCGCGCCGGGTCCTTCGCCATGGCCCGGGCGGTGATGTCCTGCAAAGCTTTGGGCACATCCGGCGCCACCTCGCTGAGGGGCGCGGCGGTGTCGGCGATCTGCTTGATGGCCACGGACACCGCGCTGTCCGACTCGAAGGGCAGCTTGCCCGAGAGCATCTCGTACATCATCACGCCCATGGAGTAGATGTCCGCCTTGGCGTCGGTGACGTCGCCCTTGGCCTGCTCGGGGCTAATGTAGTGCACCGAGCCGATGGCCTTCTCGCTGGTGTCCTGATACTCCGCGCGGGAGAAGCGGGCGATGCCGAAGTCCATGATCTTGACCCGGCCGTCCGCCAGAAGCATGATGTTCTGGGGCTTGATGTCCCGGTGGACGACGCCCTTCTGGTGTGCGTGGTCCAGCGCGTCCAGCACCTGCTGGCAGAAGTGGACCACCTCTTTCCAGGTGAGGGGCCCGCCCCGGCGGTTCATGTATTCCTTCAGGGTGATGCCGTCGATGTACTCCATCACGATGAACTGGAGCCGGTCGGTGACCGAGACGTCGTAGACCTTGACGATGTTGGGGTGGTCCAGAATGGAGATGGCCTTGGATTCGTTCTTGAAGCGCCGCACCAGTTCGGTGTTCTGGCTGAACTCCTCCCGCAAAATCTTCACCGCCACCACAGCGTCGGTCTTGAGGTCTCGTCCTTTATAGACGTTGGCCATGCCGCCCACGCCCACCAGGCTTTCCAGCAGGTAGCGGCCCTCCAGTTTTTTGCCGATCAGTTCGTCCATTTCAATCCTCCGTGGGTTCCACCCCTACCAGCACAGCGGTGACATTGTCCTGGCTGCCGGCAGCCAGGGCCCGCTCCACCAGCTTGCGGGGTGTGATAAAGAAGGGGGTGTGCTCCAGAATGTCCTGCAGCTGCTCTGCAGGCACCGCGCCGGAAAGGCCGTCGGAACACAAAAGCAGCACGTCGCCCTTCTTGACCGGGGCGCTGGTATAGTCGCCTTCCACCTCCGGCTCCACGCCCAGAGCCTTGGTGATGAGATTTTTGTGCGGGTGGTGGGCAGCCTGCTGACTGGTAAGCTGGCCGCTTTCCACCATCTGCTGCACCATAGTATGGTCCACCGTGAGCTGCACCAGTTCCCCCGGGCGGCAGAGGTATGCCCGGGAGTCGCCCACATGGGCCACATGGGCCGTGCCGCCGCGCACCAGCACGCACACTGCGGTGGTGCCCATGCCCCGGTGGCTGGGGTCCTTCAGGGACTCGGCGTAGACCGCCCGGTTGGCCTGGGTGATGCACCGGGCCAGAAGGGCCTGCTCGCCGCCCTCGGGCAGGTCGGCCAGCCCTTCGGCAAAGCAGTCCTCCAGCGCGTCGGTGGCGATCTGGCTGGCAAGACGGCCTGCGGCAGCGCCGCCCATGCCGTCGCACACAACGGCCCAGACCGTGTCGTCGGGAAGGCGCGCGGCGCGGTAATTATCCTGATTTTCGGAGCGGTAGCTTCCCTTGTCGGTCTTGCCCGCCAGTTTCATTTCCTTCCCTCCTTTGCCGCCTCTTCGCGGCGCAGCTGGCCGCAGGAGGCGCTGATGTCGCTGCCCAGGCGGCGGCGAACGGTGGCGTTCACCCCAAGGTCTGTGAGCAGCGATTGGAATCGCTTGACGTTTTCGGCGTCGGTGGCGGAATAGGAGCTGCCGTCCACCGGGTTGATGGGGATGAGGTTCACATGGGCCCCCATGCCCCGGATGAGCGCCGCCAGTTCCTTTGCGGTGGCGGGGCTGTCGTTGACGCCACGCACCATGGAATATTCAAAGCTGACCCGCCGGCCGGTGGTCTCCTGGTAGCGGCGGCAGGCCGCAATGAGCTGAGCCACCGGGTAGGCGTCGTTCACCGGCATCATCTTGCTGCGCATCTCGTCGTTGGGGGCGTGCAGCGAGATGGAAAGGGTGAGCTGCAGTTTTTTCTCCGCCAGCTTGTCGATCATGGGCACAACGCCGCAGGTGGACAAGCTGATGTTGCGCATGCCGATGTTCACCCCGTCGGGGCTGGAAATGATGGAGAGGAAATCCATCACGTTGTCGAAGTTATCCAGCGGCTCACCGATGCCCATGAGCACGATGTGGCTGATGCGCTCGCCGATGTCCTTCTGGGCGGCGTAAATTTGCGCCGCGATCTCCCCAGCTTCCAGGTTGCGCACCCGGCCCGCCTGGGTGGAGGCGCAGAAGCGGCAGCCCATGCGGCAGCCCACCTGAGTGGACACGCAGGCGGTGACGCCATAGTGGTAGCGCATGATGACCGTCTCGATGCAGTTGCCGTCGGCCAGGGCAAAGAGGTATTTCACCGTGCCGTCTTTGGACTGCTGCCGCCGCGCGATGGCGGGGGCGGCGATGTAATATCCTTCTTCCAGTTTGGCCAGCAGGGCTTTGGGCTGGTCGGTCATGGCGGAAAACTCCGTGACCAGCTTTTGGTGCAGCCAGTGGAAAATCTGTTTGGCCCGGAAGGCGGGCTGGCCCAGCTCTTTCATCAGAGCGGTCAGCCCCTCGAGCGTATAGGAGGATATACAGTTCTTGCTCATTGTATCACAAACCCTCGTTCGTTTCCATACCCGGGCGTTCACGCCCGTTCCAGTACCGCCACGAAGAAGCCGTCGGAACCGGCAAAGCCGGGCAGCATGGTCTGCATGTTGTCTTCGATGAGCGCGCCCTCCAGCACCACCGGCGGCGGAAGGAGGCGGAACTCCGGAGTTTTTTCCAAAAAGGCGCGCACCACCTGCCCGTTCTCCCGCTGGTCCACCGTGCAGGTGGAGTAGACAAGGCGTCCGCCTTTTTTAACATAACGGGCCGCGTTGGTGAGAATTTTCAACTGGAGGGCATGCAGTTCTTCGCTACCCTCGAGAGACTTATAGCGGATGTCCGGCTTTTTGGCAATGATACCAAGGCCGGAACAGGGCACGTCGCACAGCACCCGGTCGGCCCCGGCCAGTGCCGGGTCATAGACCGAGGCGTCCCCCTTTGCCACCGAAACGCAGGAAAGGCCGCAGCGGCGCGCCGCCGTTTCGATGAGAGACAGGCGGTTTTCCGCCGCGTCGAAGCTCAAAAGGCGGCCCTTGTCCCCCATCTGCTGAGCCAGCAGCAGGGTCTTGCCGCCGGGGGCGGCACAGAGGTCCAGCACTTTTTCGCCGGGCTGCGCTTCCAGGCAGAGGGCCGCGGTCTGGCTGGCCAGGCCCTGCACATGGTAAAGTCCCTCCCGGAAGGCCTTGGTCGCGGCGGGGCTGCCGGAAAATTCCGCTTTCACCGCCCCGGGCACATCCAACGGGCGGGCTTTTACGCCATCTTCCGCCAGCGTTGCGCACAGTTCCTGCGGCGTGCAGCGCAGGGTGTTGCAGCGCAGAGTGACCGGCGGCGTTTCAAAAAAGGAGGCCAGCATTTGCTCGGCCTTGTCGGGGTACTGCTCAAGGAGCAGCTCCACGATGGGCAGGCCCACCGAATACCGCACCGACAGTTCTTCCGCCGGGTCTTTGAAGCGAGCAGTGGAAACATCCAACGCCACAGCTTTGCGCAGCACCGCGTTCACAAGGCCCGCCGCGCTGCTCTTTTTCAGCTGGCGGCAAAGGCTCACCGCCTCGTTCACCGCCGCGGGCACGGGGGTGTTCATAAATTTTGCCTCGTAGAGGCCGCAGCGCAGCACCGCCCGCACCGGGGCGTCCAGCTTTTGCAGAGGTTTCGCAAGGCACCGGCTCAGCGCCCAGTCCAGGGTGAGCAGCCGCTCGGTGACGCCGTAGAACAAGGCGCTGACGAAGGCCTTGTCTTTGGGCGAAAGGGTCTCCCGTTCCAGCGCGGCGGCCAGCACCAGGTTGGAATAGCCGTTCTGCTCCTGCTTCACGAGGGCGAGGACCGCCGTGCGGCGGGCGTTGTTCATGGTCAATGCTCCTATCTTACAGGGTGTCTCCCACCTTGAGGCGGCGGCCTGCCGCCCAGGCGGAACCGGCCATGGGCTTTTTGCCCTCCGGCACCACTTCGGTGAGTTCCAGCGCACCCTCGCCGCAGGCGATGGTCAGGGGCGACAGGGCCAGCACCTGACCCGGCGCGCCGCTGCCGGCGGCCACGCAGCTCTTGAGGACTTTTATCTTCTTGCCGTCCTCTTCAAAGTAGGCCACCGGCCAGGGGTTCATACCCCGCACGAGATTATGCAGCTGCGCTGCGGGACGGGTGAAGTCAAAGCGGGCCATCTCCTTGGTGAGAGGCGGCGCGAGGGTGGCTTTGCTGTGATCCTGGGGGGTGCGGGTCACTTCACCGCGACCGATGGCGGCGATGGTCTCCACCAGGGTCTTTGCGCCCTGGTCGGTGATGCGCTCGAACAGTTCGCCGCTGGTCTCCTCGGGGCCGATGGTCACCGGGGCCACGTTCAGAATGTCGCCGGTGTCCAGGCCCTCGTCCAGAAACATGATGGAAACGCCGGTCTCGGCGTCGCCGTTAATGACCGACCACTGCACCGGCGCGGCGCCCCGGTATTTGGGCAGCAGCGACACATGCAGGTTGATGCAGCCCAGGGGCGGCACTTCCAGCACCTCGGGGGGCAGGATGCGCCCGTAAGCCACCACCACGATCAGCTCGGGGGCCAGGGCGCGGATGTCCGCCTGCACCGGCTCGTCCCGCAGGGTGCGGGGCTGGTAGACGGGGATGCCCTTGCTCTCAGCCAGCACCTTCACCGGGGGCGCGGTGAGCACCTGCTTACGGCCCACCGGCTTATCCTGCCGGGTGAACACGCCGCAGACCTCATGCCCCGCCTCCAGAATGGCGGCAAGGCTGGCCGCCGCGATGTCCGGCGTGCCCATGAAAAGAATGCGCATCAGTCTTCCTCCGCCTCGTCGGGGTAGTCGTCCTCATAGAAATGGTCGGCCAGGTCCATGATGGTGATGCCGTCCAGATGGTTGGTCTCGTGGCAGAAGCACCGGGCCAGCATCTCCTCGCCCTCCATCTCGAAGGTGTTGCCGAAACGGTCCTGGGCGCGGATCTTCACCTTGCGGGGGCGCTCGATGGCCCCGTTGTGGCCCGGGAAGGAAAGGCACCCCTCATAAAGGGTGACGGTGTCCTCGGATTCTTCCAGAATTTCGGGGTTGACGCACTCGATGAACTTGGGCTCGTACCCCTCGGGCACGGTGCCGTCCTCCGGCAGGTCCCGCTCGTCCAGCGCGATGAACAGCCGGCGCATCACGCCCACCTGGGGCCCGGCAAGGCCGAGGCCGCCGGCGTCCAGCAGAGTCTCTTTCATGTCGTCCAGCAGGGTGGCCAGACGGTCGTCAAAATTGGTGACCGGGCGGCAGACCTTCTTCAGAATGGGGTCGCCGTCCTGCACGATGGTGCGAAGTGCCATAATCGTTACTCCTTTTTCGTCGTTGCGGGGCTTTTAATCCCCGTCGGAATTGAAATCCAGCGTCACGGCGGCCTTTGCGGGCAACCCTTCGGCGGAATAGTCCTGCATCACATCCGCAAGCAGCGCCCGGAAGGCCTTGTCGTTGCGGCATTTGATGGTGAGTTTGTAGCGGTAGCGGTCCTTGATGAGGATCACGTTCATGGGCGCGGGGCCGAGCAGCCGCAGCGGCATGTTCGGCTGCTGCTTTGCCCGCTGGGTGATCAGCGCGCCGAAGCGGGCAGCTGCCGCCAGGGTCTCGCCGTCCTTTTCGCCGCTGAAGGCGGCGATGCACACAGCGCAGAAGGGCGGGTAGAGACACATCTTGCGGAAGGCAATTTCCTGGGCGAAGAATGCCTCGTAATTTTGCGAAGCCGCAAGGTTCAGCACCGGGTTCTGAGGGTCCACCGTCTGGATGACCGCGTGGCCCGGCTCGCTGGCCCGGCCGCCCCTACCGATGACCTGGGTGACCAAACTGAACACGTTCTCGTAGGCCCGAAAGCCCTGGGAGAAGAGCAGGCTATCCACCCCAAGCACCCCCACCAGGGTGACCTTTTCGAAGTCCAGGCCCTTGGCCACCATCTGGGTGCCCAGCATGATGTCGTAGTCGCCGGCGGCAAAGCGGGCCAGCATCCGGTCGTGGGCGTTCTTCTGGCCGGTGGAGTCCTGGTCCATGCGAAGGACACGGGCGTCCGGGAACAGCTCGGCCAGCTCCTCCTCCACCCGCTGGGTGCCAAAGCCTGTGTAGCGCAGCTTGCCGCCGCACTCGGGGCATTTGGTGGGCACCGGCGAGATGGTGTGGCCGCAGTAGTGGCACAGCAGCTTTTGTTCGGCCTTGTGGTAGACCATGGGCACGCTGCAGCTGCCGCATTTCACCGCTTTGCCGCACTCGGTGCACATGCCCACGGTGCGGTAGCCCCGGCGGTTGAGCAGCAGGATGGTCTGCCGCTTTGCCGCCAGCGTCTCGCGGATGTGCTCAGCCAGCGGGGCGCTGATGCTGGCGGGATTGCCCGCCGCCAGCTCCGCTCGCATGTCCACCAGTTCCACGGTGGGCAACGGCTGGCTGGCGTAGCGTTTGGTGAGTTTGTAAAGGGTATATCGCCCGTCCAGCGCGGCCTGATAGCTTTCCACGCTGGGGGTGGCGCTGGCGAAGAGCACCAGCGCGTTATGGTCGGCGGCGCGGCGCTTGGCCACCTGCCGCGCGTCAAAGCGGGGGGCGTTCTCCGACTGATAGGTGTGCTCCTGCTCCTCGTCCACCACGATGAGGCCGATGTTCGAAAGCGGCGCAAACACCGCGCTGCGGGTGCCCACCACGATGTCGGCCCCGCCGGTCTGTATCATACGCCACTGCAAAAGGCGCTCGGTGTGGTTGAGGGCGGAGTGCTGCACCGCCACCCGCTCGCCGAAGCTGGCTTTGAGACGGCGTATCATCTGGGGGGTAAGGCTGATCTCCGGCACCAGAACGAGGGCGGTGCGCCCCAGTTCCAGGCAGCGCTGGATGAGTTTTAAGAACACCAGCGTTTTGCCGCTGGCGGTGACGCCGTGGAGCAGCGCCGCCGCAGGCCCGTCTGCCGACATCTGGGCGGCGAGGCCCTCGAACACCCGCTGCTGGTCGTCGCTTAAAACCACCGGCTCCTCCGAGCGGGGGATGTCCGCGTAGAGGTCCACGGTCTTGTCCACCTGACTTTTGCGCAGCACACCCTTTTCGCAGAGGTTATCCAGCACCGCGCGGGACAGGCCCATCTCCGCCAATGCAGAGGCGGGCAGCGGGCCGTTTTCCAGCGCGGCGGCAGCGGCTTTCTGCTTTTCGGTGGGTTTGGGCTTTTCGGGCAGCGGGCCGGCCAGCTCATAGAGCGGCTCGGTGTGGCGCTGCAGCTGCTTTTGCAGCCGAGGGCCGTTCTCGGTGCTCGCCGGGCGGTACTGGGCCCCGTAAGGGATGATGGCCCGCACCGCCTCGTACCAGGTGCAGAAGGTGCGCTCCTTCAAAAAGTGCACAAGGCCCAGCAGTTCGTCAGTAAGACGCGCTTCTTCAGGGGCGGCGTCGAACAGTTCCTTGCAGCGGCCTGCCTCCTCCTGCTCGCCCAGGGCCAGCACCACGCCGGTGCGGGGCTTGTTGCCCCGCCCGAAGGGCACCAGCACCATGCTGCCCACGAACACCGCCCCTTCCAGACGGGGCGGCAGCAGGTAGGTATAGAGCTTATCAAAGTGGAAGGTGCCCCCGCTGACTGCCACTTGAACGGTCTGCAACAAAGCCACGTTCCTCCTTTTTTATTTATGTATTCTGGTGCTCCTGAATGAGACGGTAAATCTCGTCGGCGCAGCGGTCCACATCGTCGTTGACCACCACTTCGTCGTAGTCGGTGGCGTAGCTCATCTCCTCCGCCGCCCGGGCGAGGCGGCTCTGGATGGCCTGCTCACTCTCGGTGCCGCGGCCCCGCAGCCGCTCTTCCAGTTCGGCGTAGCTGGGGGGCTGGATGAAGATGGTGGTGGCGCCGGGGTACAGGCGCTTGATGTTGGTGGCGCCCACCACTTCGATGACCAGAATGACGGTGGTGTGGGCGGCGATGCGCTTATCCACCTCGGACTTGGGGGTGCCATAGTAGTTGCCGCAGTACTTGGTGTACTCCAGAATCTCGCCGTCGGCGATCTTCTGTTCAAAGGCGGGCACGGTGAGGTAGTAGTAGTTGACGCCCTCCTGCTCGCCGGGGCGCTTGTCGCGGGTGGTGGCGGAGACCGAAATCTCGATCTCCGGGTGCTGCGCCATCAGGCGGGAGACCACCGTGTCCTTGCCGGAGCCGGAAGGCCCGGAGACCACCACAAGATACTGTTCGTTATTCATTGTCCATCTCCTCGTCGTCTTCCACATCGTCCACCGCCAGGCGGTTGGCCACCGTCTCAGGCTGCACGGCGCTGAGGATGACGTGGTCGGAATCCATGATAATGACCGCGCGGGTGCGGCGGCCGTAGGTGGCGTCGATGAGGGCGCCCTTGTCCCGCGCCTCCTGCACGATGCGCTTGATGGGGGCGCTCTCGGGGCTGACGATGGCGATGAGCCGGCTGGCGCTGACCATGTTGCCGAAACCGATGTTGATGAGTTTCATAGCGTTGCCCTCCCCTTACTCGATGTTCTGGATCTGCTCGCGGATCTTTTCGATCTCGGCCTTGGTGTCCACCACCATGCGGGTGATGGCCAGGTCCTGGCACTTGGAGCCGATGGTGTTGGTCTCTCGGTTCAGCTCCTGGGTCAAGAAGTCCAGCTTGCGGCCCACGGGGCCGTCGGTGCTCAAAATCTCCCGGTACTGGGCGATGTGGCTGCGCAGGCGCACAGTCTCCTCGTCCACCGCGGTCTTGTCCGCAAAGATGGCCGCCTCAGTGAGGATACGGGCCTGGTCGATGTTCTGGTCCTGCAAAATGGTCTCGAGGCGGGCATAGAGCTTCTGGGTGTAGTTTTCCACCCGCTGGGCGCTGCCCTCTTCGATCTTGCCCACCGTCTCTTCGATGGTGACAAGGCGGTCCATCACGTCGGCTTTCAGCTTTTCGCCCTCCACCGCGCGCATGGCAATGAAGTTCTGCAAAGCGGCCTGGCACACGCCGGCAACATCCTGCCAGAGGGCCTCCTCGTCCACGTCGGCATGGCGCACGGCCAGCACGTCGGGGAAGCGGGCCAGCAAGCCGGCGGTCACGTCCCCCGCCGCGCCCGTCTCGGTGCGGATGGCTTCCAGCGCCGCGGCGTAGCTCTTGGCCAGGGGCATGTTCACCTGCACCGTCACGTCCGGGGCGCTCACCGTCTGTATCTGCAGGCTCAGCTCCACCTTGCCCCGGCTGACCGCCGCGCTGAGCAGCTTTTTCAGCTTGTCGTCCATATAGGCGCAGCTGCGGGGGATGCGGGAGGAATACTCGAAATAGCGGGAATTGACGCTTTTGATCTCCACCGTGATGTCACGGCCGTTCACCAGCGCCTCGGCCCGGCCGTAGCCGGTCATGCTCAGGGCCATTCAAACCAACCTCTTTCACATTTCGTCTGGCGTTTCACTGTATATTTTCATCGCGAGGGCCCAGTGCCCCATTTAAAATATACATATTGCTATCTTACTCTTTTTGGCTCGTTTTTTCAAGGTTTTGCTCCCATTTTCTGGCGCGCACGCCGCCGCTCCCCCGTTTTTCAGCATGGGCAGGATGGCACAAAAATATCCCCCCGTCCGGACGGAACGGGGGGATGCGGGCATTAAAAATTACACGGGATGGCTCTTGGAAGCGTAGTCCACATGGTCGCCGTCCACGCCGGCGGCCTTCTCGGCACGCTTGGCGAAGAACCCCGGGGCCACCTGGGGGAACATGGCGTAGGTGAGCACGTCCTCCTCCTGGATGGCGTACTTGGCGGCCTCGGCCTTCATCTTCTCCACCTCCGGCTGCAGCAGGTCGGCCGGGCGGCAGGTGATGGGCGCTTCATCACCAAGAATCTTCTTGGTGAACTCGGGGCTGATGGGTGCGGGAGTGCGGCCGTAGTCGCCGTGGACCAGGCCCTTGAACTCCTTGGTGACCATCTTGTAGCGCTCGCCCATGATGACGTTGAACACCGCCTGGGTGCCCACGATCTGGCTGGTGGGGGTGACCAGCGGCGGATAGCCGGAGTCCTCACGCACACGGGGGATCTCCTGCAGAACAGCGTCCAGCTGGTCTTCCTTGCCAGCGTCCTTCAGCTGCTTGAGCAGGTTGGAGAGCATGCCGCCGGGCACCTGATACAGCAGGGTGTTGGCGTCCACGCCCAGCATCTTGGGGCTGATCTGGCCGTTGGCCAGGTACTTCTCACGCAGCTTGGCGAAGTGAGCGCGCACCACGTTCAGCTTCTTCAGGTCGAGGCCGGTGTCGTACTCGGTGCCCTTCAGGGCGGCCACCAGGCTCTCGGTGGGCATGTGGCTGGTGCCCAGGGCCAGGGGGCTCATGGCGGTATCGATGATGTCCGCGCCGGCCTCGATGCCCTTCAGAATGGACATGGAGGCAAGGCCGGAGGTGTAGTGGCTGTGGATGTCCACAGGGATGGAAATGGTCTCCTTCAGAGCCTTCACCAGCTCGTAGGTGGCGGTGGGGGTCAGCAGGCCCGCCATATCCTTGATGCAGATGCTGTGGGCGCCCATCTCTTCCAGAGTCTTGGCGTAATTCGCGAAGTACTCGTTGTTGTGCACGGGGCTCAGGGTGTAGCTGATGCAGCCCTGCACATGGGCCTTCTCCTTGATGGCCGCTTTGATGGCGGTCTCCAGGTTGCGGGGGTCGTTCAGCGCGTCGAAGATGCGCAGGATGTCGATGCCGTTGGCAACGGACTTCTGCACGAAGTACTCCACCGCGTCGTCGGCGTAGTGGCGGTAGCCCAGCATGTTCTGGCCGCGGAACAGCATCTGCAGCTTGGTGTTGGGCATCTCTTTGCGCAGGATGCGCAGGCGGTCCCAGGGGTCCTCATCCAAAAAGCGGATGCAGGCGTCGAAGGTGGCGCCGCCCCAGCATTCCACCGAGTAGTAGCCCACTTCGTCCATGGCGGGCAGGATGGGACGCATCTCATCCATGGTCATGCGGGTGGCCAGCAGCGACTGGTGAGCGTCGCGCAGGACCACCTCTGTGATTTTTACGGGTTTTGCCATCTCGTTCCCCTCCCGTTTCTCAGTTCAGCGAGACCAGCACGTCGCCGGAGTTCACGCTGTCGCCTTTCTTCACATTCACCGCCGCAACGGTGCCGTCCTGGGGAGCCACGATCTCGTTCTCCATCTTCATGGCCTCCAGAATGACCAGAACGTCGCCCGCCTTCACAGCGGCGCCGGGGTTAGCCTTCACATCCAGAATGGTGCCGGGCATGGGGGCGTTCACAGCCACGGAGCCGGCGGCAGCCGGAGCAGTCTTGGGAGCGGCAGCGGGAGCAGCCTTGGGCGCAGGAGCAGCCACAGGGGCGGCGGGAGCAGCGCCGGCGGCGGTCTCCTCCACGGTCACATTGTACGGGGTGCCGTTGACGGTGATGGTGTAGTGTTTCATAGTCCGTGTTCCTCCTATATCAGTCGATATGACGTGTCGTTCTTACATCACAGAGCCATGTTGCCGTGCTTCTTGGGCAGGCGCTGGGCGCGCTTGCTGGCCAGGATGTCCAGCGCGCTCACCAGAGCGGCGCGGGCGCCGGCGGCATCCACCGCCAGGTCGGCGGCACCGGCGGCCACGGCGGCCTGGGCGCTGCACTCGCTGGCAGCGTACTGAGCAGCCTTGGCGGCGGTGGCGGCAGCCAGGTTGTCGCTGGCCTCCAGCTCGTCCTTATACAGCACCCGGGCGGCGGCCAGCGGGTCCAGAGCGGACACGGTGCAGCCGGTGACGGCCAGGCGCAGGTCGGCGCCCGCCAGGGCGGTGTAGACAGGGCCCACGGCCTTGCCCGCCAGCAGGGCCACCTTGGCGGTGGTGGCGTCGGCGTATGTACCGGCCAGACGGGCCGCGGCGCGGATGCCGCCGGCTTCGTCCTCGCTGGCGCTGGGCACGAAGCCCTCGCTGTTGACCACGGTCACCACGGGAATGCTGAAGGCGTCGCACAGGCGCACCAGGCGGGCAGCCTTGTCCACGCAGACGCGGCACAGGCCTTCGGGCTTGGTGGCCACCACGCCCACGGCGTTGCCATTGACGGTGGCGAGAGCGGTGTAGACGTTTTTGCCGAAGGCGCTGAACAGCTCGATGGCGCTGCCCTCGTCCACGAGAGCGGCCACGGCCTTTTCAGCGTCGTACTTGGCGAAGTCGGGCGCCGCGGAGGGAGCCTCGAACTCGAACACAGAGGGGCCGGCCAGATTGTTGCCGGGCAGCAGGGTGACCACCCGGGCAGCCAGAGCGGCAGCCTCGGCGGCATCCTTCGCGGTGAGGGCCGCAACGCCCGCCTTGGCGGCGAAGTCGGCGCTGCCCGCGCCGGGCAGCTTGTCGCCGTGGGCGGCGCTGGTGAAGGGGGCGGTGAAGAACAGCTCGGCCCCTTCGGCCATGATGCACACGTCGGCGCTGGCGGCAGCCAGAGCGGCGGTGGCGCCGCAAACGCCCACCACAACGGCAACCTGAGGCACCACGCCGGAAACCTTGGCGATGGCGGTGTTCAGCCGGGAAGCGGCGGTGAGCACATCCAGACCTTCGTCCAGCTTCGCGCCAGCCGCGTCATAGAAGGTGACCACCGGATTGCCGGTCAGCGCGGCCATCTCCAGCACCTTGATCTGCTTTTCCACATCCTTCACAGTGAGCGCTCCGCCGTTCTGGCACACCGCATACACCGGCTGACCGCCGGCGCAGCCGTGGGCTGCCTCCACCGTGCCGGACGCCAGCAGCGGGGTGTACACACCGTCGTCAAAAAAAGTCGACAGGATCTCGCCCGTGCCCAGCTTTTCTTTCGCCATAGTTAACCCTCCTGTTTCATTGCAACGAAAACGCGATAACCGCCTTCGCTTCTATTCACAAATTAAAGACATTATACTACTTTGACAAAAGGATAACAACAGATTTTCTCCCGCCGCCAGCATAGTACAACAAATTTGTCAAATGATACAAACTCACTCGCCCCGGACGGGTCTGCGGCGGCGTTCGCCGCCCTTGCGGGGGCGTTCAGCCCGGGCGCTGCGCTGTGCGGCGGCCTCCTGGCTGGCCTGGGTGCGGGCCCGGGCCTTGCCCTTCTGGGCGGCGGCCCGCAGGGCGGCCACCTCGCTCTTGGTGAGTTCCCGGTACTGGCCCGGCTGCAGCATGCCCAGCTTCACAGCGCCCATGGCTCTGCGGCGCAGGCGCACCACCTCAAGGCCAACCGCCTCGCACATGCGGCGGATCTGGCGGTTCTTGCCCTCCTTGATGGTCATTTCAAGCACCGTGCGGCCCGGCTCGTCCACCACGTTCACCACGGCGGGCTGGGTGACGGTGCCGTCGTCCAGGGTGACGCCCTTGCTCAGGGCCACCACCTGGCTCTCGTCGGCCCGGGGATGCACCGTGACCCGGTAGAGCTTGCTCACACCGTGGGAGGGGTGCATCATCAGGTTGGCAAAGCCGCCGTCGTTGGTGAGCAGCAGCAGGCCCTCGCTGTCCTTATCCAGACGGCCCACCGGGAACACCCGCACGGGGTAGTCCGCCAGCAGGTCCATCACCGTTTTACGGCCCCGCTCGTCGCTGGTGGTGGTGACGAAACCACGGGGCTTGTGGAGCATCAGGTAGTGATACTCCTGCTTCTTGACCAGACGGATGCGCTCGCCGTCGATCATCAGCACATCGCGGTTCACGTCCATCTTGTCGCCCAGGCGCACCGGGTGGCCGTTGAGCTTGACCCGGCCCTCCAGAATGATCTGCTCGGCAGCGCGTCGGCTGCACAGGCCCTGTTCGGCCATGACTTTCTGTATGCGTTCCAATGCCATTTGTCTCGATTTCCCTTTCCTGTTTGGTCACAACACGCAAAGGGAGCAGCCGGAACGGCCCGTGCCCTTTGGCGCACGGCCCGTTTCAGCCACCCCCGGCTTTTTACTCCTGCGGCGTCTCCCCTGCGGGGTCGGCGCTCTCTTTCTTGCCCAGCATGCCGCTGAGCTTGTCCATCAGTTCCGGAAGCATGTTCAGCGCCCGGTCCACCGTGCCGGAGGAGTCGGCCAGCTGCACGGTGCGCACGTTGCCGTCCTTAACGATGAGGAACGCCACCGGCGTGACCGACACGCCCGCGCCGGTGCCGCCGCCAAAGAGCTCCTTGGTGGTTTTTGCGCCGAAATCGGAACCGCCGCCGGCAAAACCGAAGGTGACCTTGGACACCGGCAGGATGGTGGCGCCATCCACCACGATGGGCTCGCCGATGATGGTGTTGGACCCGGTCATCTCCTTGATCTTTTCCAGCGTGACGCTCATCAAGCCTTCCAACTGCCGTTCTGCCATGTGGTTCTCCTTCCGGGGCGGGGCCCCTTGCTTTGTTTTGGGTCAGAGGAACTTTTGTTCCTTCAGGCGGCGAAACGCCCAAATTCCCACTGATACCATTATAAACAAACAGCCGGTGATTTTACAAGAGAAACTTGCGTTTCTCTCCTCGTCGCCGGTGTAGTCCGGCTGGACGGTGATCTCACCGGGGCGGATGCGGATGAAATTCTGCAAAGCGCCAAGGCCCGCGCCCACCGCGGCCCAGATGCGTCCCACTGCCAGCGCGGTGTCCGCCGCGGTGTCCTTGTGCACCGGCAAAAACGCCTTGATGCCGTGGACGGTGAGCCCCGCCAACAGCCGGCGCACAGCGCCCCCCGCCGTGGCAACGAGGGCCAGGGTGCGGTCCAGGTCTTTGGGCAGCTTGTCCGCCAGGGAGGCGTTTTGGGGCTGCGCGGCCTTTGCCTGCTTTTGGGGGGCGGGCCCGGCCGGCGCTTCGGCTTTTGGGGCAGGCGTCTCTTTCGCCTGCGGCGCATTTTCGGGGGCGGCCTGCCGCACCGTCTGCGCCGGGGCTTTCTCCGCCGGCGCGGGCGGAGCCTTTTTCTCTTTTTTGCGCTTTTCCGGCCGGGGCTTTTCCTCTTTTTCCGGGCGGGGATAGAGTTTCATCCGCACGAACAGCACCCGCAGCCAGGCCGCGAAGCCCGTTTCGTCCGCCTGCAGTTCGGCGGTGATGGGCACGAACAGCGCCAGCACCACCAGTCCCAGCAGCACCGCCAGCACCCACAAAAGGATGCGGACGATCAGCCACAGGGCGGCCATTTAACCGTCGGCCCCCTCCGAGGGCGGCAGGGTGTTCTCCGGCAGCTCGCCGGTGGCGGCCAGCTGCTCCAGCGGCAGCTCATCGTCGTGGAGCGGCGGCAGCTGGGCCAGGCTTTCCAGCCCGAAGGTGCGCAGGAACACGTCGGTGGTGGCAAAGCTGACCGGGTGGCCCGGCAGATCCAGACGGCCCGCCTCCTCGATGAGGCCCTTTTCCAGCAGTTTCGCCACGGTGGAGGAAGAGTCCACGCCGCGCACCTGCTCCACAAAGCCCCGGGAGACCGGCTGGTTGTAGGCGATGATGGCCAGCACCTCCAGCGCCGCCTGGCTCAGAGGGGTGTTACGGCGGGTGTCCAGAATTTTTTTCACCGGCTCGCTCCACTCGTTCTTGGTGGCCAGCTGCCATTTGTCCTCCAGACGCAGCAGCCGCAGACCCCGGGCCGGGCGGTCATACTCGTCCTGCAGCGCCCAGAGCACCCGCTCCACCGTGTCCTCGTCCATATCCAGCGCCTGGGCCAGACGCCCGGCGCTCACCGGCTCGGCGTGGGCAAAAAGCATTGCCTCCACCGCGCCCATACATTCTTTCAGTTCCATCCGTCATTCCTCCCGGTGGGTGGTTTTGCCCCGCCGCACAGCGAGGGTCTCGTTGTCGTCGATGGTGATGCGCCCGGCGCGCACCAGCTCCAGCACGGCCAGGAAGGTGGCCACCGTTTCGCTGCGGCTGCCCGACGGCGAAAACAGATTGCGCAGCTGCCGCACCCGGCCGGTGACCAGCCCGCGCAGCACATGGACCACCCGGCTGGCCACCGAGACGAAGGGCGCGGTGACCAGCGGCTCAAAGCGCTCGGCGCTGGGGGCAGTCTTGCGACGGCTGCGGCCCATCAGGCCGAACCACGCCTGCTGCAAAAGCGATGCGTCGTGGCGCAGCTGATAGGTGTTGTCCAGCTCCACCTCCATGGGCTGGCGCACCGCCGTGAAGGTGGCGGCGGCCATCGCGCCCATGCGGGCGGCGATCTTCTTGCAGGCGCTGTATTCAATGAGCTGGCCGGTGAGTTCCTGCTTGAGGCGCTCGGCCTCCTCGCTGCGGGGCAGCAGCAGGTAGCTCTTCATCTGCACCAGCCGCGCCGCCATCTCGATGAACTCGCTGGCCACGTCCAGCCGGTGGTCCGTCAGAGTGTTGATGACGGCGGTGTACTGGTCGATCAGGTCCAGGATGGCGATCTCGTGCAGATCCATCTTGTTTTTGCCCACCAGATAGAGCAGAAGGTCCAGCGGGCCCTCGAACTCTTCCAGTTTAAAGGTAAGACTCTCCATTGCGTTCCCCTCTTTTGCCGCTTACACGCTGACGCCCGCCAGGGCAAACACCGCTTTGTCCACAAAGGAGGTGGCCCACATCAGGAAATCCCACACTGCGTTGTTCAGCAGGTAGAGCGGCCCGTCCAAAAAGCCCAGGAACAAAAGCAGGAACACAGCGATGAAGATATAGCGCTCGTATTGCATCAATTTGAAGTAGGTGCGCTGAGGCAGGAACACCGTGACGATGCGGCTGCCGTCGAAGGGCGGCACCGGTAGCAGGTTGAACACCGCAAGCATGGTGTTGATGCTGGCCATGTACTCCAAAAACAGCAGCAGGAAATTGATCTCGGCGCTCGCCGGCAGGGTGTAATACAATATTTTATAAAGCAGCACCGACACAAAAGCCACCAGCAGGTTGGCCACAGGGCCCGCCGCCGCGGTGAGAGCCATGCCCGCCTTGGGGTTTTTGAAGCGGGAGGCGTAGGTGGGCACGGGTTTCGCCCAGCCGATGCCGGTGAAGATCATGCACAAAGCGCCCAGCAGGTCAAAGTGAGCCATGGGGTTCAGGGTGAGCCGGCCCCGGTCCTTCGCGGTGGTGTCGCCCAGTTTGGCACTGACCAGCGCGTGCGCCGCCTCGTGCACCGGAATGGCCACCAGCATCACCAGCGCCCGCAGCAGCCACACCAGCAGCGTTCGTTTATCCATCAGACCCATAGAAAAAAGTCCGCCTTTCCATTCTGGTCCGCTGCGCCGCCCGATAGGCGGAAAACCGCAGCGCATATGGATTTATTATACTTTGTTTAAAGGCGCGGCACAAGTAAAAAGGGGATTTTCCGATTCTTTGCGCAGATATTTTTAAAAAAAGCTTGCATTTTGCTTCCAGGTCTGCTATTATATTCTGGCGACTTAAATACGAGGAGGTGCAGCAAATGGCAAAGTGTGATTGTTGTGGCAAGGGCGTTTCCTTCGGTATCCAGGTGTCCCATTCTCATCGTCGTTCCAACCGGACCTGGAAGCCCAACGTGAAGCGTGTTAAGGCTATCGTAGACGGTTCCCCCAAGTACATCTACGCCTGCACCCGTTGCCTGCGCTCGGGCAAGGTCACCCGCGCTATCTGATAAACCTGCAACCCGCCGGTCTCGTTTGAGACCGGCTTTTTCTTTGTCATGAGAAAACTGCCCGAAGCGATGCGCTCCGGGCAG
Organism: Candidatus Allofournierella merdipullorum; assembly: GCA_019116345.1. Classification (GTDB taxonomy): domain Bacteria; phylum Bacillota; class Clostridia; order Oscillospirales; family Ruminococcaceae; genus Allofournierella_A; species Allofournierella_A merdipullorum. The sequence goes on along the minus strand of DXBV01000004.1, from coordinate 5,612 downwards.
TTTTTTTATTTTCAGGCAAGGGCCGCTTTCAGCGCCTCGGCCTTGTTGCACCTCTCCCAGGGCAGGTCCAGGTCTTCCCTGCCCATGTGGCCGTAGGCCGCGGTCTGGCGGTAGATGGGCCGGCGCAGGCCCAGTTCCCGGATGATGGCCGCCGGGCGCAGGTCGAACACCTTGCGCACCGCCGCCTCCAGCGCCTCGTCCGCCGCCTTGCCGGTGCCCTGGGTGTCCACCAGGATGCTCACCGGCTCGGCCACGCCGATGGCATAGGCCAGCTCCACCTCGCAGCGGCGGGCAAGGCCGGCCGCCACGATGTTCTTTGCCACCCAGCGGGCGGCGTAAGCGGCGCTGCGGTCCACCTTGCTGGGGTCCTTGCCGCTGAAGGCGCCGCCGCCGTGGCGGGCGTAACCGCCGTAGGTGTCCACGATGATCTTGCGGCCGGTGAGGCCGGAGTCGCCCTGAGGCCCGCCCACCACAAACCGGCCGGTGGGATTGATGAAATACTTGGTGTTTTCGTCCAGCAGCTGCGCCGGGATGACCGGGGCGATGACCTGTTCCATCACGTCCTTGCGCAGGGCGTCCATCTCCACCTCGGGGCTGTGCTGGCTGGAGATGACCACCGCGTCCACCCGCACGGGGGTGTCGCCGTCGTACTCCACGGTGACCTGGCTCTTGCCGTCCGGCCGCAGATAGGGCAAAAGGCCGCTCTTTCGCACCTCGGTGAGGCGCAGGGCCAGCTTGTGGGCCAGGTTGATGGGCAAGGGCATCAGCTCCGCAGTCTCGTCGCAGGCGTAGCCGAACATCATGCCCTGGTCGCCCGCGCCGCCTACCTCGTCGTTGGTGCCCAGGGCAATATCCGGGCTCTGCTCGTCGATGTTGGTGAGCACGGCGCAGGTGTCCGCGTCAAAGCCGTATTTCGCACGGGTGTAGCCGATGTCCCGAATGACCTGGCGGGCGATGGACTGGATGTCCACATAGCAGCTGGTAGTGATCTCCCCCATCACATGCACAAGGCCGGTGGAGCAGGTGGTCTCGCAGGCCACCCGCGCACCGGGGTCTTCGGCGAGGATGGCGTCCAGCACCGCGTCGCTGATCTGGTCGCAAATCTTGTCCGGATGCCCTTCGGTGACGGATTCGGAAGTGAAGAAACGTTTTGCCATTTTGGGTTACTCTCCTTTTTTGTTTTTTGCTTTAAATTGGAAAGCAACCCGTCGGAAACAAAAACGCTCAGGGGCCGAAAAGCTCCTGAGCGCTGAAAACGCTTATCTTTCGGTTTCCCGCAGGATTTGGCACCTTACAAATGCAGGTTGCCGGGCTTCACAGGGCCTGTTCCCTCCGCCACTCTTGATAAGTTGCTATTCAATTTGCAAGGGTGAGTATAACACACCCTTCCGCCCTTGTCAATGGCGGCCGTGAAGAATGGGGCTGAGAGGCTTGTAGACCAGGAAGGTGAGCAGCGACACCAGCAGGCCCTTGGCCAGAGTGAAGGGCATGTTGAAGATGATAAGGCAGCTCAGCAGGCCCTCCACATTGGGGTTGATGGCCTGGTAGGCGGCGATGATGGCCTCCATGCCGCCGAACATGGTGGCGTAGACCGGGTAGCTGAAGAAGAAGTTAATGGGCACGCTGGCCACGGCCATGGCCACAGCGCCCACCAGAGCGGCGATGACCGCCATCTTGCGGGTCTTGCTGTGCTTATAGATGAGACCGGCCACACCGGTGAACACCGCGCCCATCAAGAAGTTGCATACCTCGCCGATGCCCAGGGTGGAGCCGTGGAAGATGGCGGCCAGGATGTTCTTCATCAGGCACACCACCACACCGGAGACCGGCCCCAGGCTGAAGGCCGCCAGCAGCGCCGGCAGCTCGGAGACGTCCATCTTGACGAAGCTGGGGATGAGCATGGGCAGCGGGAAGTCCAGCATCATGAGCACACAGCCCACGGCGGACAGCATCGCGGTGACCACAAGGGCGCGCAGGCGGATAGGACGAGATTTTGCTTTGGTTTCCATAATGATTCCCTCCCGGCCGGCAGACAAAGCCGGCCTTTCAAAAAAGTATTTTTCGAAAGCCGGCAACAGTTGGAACCGGGAGATGTGCCCCGTGCAAACAAAAACGCCCTGCCGTTATACAGCAGGGCGAATCAAAAGCATTGGAGCAGCTTCCGTTTCTTTCATCCGGACTTTACCGTCGGCTCCGGAATCTCACCGGATCAGCACCCGAAAGGGTGGTCGCGGGCTTTACCGCCGGTGGGGAATTTCACCCCGCCCTGAAACAGACTTTCTGCTATCATTATAGCGCGCCTTTGCCGTTTTGCAAGCGGTGCGGGCAAATTTTCCGTACCTGGTGCATATTTTTTGCTGCGGCATATCTTTGCCAAACAGGCAGGGGGCGTGGTATAATATGCTTGGGCTTTCCCCATTCCAACTGAAAAGGATGTTGCAAATGCTGGACGTCTTTACAACTTACTATGCCGAAAACCCCGGTTCGCTGGTGCAGCTGGCCATCTGTGTCGGGCTGTTCGCCGCGTGCTATATCGTCAGCCGCGTGGTGCGCTATAAAGTGTGCCCCTGGCTGGTGGCAAAATCCGAAAAGCGCTCCAAAAAGGTGCTGTTCATCTTTGTGCGCGGCTTTGCGAAGCCCCTGCCGGTGCTGGTGTGGTCCATCGGCCTCTACTTCGCACTGATGGCGCTTCCCTTGCCCCCGCAGTACAGTGCAATGCTGGCCCCCTGGTTCGACAAACTGCTGAACATCAACCTCATCGCCATGCTGGCCTGGGGCCTTGTGGGCGCCAGCGACATCGGCCCGCTGATGGTGCAGCGGGTGCAGGGCGGGCTTGCCATCGAGATGGACCCCACCGTGACCAACTTCATCAACCGCCTGCTGAAAGGCGTGGTCATCACCTTCGGTGTGCTGATGGTGCTGGAAGAGGTGGGCGTGCCCGTTGCCAGCCTTATCGCCAGCCTCGGTGTGGTCAGCCTGACTCTTGGCCTTGCCGCCAAGGACTACGCCACCAACTTCATGGGCGGCGTGATGGTGCTGTTTGAAAAGCCCTTTGTCATCGGCGACTGGATCAAGACCACCGTGGGCGAGGGCGAAGTGGAGGACATCGCCTTCCGTTCCACCCGCATCCGCACGCTGGAGAACGCCCAGCTGGTGATCCCCAACAGCGTGGTGGTGAACGAGGCCCTCACCAACTACAGCCGCATCAACAAGCGGCTGGCGAAATTCACTATCGGCGTGACCTACAGCGCCACACGCGCCCAGCTGGAAACGCTGATGGAGTCCATTCGCGCTATGCTCGCCGCCCGGGAGGACGTCTGGGAGGACAGCGTGCGGGTGCAGTTCACCGGTTTCGGCGATTCCAGCCTGAACATCCTGGTGCAGTACTACGCCAAGACCGGCGCGCTGGCTGACTTCTTGAAGATCCAGGAAGAGGTGAACCTTGACCTGATGGGCCTGATGGAGCAGGCGGGCTGCGAGTTCGCCTTCCCCAGCATGAGCATCTATCGCGAAAAGTGAGCACTTCCCTTCACCGGCCGCCCGGCCGGGGATATTTTTTGCGTTTTAGGGCAAAAAAATTGCGTTGTGCCGCTTTTCACCTTTGTTTGATTATGCTATAATAGGCCATATTTCATTGTGCATATTTACTATCATAAGGAGGGGCAATCCATGGCGCAGACCATCTTAGTGGTGGACTTCGGCGGTCAGTACAACCAGCTGATCGCCCGCCGCGTGCGCGAAAGCTGCGTATATTCCGAGATCGTATCCTATAAAAAGGCCTTTGAAGCCGTGCGGGAGAAAAAGCCCGCGGGCATCATCCTCACCGGCGGGCCCAACAGTGTTTATCTGCCGGACTCCCCCACCATCGGCAAGGAACTGTTCGAGATGGGCATTCCCGTGCTGGGCATCTGCTACGGCGCGCAGCTGATGAGCCATGTGCTGGGCGGCAAGGTAAGCCGCGCGGCCGAGCGGGAATACGGCAAGACCGAGGTGTTTGTGAACACCTCCTCCAGGCTGTTCCAGGGCGTGAGCGAGAGCACCATCTGCTGGATGAGCCACAACGACTACATCGAGACCCCCGCGCCGGGCTTTGTCATCACCGCCCACACCGACAGCTGCCCTGTGGCCGCCGCCGAAAACGCTGCGCAGGGCCTGTATCTGGTGCAGTTCCACCCGGAAGTGCTGCACACCCAGCAGGGCGCGCTGATGCTCTCCAACTTCGTGCACAACGTCTGCGGCTGCGGCAACGACTGGAAGATGGACTCCTTCGTGGAGGACACCGTGGCCGCTCTGCGGGCCAAGATCGGCAGCGGCAAAGTGCTGTGCGCTCTCTCCGGCGGCGTGGACTCTTCCGTTGCCGCCGTCATGCTGGCCAAGGCGGTGGGCAAGCAGCTCACCTGCGTGTTCGTGGACCACGGCCTGCTGCGCCAGGACGAGGGCGACCAGGTGGAGTCCGTGTTCGGCCCCGAAGGCCCCTATGATCTGAACTTCATCCGCGTGAACGCCCAGCAGCGTTTCTACGACAAGCTGGCCGGTGTGGAAGAGCCGGAGAAAAAGCGCAAGATCATCGGCGAGGAGTTCATCCGCGTCTTTGAGGAAGAGGCCAAGAAGATCGGCACCGTAGACTTCCTGGTTCAGGGCACCATCTACCCCGACGTGGTGGAGAGCGGCCTTGGCGGCGAGAGCGCGGTCATCAAGAGCCACCACAACGTGGGCGGCCTGCCCGACTATGTGGACTTCAAGGAGATTGTGGAGCCCCTGCGCGACCTGTTCAAGGACGAGGTGCGCCAGGCGGGCCGCGAGCTGGGCATCCCCGAGTATCTGGTGAGCCGCCAGCCCTTCCCCGGCCCCGGCCTTGCCGTGCGCATCATCGGCGCGGTGACCCCCGAGAAGGTGAAAATCGTGCAGAAGGCGGACGCCATCTACCGCGAGGAAGTAGAGGCCGCCGGCGCTCACAAGGGCCTGGGCCAGTACTTCGCGGCGCTGACCAACATGCGCAGCGTGGGCGTGATGGGCGACGAGCGCACCTACGACTACGCCATCGCCCTGCGCGCCGTGGCCACCGCCGACTTCATGACCGCCGAGGCAGCCACCCTGCCCTGGGAGGTGCTGGCCAAGGCCACCAGCCGCATCGTGAACGAGGTGCCCCATGTGAACCGCGTTCTCTACGACTGCACCGGCAAGCCCCCCGCAACGGTGGAATTTGAATAAAACGAAGGACCGCCCCCTTCATTCAAAAGCATGGACCCCGGAGGCCGCAGCGCCGCCGGGGTCTTTTTGATGGAGCCGAGGCCGATGTTATCCCGCGTTGCTTGCGGCAACGCCCCCCTTTTCGTACAATGATGGCAGAACCGAACAAAGGAGGTCAGCCCGAATGTTGAGCGAAAACATCAAAGCGTTCCGAAAATCAAAAGGCCTTTCCCAGCAGGAGCTTGCCGTCAAGCTGAATGTGGTGCGGCAGACTGTTTCCAAGTGGGAACAGGGGGTATCACTTAGATAAAGATACCACATCAATCCCACGCTGGCTTTTGCTCAACCGATACAGCCGGAGGGCTGGATAACAAGAAAAGGCGGTATGCGCCCCGTGGAGGGGGGTAGCGTACCGCCTTTTC
>DXBV01000027.1 GCA_019116345.1 Candidatus Allofournierella merdipullorum | reverse complement strand
CGCCGCTGTGCCCGGCGGGCGCGTCCAGCAGTTTTATTTCACTGGTGTACAGCGGCGAGCCGTCCGCCGCGGTGATTTCCTTTTCAGGACCGCTCACGCTGCCGCGGATCTTGGCCAGCGGCTTGCTGTCCTTTACGTTATAAAGAATGCCGGATAAAAGCCTGTAATTCACAGTCGGTTCCCCCTTACACGATGGAATAAAGCGCCACGCCCGCCGCACCGGAAGCCATCATGATCCAGATGGGGTTGACGCTCTTTCGGCGCAGCACCAGAAAGCCAGCGGCAAAAATCACGGCGGCCACCACGTCCAGGCCCAGCGGGCCCACGCTCATCTCCCGGCCGCCGAACAGCGCCAGCAGCAAAAGCGAGAGCCCGGCGGAGGCGATCATGGCCACCACGGCGGGCCGCAGCCCCTGCAGCACGCCCTGCACGGCAGTCAGTTTGGAAAAATGATAGTAGATGAAGGCCAGCGCCAGCACAATGGCGCAGGAGGGCAGCACGCACCCTGCCGTGGCCACGATGGCGCCGGGCAGCCCCGCCACCCGAATGCCCACAAAGGTGGCCGAGTTGATGGCGATGGGGCCGGGGGTCATCTCGGCGATGGTCATGATGTCGGCGAACTGGGCCATGGTCAGCCAGCTGTGCTGATCCACCACCTGCTGCTGGATCAGCGGCATGGCAGCGTAACCGCCGCCGATGCTGAACAATCCGATCTGGAAAAAGCTCCAGAAAAGCTGGGCGAAAAGCATTACACGGCCTCCTTTGCACTGCGCTGACGGCGCACAAGATCCAGTACGCCGAACACAGCGCACACCAGAATGATGACAATGATGTTCACGTTCAAAAAGCGGTTGGCCACGAACGCGCCCGCCAGGATCAGCACCGGCAGCACCCGCTTCTGGCGGAAGATGTCCTTCGCCAGCCGTAGCACCACGTCCAGAATGACAGCGGCCACGCCTGCCAGCATGCCGCACATGGCCATGTTCACGAACACGTTGTCCCGGAAGGCGGCGTAGAACAGCGAGATCACCGAGATGATGACCAGCGGCGGCGTCACAGTGCCCAGCACCGTCAGCAGCGCGCCGGGCAGCCCCGCCACCCGGTAGCCCACCAGAATGGAGATATTCACCGCAATGGCCCCCGGCGACGACTGAGCAATGGCCGCCAGGTCCAGCATCTCTTCCTCGCCGATCCAGCCCAGCTGCTCCACGAATTTTTTGCGGATGAGCGGGATGATGACAAAGCCGCCCCCGAAGGTGAAGGCGCTGAGCTGAAAGGTCGCAAGAAACAGGGTCAGATATTTTTTCAGTTTCGATTTCAAGTGGATCCCTCCTTCGTGCAACAGTATACGCCTTGAAAACAGATATGTAAAATACTATTATTTATAATAAACAATAAATAAAACGATATAAGGAACGGGCCATGACCATTCGTCACATCAACATCTTCCTCGCGGTGTGCGAGGCAGGGCAGAACACCACCAAGGCCGCCGAGCAGCTGCACATGAGCCAGCCGGCGGTGAGCCTGGCCATCCGGGAACTGGAGGAATATTACGGCGTGGCGCTGTTCGACCGCATCGGCCGGCGGCTGTGCATCACCGAGGCCGGCAAACGCTTCTGGGAGTATGCCAGCCACATCTCCACCATGTTCGACGATATGGAAAAGACCCTGAGCGACTGGGAGCACCTGGGTGTTCTTCGGGTGGGGGCCAGCATCACGGTGGGCTCCCGGTTTCTGCCCGGCTATGTAAAGACCTTCCTCTCGCAGCACCCGGGCCTGGAGATCCGGGCGCAGATCGCCTCCACCGAGGTGCTCACCGGCAAGCTCATGGCCAACGAGCTGGACTTTGCGCTGGTGGAAGGCGTGCCCCGGCACCCGTCGCTGGTGAGCGAGGACTATATGGAGGACCATCTGGCGGTGATCTGCCCGGCGGGCGGCCCCTTTCAGCAGGGGGAGACCATCACGGTGGAACAGTTCCGGGCCCAGCGCTTCCTTTTGCGGGAGAAGGGCAACGGCACCCGGGAGGAGTTCGACCGGGTCACCGAGCAGGCCGGCTTTTCTGTCTCGCCCGCCTGGGAGGCTATGTCCACCACGGCGCTGGTGAACGCGGTGATCGAGGGCTTAGGCGTGTCGGTGCTTCCCCAGCGGCTCATCGTGGGGGCGGAGGAACGGGGGCTGGTGGTCTCGGTGAACGTGGAAGGCCTGGACTTCTGCCGCCAGTTCCGCATCATCTATCACAAGGACAAGTTCCTGCCCGCGGTGGCCCGGGAGTTCCTGGCCCACTGCCGCGACTTCGAGCAGAACTATCCCTTGCCCCGCTACAACGGCCTGTATTGAAAGGGGTTGACAAAGTTGCTCTACAAATATAGAATAAAAACAGAACTACATTTGTAGAGTAAAAGGGGGCTTTCTTGTGGAAAAGACCATCCGCCGCCTGCCGGACGCCGAGCTGGAGGTGATGCAGGCTGTCTGGGCCTGCGAAGTGCCTGTGGCCCGGGCGGACATTGACGCAAAGCTCAAAGACACCCATCCCATGGCCCTGACCACCCTGCTTACTGTGCTGACCCGCCTTTCCGATAAGGGCTTCATCCGCATTGAAAAGGAGGGCCGCAGCGCCCGGTACATCCCGCTGGTGAGCCGGGAGGAGTATCTGGCGCAGCAGAGCCGCCGTTTTCTGGACAAACTCTGCGGCGGCAGCCTGCCCGCCTTTGCCGCGGCTTTGTGCGACAGCGGTCTCAGCCGGGAGGAGCTGGCCGAACTACGCCGCCTGTTGGAAAGGGACGAGCTATGAGCACCGAACTGTTTATGCGGGGGCTGCTTGCCCTCATCATGGGCGGGTGCTTTTGCTGGGCGCTCTACCGGAACAAAAACGCGGAGAATGCCTTCGACCCGGAAGGCAGACACCAGCGGTATCTGCCCTTCGTGTCCGGCGTCATTCTGCCGGTGTTTGTGTTCGGTACGGCATTGGTGATGCTCATTGTCCGCCCCGCGGGTGTAGAACAGTCGCTGCTGTCCATGTTTTTCAGCCTGTTTTTGCACATCAGCGCCTATTATCTGGTGCTTTTGGCGCTGATGCCCTTTCTGCGGCGGCACTTCAGCGCCGCCGCCTGCGCGGCGCTGTGGCTCATTCCGAATTATCTCTACATCACCCAGCAGAACTATATGGAGCTGCCCGCTCCGGCGCTGGTCCTGCGCCTGCCCATGTGGACGGCGGGTGTGTTTCTGGCGGTGTGGGGCGCGGGCGCGGCGGCTGTGATGCTTTTTAAAATCCTCTCCCATCTGCTCTTTCGCCGGCAGGTGCTTGCCCCCGCCGGGCCGGAAGAGGACCCGGCGGTGCTGGCGGTTTGGGATTCCGAAGTGGCAGCCGCCCGCTTCCAAAAGCCGAAGTTCCGGCTGGTGCGCTCGCCGGCGGTGGCGTCGCCCCTCTCCATCGGCCTCTTTGAGCGCACCACCCGGGTGGTGCTGCCCGAAAAAGAATACAGCCCGGAGGAACTGGCCCTCATCTTCCGCCATGAGCTGGTGCACATCGGCCGGCAGGACGCCTGGTCCAAGTTCTTTCTGGCCTTCTGCGCCGCCATGTGCTGGTTTAACCCCTTGATGTGGCTGGCCATGGGAAAAAGCGCCGACGATCTGGAACTCTCCTGTGACGAGGCGGTGCTGCGGGACGAAACAGACGCCCGCCGCCGGCAGTATGCCGATCTGCTGCTCACCACTGCGGGGGACGGGCGAGGTTTTACCACCTGCCTTTCGCCCGGCGCAAAGGCAATGCGCTACCGGCTGAAAAACGTGGTGAAGCCGATCAAAAAGTTCACCGGTGGGGTGCTGGTGGGCGTTGCATTCTTTGCGCTCTGCATGACCAGCGGCTACGTCACCCTGGCCTTCGATGCCGGCACGGGCGCCCAGGTGCTTTTTGACGGGCAGGATCCGGCAGCCTGCACCATTTCCAGTGCCCGAGAGTGGGACGGGGTGCGGGCAGGAAAAGAGTTGGTTTGCCTGGACGAACAGGGCTTTGCCGCTTTTCTTGCAGACCTCCCTTTGGACTGCCTTACGGGTAATTACTCATACGTCGAAGGCACGCGGGAGACCATCCTCGTCTGGGATACCCCAAAGGGAGTCCTTTCCACCGTGTTCTATGAAGATACCATCAAGGTGACTCCCTTCTACACCGAGAAGATGGAGGCATCCTGGTACTCCGTGCCCGGCGGGATGGATTGGGAGCGGTTCGATTCCTTCTTTGAGCCTTTGCCCGCGCTGGACCTCGCGTTTGAGGACGAGAACGGCGAGTGTTTTTCAAACATCAACGCCAGCCTCTGGCGCCTGGAGCAGGGGGGCACGGTGCTGGAAGATCGCACCGGTTCCCCCGAGGACGTGAGCGGCATTTTCGGCTATGAGGAAGCGCGGCAGGTCCGCTTTTCCTTTTCGCTGCCCGTGCGGAGATATTCCGTCACGGTGGAGCCGGAACAGGGCGAGCCCTATACTTTGGGCATGAAAGAACTGCCCGAGCCGGACATGCTGCCGCTGAACGACAGCCCCGCCCTCTACCAGGTGGAGGCTGCGCTGGAAGGCAGCCACGGAACATACAAGGCGGAATTCCGCTTCGCTGTGGGCGATGCGGAGTAACCAAAAGGAAGCCCCGGCTTTGGGCCGGGGCTTCCTTTTATGCCGCAAACCTTTCATGTGACCTTATCACGGAACCCGGCCGGCCTTTTTCGCTATACTGGACCCATTGAAAATTTGGGAGGTACGCGATGGAGACGAAACGAAAACGCCGGAAGGCGCAGGTGGACAGCGCGGTCTGCGTGACCTGCGGCTGCTGTGTCAAGGTTTGCCCCATGGGGGCCATCGAGATTGACCGGGGCATCACCGCCCGGGTGGACGCCGGCAAGTGTGTGGGCTGCGGCAAGTGCGTTGCCGAGTGCCCGGCCAGCGTGATTGCGCTGCAGGAGGTACAGGCATGACAAAACACTGGTACGACTATCTTTGGGTCGCCTCGCTGCTTTATCTGGTGCTGGGCTTTTTCAATATCCTGTTCGCCTGGCTGGGCCTTTTGTGCTTCTTCATCCCGCTTATCTTCGCGGTGGCGGGAGGAAACAAGGGCTATTGCAACCGCTACTGCGGCCGGGGCCAGCTGTTCGGGCTGCTGGGCGGTCGGTTCGGACTGTCCCGCAAAAAGGACGTGCCCCGCTGGATGAAAAGCAAGGCATTCCGCTACGGATTCCTCGCCTTTTTCTTTGCGATGTTTTTCCTGATGCTGTGGAATACATACCTGGTGTTCGCCGGGGCGCATGACTTAAAGCAGGTGGTCACCCTGCTGTGGACTTTTAAACTGCCCTGGAACTGGGCGTACCACGGCACGCTGTTCCACCCCGGCGTGGCCCAGTTTGCCTTCGGATTTTACAGCGTGATGCTGACCTCCACCGTGCTGGGCCTGGTCACGATGGTGCTGTTCAAGCCCCGCAGCTGGTGCGTCTACTGCCCTATGGGCACCATGACCCAGCTGATCTGCAAGGCCAAAAACGGGCGCACGGCATAAAAACGAAATGTAACCCCGCTGCAGGCTCTGCCCTGCGGCGGGGTTTTGATTTTCACCGAAAGCGGAAAATGTGGTACAATCAAAGCCGCCCGCGGCCCGTTTTCGCGGCGGGACCTTCGGGCACTTCAAAGAAATATGCTGCCCGCTGTAGTTTTGAGGGAAAAAATCCGTTTGTAAGTGTGAGGAAGGAAAGGAGGCGGCCAAAGGATGGAGGACGCGCAGATCATAGAGCTCTTTTTCCGCCGCTCCGAGGAGGCCGTTCACGCCCTTGCGGAAACCTACGGCGGGGTGTGCCGCAGGCTGTCGGTGAACGTGCTGAAAAACGACCAGGACGCGGAGGAGTGCGTGAATGACGCCTATCTGGCGGTCTGGAACGCAGTGCCGCCCGCAAGGCCGCTGCCGCTGCTGCCCTATCTTTGCAGGGTCGTGCGCAATCTCTCCATCGAGCGCTATCGCAAGCGGCACGCTGCGAAACGGGACGATTCGCTCACCCGGTCCTGGGACGAACTGGAGCCTTTCCTCCCGTCGGCAGACTCTCCGGAGGCGCAGACGGACGCCCGGGAGCTGACACGGCTGCTCAACGTGTATCTGGAGCGTCTCGAACCCCGGGACCAGTTGCTTTTCATGCGGCGGTACTGGTTTTTCGACTCCTGCACGGAGATCGCGCGGCTGTCCGGCCTCAGCGAGAAAAACGTGTCGGTGCGGCTCACCCGCCTGCGCAAGAAGCTGCGCATCTTTTTAGAAGAAAACGAGGTGTATTTATGAAAGCGGAGAAATTTTCAAACGCACTGCAAAATGTGGACGATCGCTTTATTGCCGGGGCAGCCCGGCCGCAGAGCGCAGACAAGACGATCCGGTTCCCCTGGAAGCGGTGGGCGGCGGTCGCCGCCTGCCTGTGCCTGCTGGGGGCGTCTGCTTTTGCCGCGCGGGGCTTCATCCTGCCGGCGGAGACCAAACCGATCGTGCAGACCGCCCCGGCATCGGATTCGCCGGACGGTATGCGCCGCTTCATGAACTGGAACGGCATGCGCTACGAGTTTTTGGAGAACGGCGCTGCCTATCAGATCCCCGCCGAACTGCTGGGCGACGCGGTGGGCACGCTCACCTATGACATTGCGGCCGACCCGGAGGCCAACGCGGGCAAGGACCTTTCCACCACCTACGCGCTGGGCGGCACGGTGTATGAACTGAAGGAGTACGACACGCAGTTCCGGGTGGCGGTGGAATACGACGGCGGTTATTGCATCTGCCAGAGCGTTGCGTTCACCGACGGAACGCAGCTGGACCCGGCCGCGTATTTTGCCCTGGCCGGGTTCCCGGGCAACATTCAGTCGGTCTCTGTCTTTGACCACGGCGGCAACAGCCTGCTGACACAGCTTCCTCAAGAGGAGACAGAGCAGTTCGTGGAGATGTTGACGCAAAGCGTGTCCGCCCAGCTGAGCGACGAGCAGTATCAGCAGATCGGGCAGGCACAGCGGGAGGGCAGGTCCTTCCGGGTCACCTTTGACCTTGCCGACGGCACGAGCTACGGATTCTATCTTATCCCGTCGCTGAACATTGCCATGTTCGGTGACGGACGCTACACGACGCCGGCGGAATTTTCCGATGCCTTCGGTGCCTTCTTTGACGGCCTCGAGCAGGATGTACCCCCCATTTACTGAGCACATGCAAGAAAGAGAGGCTGCCCGCCGAATGGCGGGCAGCCTCTCTTTGCGTTTTTCGTCGAAGGCGTCTCAAGCTGTTACAGCAGCTCGCCGAACCGGCGCACAAAGAGCGTCTTGGCGGCGGTGACCAGCGCCATGTAGCCGGCGACCACAGCGGCCAGGAAGGCAAAGTAGACGGCGGGCAGGGCGGTCAGATCCAGCGCCGCGGCCAGCGGGCTGAAGGGGAGAAGGGTGACCAGCCCGATGCCCGCGAAGGTGAGCAGCGTCACCGGGGCGGAGGCGCGGCTGCGCACAAAGGGCAGCTTGGGAGTGCGCAGCATATGGATGACCAGCGTCTGGGTCCACATGGATTCCACGAACCAGCCGGTCTGGAACACCGAGATGTACAGCGCCCGGACGGCGGGGTCGACCAGCCGGCTGAACAGTACGCCGCCGGTGAACAGCGGGCAGATCACAAAGTAGAGCATCAGATAGGTGAGAATGTCAAACAGGGAGCTGGTGGGCCCCAGCCACAGCATGAACCGGCTGATGCCGTCGGCGCTCCAGCGGCGGGGCGTTTTGAGGAACTCCGGGTCCACGTTGTCCCAGGACATGGCGGTGCAGGAAATGTCGTAAATGAGATTCAAAAGCAGCAGATGGATGGACTCCATGGGCAAAAACGGCAGGAACGCGCTGGCCACCAGCACCGAGAACATGTTGCCGAAGTTGGAGGAGGCGGTCATCTTGATGTATTTGATCATGTTGGCATAGGTCCGGCGGCCCTCCAGCACGCCCTGCTCCAGCACCATCAGGTCCTTTTCCAGCAGCACCACCGAAGCGGTCTCCCGGGCCACATCCACGGCGGTGTCCACCGAAACGCCCACGTCGGCGGCCTTCATTGCGGCGGCGTCGTTGATGCCGTCGCCCATATAGCCCACGCAGTGGCCCGCCTGGCGCAGCAGACGCACCACCCGGGCCTTCTGGGCGGGGGAGAGCTTGGCGAACAGCGCCACCTTCTCCGTCCGGCGGGCCAGCTCGCCGTCGTCCATCTTGTCCAGGTCCTCGCCCAGCAGGATGTGGTCGGCGTCCAGCCCCACCTGCCGGCAGATGGCCCGGGCCACCTTCTCATTGTCGCCGGTGAGAACCTTCACCGCCACGCCGTGCTCCTGCAGCGCGGCAATGGCCCCGCGTGCGGTCTCCTTGGGCGGGTCAAGAAAAGCGAGGAAGCCGATGAGCACCATCTCCGCCTCGTCCGCCGCCGAGAAATTCCCCGCGGGAGCGGGCCCGGTCTTGTGGGCGACGGCGATCACCCGCATGCCCTTTTCGTTCAGCGCCGCGGCCCGGTCCAGTACCCGGCTGCGCACCTCGTCGGTGAGGGCCAGCACCTGCCCGCCGCACTCGGCAAAGCTGCAGCAGGCCAGCATCTCCTCCACCGCGCCCTTGGTCACCAGTTGGGTCTTGCCGCTTTCGTCCTGCACCACGACGCTCAGCCGCCGGCGCTCAAAGTCGAAGGGGATCTCGTCCACCTTGGTGTAGCGGCGGATGAGCTCGTCGGCGCCCAGTTCCTGCTGGCGGCGGATGACCGCCGCGTCGATGAGGTTCTTCAGCCCGGTCTGGAACCAGCTGTTCAAAAAGGCGTGGCGCAGGACCCGGTCGTCTTCTTCGCCGTCCACGTTCAGATGATATTCCAGCACCACTTCGTCCCGGGTCAGGGTGCCGGTCTTGTCGGTGCAAAGAACGTCCATCGCGCCCAGGTTCTGGATGGCGTTCAGGTCTTTCACAATGACCTTGCGGCGGCTCATGGCCATCGCGCCTTTTGCCAGCGATGTGGTCACGATCATGGGAAGCATCTCGGGGGTGAGGCCCACCGCCACCGAGATGGCGAAGAGCAGCGCCTGCATCCAGTCGCCCTTGGTGAAGCCGTTGACAAACAGCACAACGGGGACCATCACCAGCATGAAGCGGATGAGCACCCAGGAAACGGCGCTCACGCCCTTTTCAAAGGTGGTCTTGGGCGGCTTTTCGTCCAGTTCCCGGGCCAGCGTGCCCAGCATGGTGTCGGCGCCCACCGCCACCACCACGGCGGTCGCAAAGCCGCTCACCACGCTGCTGCCCAGAAACGCCAGGTCTGCCGCTTCGGTGGGGGTGCCGGCGGCCTGCACCGGCCCGCCGGTCTTTTCCACCGGCTCGCTCTCGCCGGTAAGGGCCGACTGGCTTACGAACAGGTCACGGGCAGTGAGGATGCGCACGTCGGCGGGGATCATGTCGCCGGCGCTCAAATGCACCACATCGCCCACCACCACATCCTCCAGCGGGATCTCCGCCCGCACGCAGGCCCGCTCCACACAGGCGGTGGTGTGCAGCATGCTGCCCAGCCGCGCCGCCACGTTGCCGCTGCGGGTCTCCTGCACGAAGCGCAGCAGCCCCGAGACCAGCACCATCGTGGTGATGATGAGCACGGTGGCAAAGCTCTCATCGCCGGGGGCGGCAAAAATGATCTCGGTGAACACCGAGATCACCGCCAGCGCCAGCAGCACCGCCGTGAAAGGGTTGATGAAAGCGAGGAACAAACGCCGGAAAAGCGGTTCCGTTCTGCCCTTGGGCAGAAGGTTCGCCCCGTGCTCCTCCCGGGCAAGGCGCACTGCCGCCTCGTCCAGTCCGCCCGCGGCAGAGCCCAGCTCTTCCAGCAGGATGTCACCGTCGGCGGCTGCAGCCTCCAGCAGCCGGCGGCGCAGGGCTTCCGCCCTCTCTTTTTCGGCCCGCAGAACGGGCGCGCGATTGGTCTTGAACAGAAATTTCATTGCTTCGTACCTCCCTTTGCTTTTTTGCACAGGCGGCCGCAGCACTCCCTCAAAAGGGCAAAAAAAGGCCGCCTTTCGGGGGAAACTTCCCCGCCAAGGCGGCAGTCCCGGAAAAAAGAGCGCAAAAAACCAACGCTACGGACGCGCACGCCCGCAGCGGTCCCGCGACCACCGCATGATGCTTGTTCTACTGTGACATTGGCCTTGTTCCATGGCGCACGCGCCCCCTTTCCCGGGAAAATAAAACTCCCGTATGTCCGGCAGGGCATACGGGAGCGTTCCAAACGATGCTGATCCGTGTGAGCTTTGACTTTGCAGGGCGGTGAAGCTGTGTTATGATGCGCCTTGCATTCGACGCACCCTGTTCAAACCAGCGCACAGTGTCTCCACTGTTTTGCGGCAACAGCCCATATCCCTGCAGTAGCCTTACCTACCGAACACGTCTCACGATACCACCGGGCGAAGGATTTGTCAACCCTTCGCTCCACTTTTTTTCACAGCGTGCGATGCCAGTAAAATTTAGTAAAAATTTAGTAAAAAACATTGACTTGCGTCGCACGCGCCCGCTATAATGAAAGCGCAATGATGAGACAGGGGAGGGCTGGATCGTGGCTACCATCAAAGACGTGGCACAGGCGGCGCAGGTTTCGGCCGCGGCTGTCTCGCGGGTCCTCAATAAGGATGAAAACATTTCCGTCAGCCCCGAGGTGCGCATCCGTATCTTTCAGGCGGCCCATGCGCTGGGCT
Source organism: Candidatus Allofournierella merdipullorum (assembly GCA_019116345.1). Taxonomy (GTDB): domain Bacteria; phylum Bacillota; class Clostridia; order Oscillospirales; family Ruminococcaceae; genus Allofournierella_A; species Allofournierella_A merdipullorum. The sequence goes on along the minus strand of DXBV01000027.1, from coordinate 10,732 downwards.
ATGTTTCGCCCCGGCAGCGCAAGGCGGCGGAGGTCAAGACCCACCTGACCATCGGCGTGGCGGACTGGCGCATCCTGCGCCCTGACCGGCACAATGTCCGGCTTTCGTCTCTGTCCTGCCTTGTGCAGATGATGACCGATCAGTATGACGTCTCCTTTGTGCGGCTGGCGTTCGGCCAGCCCCAGAAGGTGGACGGGGTCATCGCGCTGGGCGTGTTCACCGAGGCGGAGGTCGATTTTTTGCGCTCGCTGTCCTTCGCCATCGTCTTTGTGAACGCCGGCCAGCAGAGCTATGAGTTCGACCAGGTGCAGGTGGATTTCGAGCGGGGCCACGAGCAGATGGTCTCCTACCTGCTGGACCGCAAGCAGTACACCGGCATCGGCTACATCGGCGGCATCTACGACGGCCCCGGCGGGCGCATCGGCGTCCACCGCGCGCAGGCGCTGCGCCGTCTGCTGGAGGCCCGCGGCCTTTACGACGAACGCCTGTTCCACATCGGCGAGATCAGCCGCCAAAGCGGCTACGATCTGGCACGGAAGGCCATCGAAGAGCACACGCTGGCCGAGGCCATGCTGCTGGGCAGCGACGAGGTGGCAGAAGGCGCGCTGGAGGCATTCCGGGAGATGGGCGTGCGTATCCCCAAGGATGTGGCCGTCATCATCTATCAGGATCTGCAGACGCTGGAGAGCAAATGGCCCACCGGCACCTGCCTGGAAATGTATCCGGACTATGTGTGGGAGAACGCTCTGGAGCTGCTTTTCGGACGCATCAGCGGCAAGCGCAGCCAGGCTGTGACGGTGATGGTGCCCACTCACCTGAAGATCGGGGACACCGCGTGAGATTGTGAGAGGGAGACCCCCTCTTTGCAATATAAGAGGCAAACCGCCTCGAAACCAACTCAAAAGCAGAGACTTAGGAGGAAACAGGACATGAAAAAAGGACTTTCTCTTCTGCTGGCCGGCGTGATGTGCGCCGGGCTGCTGGCCGGCTGCGGCCAGAGCGCTCCCTCGAGCACCGTGAGCTCCGGCGCCAGCGCCAGCACCGGCACCAGCGGCGCCACCGAGGCCAACAAGAGCATCGACACCCTGCGCATCGCGTTTGTGCCCTCCCGTGAGCCGGACGAGATCATCACCGCCACCGAGCCCCTGAAGCAGCTGCTCACCGACGAGCTGGCCAAGCTGGGCTACGACGTGGGCGAAGTGGAGATCACCGTTGGCACCAGCTACGAGGCCGTGGGCGAGGCTCTGTCCGCCGGCACCGCTGATGTGGGCTTGATCCCCGGCGGCACCTACGTTCTGTACGACGACGGCTGCGACGTGCTGCTCACCGCCACCCGCGACGGCCTGTCCATCGACTCTGACAACGCCAAGGACTGGAACGACAACGCTCCCACCGAGCCCACCACCAATCAGGTCACCAGCTACCGTGCCCTGATGATCGCCGGCCCCTCTGAGAAGGGCCAGGCTCTGGCTGCCAAGGTCAATGCCGGCGAGGCTCTGACCTGGGAAGACGTGAGCGGCGTGAACTGGAGCGTTGCCAACTCCTCCTCTCCCGCCGGTTACATCTACCCCTCTCTGTGGCTGCAGGAGAACTTCGACAAGAACATCACCGAGCTGCCCCATGCCGTGCAGTCTGACTCCTACGGCAGCGCCTTTGCCCGTCTGGCTTCCGGCCAGGTGGACGTGCTGTGCACCTACGCCGACGCCCGCCGCGACTATGAGGACGAGTGGACCGGCGAGTACGCCATGACCAACAGCATCTGGGACGACACCGCCGTCATCGGCGTGACCCCCGCCATCTACAACGACACCATCAGCGTCAGCAAGACCTCTCCCATCATGGACGACGCCTTCAAGGCCGCCCTGTCCGAGGCCTTCATCAACATCGGCAACACCGAGGAAGGCAAAGAGGTCATCGCCATCTACAGCCACAACGGCTACCAGCCCGCCCAGTCTTCTGACTACGACTCCGAGCGGGCCGCCCAGGAGATGATCCAGTCCCTGAACAGCGCGGGCTGATCTGACAAAACATAGTTTTCTGGATGAGGGAGGAAGCCCGGGGCTTTCCTCCCTCATTTGGAATGGAGAGGAACCATCATGATCGAATTCAAAGACGTAAACAAGCGCTATCCCAACGGCTTCGAGGCTTTGAAGCACATCAATCTGACCATCGACCAGGGTGAGTTCGTGGCCATCATCGGCCTGTCCGGCGCGGGCAAATCCACCCTGATCCGCACCATCAACCGCATGCACGACGTCACCGACGGCACCCTCACCGTGGACGGCACCGACGTGATGGCCCTGCACGGCAAGAGCCTGCGGCGTTTCCGGCGGAAGATCGGCATGATCTTCCAATCCTTCAACCTCATCACCCGCACCACCGTCATCAAAAACGTGCTCACCGCCTTTGTGCCCGACCTGCCCTGGTGGCGGGCGGCCTTCGGCATCTTCACCAAAGAGGAGAAGATGAAGGCGCTGGAAGCGCTGGACAAGGTGGGCATCCTGGACAAGGCCTTCGTTCGGGCGGACCAGCTCTCCGGCGGTCAGCAGCAGCGCGTGGCCCTGGCCCGCACGCTGGCCCAGAACCCCCAAATCATTCTGGCGGACGAGCCGGTGGCTTCGCTGGACCCTGTCACCGCCAAGCAGGTGATGGACGACTTCCAGCGCATCAACCGTGAGATGAAGATCACCGTGCTCATCAACATCCACCATGTGGAATTGGCGCTGCAGTACGCCACCCGGGTGGTGGGCATCCGCGCGGGCGAGATCGTCTACGACGGCCCGGCGGACAAGGTGGACCAGTCGGTTCTGGACGCCATCTATCAGGGAGGACAGGAGGAAGCGGAATGAACCTGTTTGACAAGGTGTTCCCGCCCCGCACCATCACGCTGGCCAACGGCAAGCAGATCAAAAAGCCCCGCTCCCGGGCCCCGCTCTACGCGGCGGCGCTGCTGGCGATGGCGGTGGTCTCTGTGGAAGTCACCGGCTTTGACATGGGCGTTCTGGTGCGGCGCATCGGCGAGTTCTTCGTCATTCTGGGCCAGATGATCCCGCCCCGGTGGGACTATATGTCCCAGATCTGGCAGCCCCTGTTCGACACCATCAAGATGTCGCTGCTGGGCTCCTTCATCGGTTCCGTGCTGGTGGTTCCCTTTGCCATGCTGGCCTCCACCAACATCATCCACAACCGGGCGGTGGTGGCGGCCATGCGCCTGCTGCTCAGCATCATCCGCACCCTGCCCACGCTGGTGAGCGCGCTCATCGCCACCTACGTCTTTGGCCTGGGCACCCTGGCGGGCACCACCGCCATCGCTATTTTCACCTTTGCCTACATCGGCAAAATTCTCTACGAGGAGATCGAGACCGTGGACATGGGCCCCTTCGAGGCCATGGAAGCCATGGGCGCCACCAAGACCCGTGCTTTTCTCAGCGCCATCGTGCCCCAGGTGCTGCCCTCCTATCTCTCCAACTGCCTGTTCTGCTTTGAGGGCAACGTGCGCTACGCCTCCATCCTGGGCTATGTGGGCGCCGGCGGCCTGGGCCTCATCCTCAACGAGAAAATTGGCTGGCGCGAGTACGACAGCGTGGGCATGATCCTGCTGGCGCTGTTCGTCACCGTGTTCATCATCGAGACTGTCAGCCGTGCCGCCCGCAAGCGGCTGGTGTGAGAGGAGGCGCGCACATATGGAAAACAGAATCGAACAGGCCTATGCGCAGCGCCCCCGGCGCTGGCTGTTTGAGGCCGCCGTTGCCGTGGTGGTCGTGGGCCTTCTGGTCTGGAGCGGCACCGCCGTGGAGACCGCCGGCACCACCCAGAACGGCGCGAAGATCGCCCTGAATATCCTCTCCGGCATCTTCCATCCGGACACCCGGCTGCTCTTCAACCTCACCACCCAGGGCGTGCCCTACCTGCTGCTGGAGACCATCTGCATCGCCTTCTTGGGCACGGTGGTGGGCGCCATCATCTCCATCCCGCTGGCGTTCATTTCCGCCTCCAACCTCACCCCGCGCCCGGTGGCCTTTGTGGGCCGTGTCATCATCATGGCGGTGCGCACCGTGCCCGCCTTCGTCTACGGCCTGATGTTCATCCGCGTCACCGGCCCCGGCGCCTTTGCCGGCCTTCTGACCATGTCCCTGTGCTCGGTGGGCATGGTGAGCAAGATGTACATCGAAGCCATCGAGGACCTGGATGTGCGGGTGCTGGAATCGCTGGACGCGGCGGGCTGCACCACCTGGCAGAAAATTCGCTACGGCATCCTGCCGCAGCTGATGCCCAACTTCGCCTCCACTGCCATCTACCGTTTCGACATCAACCTGCGTGACGCCACGGTCCTGGGCCTGGTGGGCGCGGGCGGCATCGGCGCTCCGCTCATCTTCGCCATGAACGCCTATCGGTGGGAGGAGGCCGGCGCCATTCTGGCCGGGCTCATCGTGCTGGTGCTCATCGTGGAGTGGATCTCCACCAAGATTCGCGTCAAGCTGGCCAGGGGGTAAGCATGAAACAGCAACTCAAAATTTATTTCACTTCCGACACCCACGGCCACATCTTCCCGGTGAATTACGCCGCGAACCGGCCGGAGGCGTCCGGCCTGCTGAATATGGCCGCCCAGATCGAAAAGGACGGCAACACGCTGGTGCTGGACGGCGGCGACTCGCTGCAGGGCACTCCGCTGGTGCAGTATTATCTGGAGCATCGCCCCGACTGGCCCACCCACCCGGTGGCGGCGGCTTTCAACGCCATGGGGCTGGACTGCTTCACCCTGGGCAACCACGACTTCAATTTCGGCTACGAGGCGCTGGAAGATTTCCTCTCGGCCATGAAAGGGGAGTGCCTCTGCGCCAATGTGGAGGACCTGGGGGGCCGTCTGCCCCTGCGCCCCTGGACGGTGCGCACCCTGGCCAACGGCCTGCGGGTGGGCATCACCGGCATCGTCACCGACTTCGTCAACATCTGGGAACAGCCGCAGAACCTGGAAAAGCTGCGGATCACCGACGCCTTTGAAGCCGCCCGGGCCGCCCGGGAGGCGCTGCGGCCGCTGTGCGACGTGTGCGTGTGCATCTATCACGGCGGCTTTGAGGAGGATCTGACCTCCGGCCAGCTTCTGTCGGACAGCGGCGAGAACGTGGCCTGCCGCATCGCCCGGGAACTGGACTTCGACCTGCTGCTCACCGGCCATCAGCATATGGCGGTGGAAGGGGTGGAGCTGGCGGGCACCTACGCCGTGCAGCCGCCCGCAAACGCCGGGGTCTGCCTTCTGGTGGAGGGCAGCCGCGAGAACGGAAAGAGCGCCTTTACTTCCCGGTTTCTTCCGGCGGGGGAGACGCATTCCGCCCAGCCCTATGAATCGCTTCTTGGGCTGGAACAGACGGTGCAGCATTGGCTGGACCAGCCCATCGGCGCGCTGGAAGAGCCCATCCTCCCGGAGCAAAAGCTGGACGCCGCGCTGCACGGCAGCCGGGTGGCCGCCATCTTCAATCAGGTGCAGCTGGACGCCACCGGGGCGGACGTGTCCTGCACCAGCCTGGGCAACGAGCCGGTGGGCCTGGCTGCGTCGGTGACCATGCGCAATGTGACCGCCGCCTATCTCTTTGCCAACACCATGGTGGTGATGGAGGTCACCGAGGAGGTCATCCGCCGGTGCCTGGAGCGGTGCGCTTCCTACTTCGAGCTGGAGAACGGTCAGCCGAAGGTGTCCGCCGCGTTCCTGCAGCCCAAGGTGGAACACTACAACTATGACTTCTTTGCCGGGCTGGACTACACCTTTGACCTGACCCGCCCGGTGGGCCAGCGGGTGGTGCATCTCACCCGGCTGGACGGCTCGCCCCTGGGGCCGGGGCCGCTGCGCCTTTGCACCAGCAACTACCGGGCCACCGGCACCGGCGGCTATGAGGTCCTGCGGGACTGCCCGGTGCTCTGGCGGGGCAGCACGGAAATGCCCGATATGGTGGCCCGGTATATCCGGGAGCACAGCCCGGTGGGCAAACTGGAAAACGCCCGCTTCCGGGTGATCTGGTGAGGCCGGACTTGACAGCCGCCCCGTTCTGTGGTCTGATTATAAGAAACTCAATGCAACGGGAGGCGGTGAAACATGGAACGGTTTGAACTGGCTGTGGCGCTGGTGCGTCAGGCCGGCGCGGCGCTGCGTCAGGCCCGGCTGGAAGCGGACGCCGTCCGCTGCAAAACCGGCCATCAGGACCTGGTCACCGTCTGGGACAAAAAGACGGAACAGTTCCTGCGCCAGGGCATCCTGAACGAATTCCCCGCCGACGCCATCATGGGCGAGGAGTTCCCCGCGGCGGGCGATGCATCTCCGGAAACCGTGTGGTACATCGACCCCATCGACGGCACCACCAACTTCATCAACCAGCACCGCAACTATGCGGTGTCGGTGGGATGCTGGCAGCGGGGCGAGCCGCTGTTCGGGCTGGTGCTGGACGTGGAGAACGACCGCCTCTACCACGCCCGGGCAGGGCAGGGGGCATGGTGCGGCGAACGGCGCATCGAAACCTCCCGCCGCAAGAACATTCCGGAACTGCTGCTCTTCACCCCCGACGTGATCCGCACGTTCCTGGAGCCCGGCCGTGACGAGCTGCTCCGCCTTGCCCGGGACGTGCGTGCCGTGCGCAGCATCGGCTCGGTGGCGCTGGAGATTTGTGCTGTGGCCTGCGGTGAAGCGGACCTGTGTGTGGCGCTGCGCTCCTGCCCGTGGGACCACAACGCCGCCCGCGTCATCCTCACGGAGGCGGGGGGTGCCGTCGCAGCGGCCAGCGGCAAACCGCTGCCGCTGAATGAGCCCTGCGCAGTGCTGGCGGCGGGCTCGACAGAGGCGCTGGAACTGGTGCTGGAACGTTACGGCAGATATGAGGCGCCGCAGCAATGAACCCAAAAGGGCACGGCCGACGGATCACTCCGCGGGCCGCGCCCTTTTTTGCCGCCGGTTGCAAGAAAATACCACCGCGCCGCCCGCAAAAGGCATTGCAACCACCGTGGGGTTATGGTAGGGTAGAAGTGACCGGCAGCGCCGGAAAACAGCGTCAGAGAGGTGCAAGCAGATGAAATGCTTTCTCACCGGCAACTTCAACTTGCCGAACTCCAATGAACTGAATACGGAAAACGGTCTGGTGGACAGGCTCCGGGAGGCTCTGCCCACGCCCTGCGAGGCGGTTTACGTCTGCTCTGCGCCGGACATTCCTGCCCGCACCGACCGCTATGCAAAACAGGCCCGGGCCAGTTTTGAAGCGGCGGGCTTTTCCTTCAGCGGCTTCACCGTGCTGGACGGCAGAAACCAGCAGGAGACGCAGGCGCTGGTGCAGCAGGCTGACCTGCTCTTTTTCGCCGGCGGCCATGTGCCCACCCAGAACCGCTTTTTCCAGCAAATTGGCCTGCGCCAGGCGCTGGAAGGCTTTAACGGTGTGATCCTGGGCGTCAGCGCCGGGTCCATGAACTGCTCCGAAGTGGTCTATGCGCCCCCCGAGCTGAAGGGGGAAGCCCTGGACCCCGACTATCCCAAGTATTACGACGGCCTCGGCCTGACAAAGACCATTCTCATTCCCCACTATCAAATTTTAAAGACCGACATCGTGGACGGGCTGCGCCTCATGGAGGACATCACCTATCCGGACAGTGTGGGCAAAAGATTCTACGCCATCGTGGACGGCAGCTATATTTACCTGGACACCGCCGCCGGCAAGAAAGAGATTTGCGGCGAGTCCTATATCATCGAGAACGGCGCGCTCACGCCGCTCTCGGTCTCGGGCGAAGTCGTGACGCTGAGTTGACAACAAAAAAGAGCCATCCGAACGGATGGCTCTTTTCGTTTTAGTCCTTCACGCCGCGCCGGACCTGCAGCAGCACCAGCACAAGGCTGACGCCCAGCAGAATGTGGCCGATGCCGGCAATACCGGAGATCGCCGCGTTCATGCCGGAGGAGAGGGGAGTGCCCAGCACCTGGAGCACGCCGCGCACCAGGAACATCACGCAGGTGAGGTTCAGCCCCGCGTGATAGACCGCCAGCACCCGGCCGGTCTTGGGGCCGGAGAACGCGAAGGCCTTTTCCAGCAAAAGCAGCAGCAGGAAGAACACGGTCCCCAGCATGAAGTAGTGAACGTGCACCACTGAAAGGGTGGTTTTGGCGGTAAAGCCGAAGAATTTGGTGAACTCACGGTAGAATACACCGCCGACCATGGCGAGAATGGCGTACAGAAGCGCAGTGTTCATAAAACGTTTCATGGCAAGATCTCCTTTTCAGCATTCTTTTTTCATAGCAAAGTAGCCAATGAGCACCGTCCAAACATAAGCGCAGGTCTTGGGGATCATCAGCATCCCGACGAGGGGCACCGCGTCCGCCCACAGCACCACCGGGATGTAGAACCCGAAGCTCAGCACGATGGTCAGCCACATCCAGCGGAAGGCGCTGTCACCGTGCTCTTTGGTGCTGCGATAAAACAGAACGATCACCACAAGCCCCAGCAGAGCGAAGGGGATATTGCGCCAGATGCCCCAGTTCAGGGGCGCATCGGCGCTGAGCCACTGGTTCTGCGGCATCATGCACAGAGCAATGCGCACGCCCGCCAGAACATAAACGGCCGCGGTCAGCCCGCTCTGGCCGCTGACTTTGTAGCGCAGGCGCCAGACGTAGTAGAGCAGCACATAAAAGACCGTCATGGTCACAGAGGTGATGCACTTGCCCAGGCCCAGCGCCACGGTGTAGTTTTCCAGGCCGGTGGTGCACAGAGCCAGCGCACGGGGAATGAGGTGGAAGGAGTCGCCCGCCCCCAGCACCACAGCCATCCAGCCGAACAGGCGGAACTGGCGGCTGTTGCCGCTGCCCCGGATCATCCGAATGCCCAGGGTGATCACCGTGATGAGATACACGGCGTCGAACAGAGTTTCAACGATCGCTTGCATAATGGTTCTCCTTTGATGTGGATTTAAAGGGCGCGGCGGCTGAGTGCCGCTTTGCCGTAATTTCGCCCGAACAGCAGCCCGGCCAGCAGCAGCGAGCCGCCAAGCCCGGTGTAGAACACGGCGATAAAGCCTTCCGGTGCAAGCCCGCCGGCCCGCAGAGCGATGCCCAGCGTCATCATCGCCGCCATGATGGCGAAGGATTTTGCGTCAAAGAATTTCCAAAAGAAGTGCTTCTCTTCCCTGTACGCCGAGATGCGGGCGGTGTGCTTTTTGACCAGCCTGCCGAACACAAAGGTCTGAAACAGCGCAAAAACCAGCGCGCTCAAAAGGAAATTCATCGCCGTCCGGTGCGCCGGATAGGCCGAAAGCCCAATGCGAAGGATGTTGAACCCGGCTGCGCCCCAAACAAGACAGGCGAGCAGCAGCAGGGTGTCGCGTTTTACTTTCATGTTCTGCCCCTTTGGTGAACGATGTTCATTTTGCGGGATAAAAAATTCCCACGGTTCAGTGGGAATTCTGGTAAAGGGTCCGCCGCACCAGTTCCAGCACGGTGGAGGGGTCGTAGTCCTGCCGCAGCAGGGCAGAGAGCATCAGCGAAAACAGCACGTCGGCGAACTTTTCGGCGGTGAAGCCGTCGGTGAACGCATCCGGGCGGATGTTGGGGTCATGCCGAAGCACAGCGCACAGCCCTTCCAGAATGTGCTGCCAGGTCTGCTGCATCCGGCGTCTGCCGTCCGACTTTTCCTCCCGCATGAATCCCAGCGAGTGGAGGTTGAAAAAGCCGGGGTACTGGTGGCAGCCGTATTCCATCCGGCTGTACATCCAGGCGATGCAGGCCAGCGTGTCACGAAAAACGGCCTCGTCCTCCGGGCGATGGAAAATCTCACACCACACGCTTTCCACCGCCGCGCCCACCAGCGCAGACTTGGAATCGAAGTAGTTGTAGATCGAGCCGACCGACACTCCGCACGCCGCCGCCACCGAGCGAATGCTCACGGCGGACCAGCCCTCCCGGCGGATCAGTTCCCGGCTGGCTTTCAGGATGTCTTCCCGGGATGTAACAACGGTATTCATTCCATCACCTCAATATGAACAATGTTCATTATAGGCGCGAGGCTCCTGCTTGTCAAGTGTAAAAGTTCAGAAAGGAAGACGAAAGCCTCACGGCAGACAGCGAAAAAGCGCTCTTCCGGACATATCGTCCGGAAGAGCGCTTTTGTTATATGTTGTGTATCATTCCCACTCGCTCCTGTCAGGGATATTCTAAACGGATTTGCTTATGGGATTTAGCTCAGAGTGTTTCTATTGTTTTCATTATCCAGATAGTTTGAGCTATCTGATTTTTTGTTGCCATGGTGTTGCCAGCAGAGACTTACAACTTTGTGTGCTTATTTTGAGTTTTCAGATCATTAAACCACAATATCCTTAATGTATCTGGAAGGCACTTGATTTTTGATATCACCCCAAGGCATCTTCTTCTTTGCGGGATAAGTCATATAGCATAAACGCTTTGCTCTGGTAACTGCAACATACATATTATTCATCTCTTGAGATAGTTGTACATTTCCCGACTTAATGGCGCGATAATCCGGGAAAGTACCCTCACTCAATCCCATTATGAACACAACATCAAATTGCAAACCTTTTGACATATGCGCAGTCAAGAGAGAAATTCCAGTATTAACCTCTATCGCTTTTGTCTTTCCTAACGAGATTTGATTCCTGAAGGAAGTTAATGTACGATTTTCTTTTGGGACAAGCATACAATACTTATTCCAGTGCTTACGCCATTGTTGGATATCCATGGAAACAAGATAACGCTCAT
>DXBV01000026.1 GCA_019116345.1 Candidatus Allofournierella merdipullorum | reverse complement strand
TGGATCTCATGCCAGATGATGTCCTCACGGTCTTCCTGCGTCTCCACATCTTCCCGGCTGCGGATGGTCAGGATTGAAGGCTCACTGCGGCGGGGAGCGGCGGTGCGCCTGGGAGTAGAAGTGGGAGCAGGAGCAGGGGCTGCCTCAGCAGGCTGTTCGGCCAGAGAGGCAGAATCTTCAGCCGCAGCCGCCTCACCGTCATCAGACGGCGCATCTTCCCCAGTAGGAGCCGTCGGCTCAAGAGGCTCTGCTTCTGCGGGAACTTCTTCCGCCGGCTCCATACTTTCGGCCGTCACGGTCTTTTTCCTGCGAGTGGCCCGTTTGGGCTTGGGCGGTTCCGGTTCCTCAGCCGCTTCAGAAACAGGCTCACCGGGGACATCGGCCGCACCATCATCAGCGGGAACAGCAGAGGCATCTTCGCCATCATCACTGTCAGGGCCCTCTGTCAGAGCGGCGTCATCATCGCCGGGAAGGGCGTCTGCCGCCGTAGCATCGGTATCCGCCTCACCAAACATCTCGTTTTCGGTGAGTTCCGGGAGGATACTGCCATCCTCCGTGGGGGCAGCATCTTCATCCGGCTGGTCCATAGAGGCCAGCAGCTCATTCAAATCGCCGCCATCAGCGGGCGCCGCCATATCAGCCTGCGCTTCATCAGGGGGCGGAGTGTTCTCCACGGGAACCGTGGTTTCAGGAACGGAATTTTCCTGCTCCAGCAATTCTTTTTTCTTGGTTGCCATAAGTAAAAAACCTCCTTATGTTGTGAATTTAAGAAAGGATCGAGTTCTTGTCTGTGGTGATGATCCCGTCCGGGGCCTCGGAAGCAGGCGGTGACGGGGGCGATTTCGGGGCAGCCGGCGTACCGGAAGATTTCGGTTTTCTCTTTGCCGCCGGCTTCTTGGGGGCGCTTTCCTTCGGCTTGGGGGCCGGGGGCGGCGCGGCGGCAGGTTTCGGCTGCGCTTGTTCCTCCAACTCGCGCCATTCAGGAATGTGCGCGGAGGCTTTGCAGTCGCGGAGCTTGGAGGATTCCGGATGCTTGGAGTAGTCCATCTTCTCTACCTTCAGGGCCTTTTGGCCGCGGATAATAACCAGCGCCTGTGTAATCGGGAGACGAAGCACTTCATCCGGGGTGAGGACAGGCCGCTTGCCGACGCCGGAGGTCTCCCGGTATTCCGGCGTATAATTGGAGATGCGCCAGGTGCCCAGCTGCTTGGATTTACTGGACACTGACACAGAGGCCAGACCGGTGCGCTCGGAGATGAATTCCGCCGTCAGGCTGTCTGTGCAGCCCAAAAATAGCTGCGCATCACAGTTTCCCAAGATTTCCTGCCAGAGATTGAGCGGGTATCTGTTTTGGAGCCCCGCAAGGTTTTGGAAGACGCAGCTCATGGATATGTTTCTGGATCGAATCACACTGAGACGGCGGGAGAGGTCCGGAATGGTCCCGCAGGCAGTGAGCTCTTCCCCCAGGATATGGACGGGAACCGGCAGCTTGCCGCCCTCGCAGTTCTTGTCTGCATACCGCACCAGCTTAATAAAGCAAAAGGACAGGAACAGGCTTGCCAGAAAATCAAAGGTGCTGTCCTGATCGCTGGTAACGAGGAAGTAGGCGCACCGCTCCTGGCCGGGCAATTCCAGGTCGATCTCATCCCGGGTGGTGATCTTCTTGATGAGTTCCGACTGGAACACCTGCAGCCGGGAGCCAAGGCCGATGATGACGCCGCTGCGCACTGTGTCGCTGGCTTGCTTGAACAGGCTGTAGGGCGCTTTGGCCGGATGGGTGGGCGGCAGAACATCAAACAGGTTGTCCAGGTCGGATTCCCCATTCAGTGTCAGCAGCCGGTACACCTCGCCGATATTCCTGTTTTCTTTGGCATAGCTCTGGTCCACATAGAGGACGAGGGCTTTCAGCAGGTTCATCTCACAGGAGTCCCAGAAGTGGTCGCCCTTGCCGGTGCTGTTGGTGTTCTTGATGATGACATCCACAAAAAGCTGCGCCATCAGTTCCTGCCCTTCCACTTCGGAAAGGCAGTTCCAGCTGTCTGAATTTTCCGGCAACACCAGGTTGAAAACCTTGACACAATAGCCTTGTTCCCGCAGGTATTCGCTGGATTTTTCATAGAGTTCACTTTTCGGATCTGAAATGATCAGCGATTCCCCACGGATCACCGCCTGAAGGATGCGGTTCATACAAAATGAGCGGGTCTTCATGCTGCCTGACGAGCCGTACACGGCGAGGTTGCCGTTGATGCGGGGATTTTCAGGAATACAGACGGCTTTCCCGTCCAGCATCCCCAGCACAATGCCCTTATGCTTGCGCAGATCCGGCACCAGATCCAGCACACCCTTCATTTCCTTGCGGCCCATCCAGCCGGAGGTGCCATAGGTGCCCTTGGCCGAATAGACAAAGTTCCGGTCCGTGTCATACTCGCCGGTATCACTGTAGCCCATCCTCATGACCATGAGCAGCAGAACCGCCAGCAGGCCAATGCAGATCAGCACTCCGTACACCCCATAGGGGGGATGGAGCACAGAGGTCAGGCAGGTAATAAAATCGGGCGACGCTGCCGCCGGAGATGTGCCGTCTCCGGGGATGCCGCCGCCCTGTTTCCATGCCGCGTAGTTGCCCAATATCTGCCCCAGAAAGCCGCCTGCGTAGAAAATCGCAAGGATGGCAAACGGCGCAGCGATCAGGCCTGCAATGAGTTTCTTCTTATCTATGGGAACAACCTCCCCTCGAATTTTGTGAAATCAATGGTTTGAAAGCGGACCCGGCTACCGCAGTAACGGCGCAGCACATCTGCCTGGAAGTCGAAGCAGATCAGCGTGCCGGGGCGCTCCATCAGGTCGAGGGAGGTGCTGAAGCGTGCGATCCGGGGCAAGTCGCAGGAGTAGCCGAACAGCACCGGCGTTCCGTCCTGCTCCGCGGCATCCTGCTCAATGGCCTTTCCGGCGTTCCCGGCAATCAAGCCTTGGGACAGAATGCGGTTAAGCTCTGCGGTTTTCAAGGGATCACACAGTAAAGCAAGGATCACCTCCCCCTGGTGGTTATTTGTGAGAAAATAAAAATGGTCGTAGCTGCCGTCCAGCATGAAATAGTCGTGCTTGGCCCCGCCGGTGCTGGTGAGCATCTGGTAGGCCAGTTCCATGCTGTCGCCCAGCACCAGCCCATGCACATCTTCGGCGCGGTACTGCCCGGCCAAACGCTGCTGGCACAGGACGCTCCACATCAGCGCCTTTACCCGCATCTCGGATTTGCAGCGCCATTTCATCAGGGCAGCGCCGCTGTTGTAGGTGACAAAAATGCCGGTGGGCGCAAGAAGCACCCCTGTAAACCGTGAGCTGCGAATCTGCGTGGCGTCGATCCCCATTTCCTTGACTTCACGGGAACTGTAAAAGGCGGGATACTCGATGGCTTCGCCACAATGGCCCTGCGGCGAAAAAACCTTCGGCTTTTCATCCTGAAAGAGCCCGATCCCCGCATTGTCCATCGTGACATAGGTTTCCGCGAGGCGGTGGAGCCGGAGCCGCCGGTTCACCTCGCTCTTGAGGCGGTTGGTGTCGGTGTCGCCGGTCAGGTAGGGAGAGAAACGATCCGGCCAGCCGTCCAGCAGGGCGGCCTTGGCTTTTGCCCCCAGCCGATAGCCACGGAGCCTGTCACGGTAGTAGGTCCGTAGCAGCCCGCTCTTTTTGAGCGAGGTCACGACCGCCTCCAAATAGTAGAGGCTGGCCGGGAGACGGTTCAGCTGGCTGGTTGGGAACTCTCCAGAGATGGCGGTCAGCGATAAAAGCCGGAACGGGAGCGTATCCGGCTGTGGAAAAGTGCGGCTGTTTTTCCCAAGGGATCACCTCCTTTGTCGGTGCTGGATTTTTACCGTAATGACTGAGAACTTCGGTAAAATAAAGCTTCTCCCAAGTGGCCGCAAGCCCGAAAATCCGGGACTTTCAGCGGCTTCGCGGGATGTCGGGCCGCAAGGGGCCCAAAATGCTCAAAAATCCGAGATGGATTTCAGGCTTGATTTATGCTCTGCAAGCCACCCGGGAAAGCGGTGCTTCTCCATGACGAAAATCATCGTGCAGTCCTGCTCGCCCAGCTCGGCAGTGTTATAGGCATCGCACAACAGCCCGGTATCATCAGCCATAACAAAAGAGGACAGCAGATCTAAAATCTGCTTTTCCTCCAAGTTGTCATAGTCGCGCACCCGCCTGGTGGGGAGCGCCTGGTCATACACCTGGGCGAAGCAGACAACACATTCCCGGTAGTGGGGCAAAGTGTTCTCTTTGGCGTACTGCTCCAGGGCAAAATAGAGGGGGT